>CAZTSI010000030.1:34645-45878 GCA_964616755.1 uncultured Saprospiraceae bacterium | reverse complement strand
ATTAACTAAAGTTGCATTTGCCGCTTGAATTCAGGACATAAGTCAAATGACTATCTTTCAGAAACTAGACTGAGAGCTATTTTATTAGGTTATCGTAAACCACAACTTTGGACCATTTATCTTTATGATCATCGATGAATTTGAGATGTAAAGGCTCTGTTTGATAAGCGGCTTCATCGGCAATGGATGCGAAATGCACGTTGATGGCATACGCATAGCTATTGTCAATAACGTTCCTATCTTCGGTCGGAGCAGGTGGGCCCCAGTAAAATGTTTGTATTTGAGGGCATTTGCCTAAATCGCTCAGGCCTTTTTCAAATGCTTTAATATCTGATTCATTTATACCTTCTTTTAGCCAAAAGTAGACAGTGTGAATCAAGGCTGGTGTTGTAGTCATAGTTGTAATTGCTTCTGTTATAGCGGGTGTTGTGTTGTCTTCTTTCGTAGGTTCATTGCAAGCGAGTGCTAACAAACCGAGCCAAAGATTATAAATCAATATTTTTTTCATTTCTATAATTTTATTTAAATAACAGTTTAATAATTAATGTTTTGTGTCAAAAAGAGGGCGTTCGCAAATAGTTTGTTGGCTCCCCACCAATAGCCGCGAAACACAGGATTATCTACCATCACTACTACACGACCTCTTCCGACGCTTTGAGTGAATACAGCAGCAGCTCCTGAAAGTTTTTCGACATTTTCACGATGAATGTATCCACTCAAAACGGGACTAGACGAATATTTAGCTGGTGTACCATAGACATTGCTGGTCGGCTTTAAAAATTGATTGCCAGTTTTGAAGATCGGCAACTCATCCCGATGGTATCCATAAAATAATGGATGAGTCTTGTCGATAGTCATCATGGCAATCATGCCCCCTGTTACGCGCGAGCCTCTTTCTTCTTCTGCATCAGCATAGCGCTTAAAGGTATTAGTGCTTGGTATAGCTGCATTAGACGTTTGATTTTCATATTGGATGATATCTTTTGCCTTCAGCCATGAGACCGCGCCTTGCATTGCTACAATATTACCTCCTGATTGTGCCCACGCTTTTATTCTGTCAGCATGACCATTCAAACTACCATAGTTGCCATCAGGTAAAATAAGTGTATTGTATTTCGTCAAATCAACTCGGTTAAAGTTATCGGCATCCACCATTGGAACAGGATATTCAAGAATTTGATCGAGGTGATGCCATAGCTCTCCTGCATCATAGGAGCTCACACCAGGGCCAATGACCATGAGTGGTTTCGGGTCTTTGAGGGTAGTGACAGTGCGACTCCCTAAATTGACACCTTTTATCACCATACCTGTCTTGACTGCATAGATGGGGAGATGATTATAAGCGGCATGTTTTTCCATAAATGCGTGTAGTCCACCTTCTGGCTGTTTTTGATTATTGCTTGTCGGAATGATTAAAGTCCCTAGGCCAAATGATTTCGTACCCAAACTTGTCTCAATGGTAAAAGACTCATTCGCCTGCTGAACGATGACATTATGGTGAATCAAAGCTTTTAAAAGTCTTGGCGCCAAATACTGATCCCATTCCACTAAATAGGCGTAGGCATCTTTGTCGCCATGAACTTTACCTGTGACAACAGGTGCTGAGGTTAGGCGTGTCCCGAGATGGTCTCCAATGGAACCCTGAATTTCAGTGTAAGGAATATCAAAAGCCAGAGGCATCGTCCAGGCAGATACGTCATAAAATAAACTGTCTTCAAATTGTGTAACCTTCTCAAAAATACTTTTCGTTAATCGGTATTGATCTTGATCCAACGACACTACATAGCCTTGATCTGATGCTATGGTGCCTACATTTTTTTTGAGTTGATGTATTTCGATCTGGTGTTGTAGCAATATTTCGATAAAGCGAGAAACTTTGTAAGGATCATGAGCATCACCAAAGGCATAAGCTTTTACAGGATTTGCTTTGGCTAATTGCCGCGCTTCGATAAAAGAATTCTTTTTATAATTCAATATTTCTTTGCGTAAGGCCACTCCGGCACGTTGCGTTGAAAGCATGGTCGTCACTTGGTTGCGAATCGTGAATGGAAAGCTAAGCATACCAAAGTCACTTTGTTGTAAATGACCTCTCGAACTGGCTTGTTCAAACAGTATTCCAATGCATCCTTGCGCGTCAGGGTACGTAGAACCTTTGCCATAATAATAATCATCAAAGGATTCTTTGGCATAGTACAAAGAACCTATTTTGTCTAGTGCGGCGCCGTGAAAATCTCCAATTTTAGCCGTAAGTTCTTGATTGAGCTTTGGTGTATTAGGATTGGTGCGAGAGGGAATGCCAGGCTGAAAAAAGAAGGTACTGTTTGTCCCCATTTCGTGGTGATCTGTCAAAATATCGGGTTTCCATTCATGGAAGGTTCTAATTCTTCCTTGACTCTCAGGGTGCGTTAGTAAAAGCCAATCGCGATTAAGATCAAACCAATAATGATTAGTTCGTCCACTAGGCCATGCTTCATTAAACTCGCGAGACACTGGATCGGAGATAAGATGTTTGCCTCTATGCGTATTGGCCCATGTTGAAAAACGTTGAAGCCCATCAGGATTAAGGGATGGATCAAAAAGTATGATGGCATTATTTAGTACATCATTAATCTCTCCAGACTTAGCCGCAGCCAGATAGTACATAGTTGCCAATGCTCCATTCGCACCACTAGGTTCATTGCCGTGGATTGAATTACCTTGGTAGATGATAATAGGCATGTTGTCTATATTGACATCTTTGCTCTCGGACGTATTCGTCAACTTTTTATGGTCGGCCTTGATCTTTTCTATATTGCTATGATTGGCAGGGGAGGTTATTGTCAGGTATACGAGTGGTCTTTTTTCATGACTTCTAGCATATTCGGTTAAATCAATGCGATCGGAAAGACGAGCCAACTCTTTGGCGTAATAATACAATTTGTCATGTGTAACGTGCATTTCGCCTACTTCATGCCCCAAGAACTCTTTAGGAGTCGGGATAGAACGATCATATTCTACCGCAGGAAGGTAATAACTCAAGTCAAAATTTTGAGCAGAAATGTGCGCGCTCACAAGTAAAAAAAGTACTATTACCCAGTTTTTCATTCGTAAATTTTTAATGAATGCGAAATATAGAATAAATTTTATTTCTGACCTATCTTAGCTAAAGTACAAAGGCCTTTTGTTTTTAGGGAAAGAAGGAGTCCATCGTCCATATTTACCATGACTTTGTTACTTATCGCCAACTTGCGCTATGTTCTGATGATTAATACCTTAATTTCGCGACTTATTCAAACGCTTTATTTCGAATGTACCAAACTCTTTATATAGCCATCATTTCAGTGTTCATAGGTCTTCTTTTTTTAAACTTTTACTTTAGAGTCAAGGTATTGAAGATTTATAAATACTTGGTAACGAATAGGGTAGACTTCTCGATCAAATATTTCCTAGATGAGCCTAAGTTGCTCGCTGAAATTAAAGAGCGAAATCCCACACATGAAAAGGAAATACTCGAATTTGTGCGACTTGTGCGACGATCGATTACGATGGCGAGTTTATTAATCATTGTCATTTTTCTTTTGGGGTACACCTTAATGAAATTCAGGTAGCATTGAAAAGAAGTACTTGGGAAGGCATATTTAGAGTGGGGGATTGGCTTGCTATGCTTCTGGCGTGGGTGTTGTTCTTTATATGGCGAAAAACTGTTGAGCGAGCAGACATCACTATTGTTAAGATTGTGGATGACTCCATGTTCTTTTTTGGTGTTTTGATCATTCCTGTCGTTTGGTGTTTACTTTTTGCGGCTTTGGGGGGTTACGAAAAGATTATTTTTGCTTCTAGGCTACATACCTTTTTGGAGACTATTCAAGCTGTGCTCATAGGGTCGATAGGACTACTCACCTTGGTTATCCACGATGACCTTACTTTGCAATACAAGAGCTACGTTGAAATATTCTTGATCAGTATTTTCATTAACCTAAGTATTCTGCTAATGTTTCGTATGTCGATATTGAGCTTAATCAAAAGAGCATATCATACAGGCGGACTTGATTTGATACGCGTTTCAATAGGTGATACGAATGTATCTCCCATTAGTTATACGATTCGCACGATGGCAGAGTTCAAAGAATTTAAAAATCGGCATGGAGAGATGGATGAGTTGTTTTTTTCACATCACAAAGATGTACATAGTTTTCTGGCCTATGCCCATGGTAACTTTCCTAGAGCGCTCTTCAAAGTGCATTATGAGCTTATAGATCGACTTCCGCCAAATTTCAGATGGAGTCCGTCTGTTCATGCTTCGCATTATGATATCACCCAACAATATATGGGTCACCCTTCCAGGACCTTCAAACGTTTGGGAGATGTAATTGCGGCGACTATTGGTTTAGTAATATTTGCTCCTTTGATGATTTATGCTGCAATAAGGATAAAGAGGGATTCGACTGGGCCAGTTTTTTATCGACAATTGAGAATTGGCCAATTTGGCCGACCCTTCACAATGATTAAGCTCCGATCTATGTATGATAATGCAGAAGATGATGGAATTCAATTATCTGTAGCGGGGGATCCTCGCTGTACACCATGGGGCCGAATTATGCGAAAATGGCGTATAGATGAATTGCCTCAGATGATGCACGTACTTTTAGGTCAGATGTCTATTGTAGGACCGAGGCCTGAAAGGCAGTATTACATCGATCAGATTGTTGAACAAGTGCCGGAATATTATTATTTGCATGCTCTCAAGCCGGGAATCACTTCATGGGGACAAATGCGATATGGCTATGCCAGCAATGTGGCTGAGATGATTCAACGGTTGCGCTTTGATCTTTTATATGTGCAACATCCTTCTCTATTGTTAGATGTCAAAATAATTTTACTAACCTTGTACAAACTCTTTAGTGGTCGACTGAATTAATTACGATATGAGGAAGTATGGTCTAATAGGATTTCCATTGTCGCACTCGTTTTCGCCAGATTATTTTCAGAGCAAATTTTCTGATCTCAATATCCATGATGCTCAGTATGATTTGTACCCACTCAAATCCTTAAGTGAATGGGGGGATTTAAAGAAGCATGAACTCAGAGGCATAAATGTGACAATCCCGTACAAACAAGCAGTCATTCCGTTGCTGGACAACGTTTCAGAAGAGGCATTGGCTATAGGCGCGGTTAATACAGTAAAATTTACCCCCAAAGGTGCAGTTGGATTCAATACAGATGTCTTTGGTTTTGAATCTTCCTTAAAGGCCTTTTTGCAAGGTGCGACGATCGATCTTGCATTAGTTTTGGGTACCGGCGGATCAGCTCGAGCTGTGTGGTTTGTATTAGAGAGGATGGGTATTCAGTTCATAAGGGTATCGCGCGTTGGCGGTGATATTGTCTATGATGAATTGACCTCTAATCAAATAAGTCAAGCTAAGCTCATAATTAACACAACGCCGTTAGGAATGACGCCTTATTTAGAGGATGCACCGCTGTTGTCATATTCGGCCATAGGGCGCGAACATTATCTGTTTGATCTGGTTTATAATCCTAGCAAAACGCTATTTTTGCAGCGTGGTGAGATTAATGGTGCATCGATTAAAAATGGTTTAGAAATGTTAGAAAAACAGGCGGATAAAGCGTGGGCTATTTGGAGTGACGCAAAGGAAGATTATACAAATTCATCTTCGCTTTAATTTGACAAATGAATGCTGAAAATACGAATGCACCATGTTCTTTAGTTTTGACCATAACCTCCAATAATTTACTTTAGAATGTCATTGACACAAACACAGACAGCCGAACTTCCTGACTTTAATAATACCTTGTTAGCCTTTCAAAACAAAAGTGATCGAGACTTAAAAGAAAGCTATTATTTATTCAAATTGATGAACCAGCCTTGGCTTGTCGACATTGGATCATGTGTGGGCAAGTATGCGGTCAAATTTAGGCTGCCGTTTGCTGACTATTTTATGAAGCGAACCATCTTTAAACAATTTTGCGGGGGTACGTCATTATTAGAATGTCAAGATGTAATCGATCATCTGTATCGTTATAACACCTTGACGATATTGGACTATGGCGCAGAAGCAAAGTCTGAAGAAGAAGATTTTGAAGAAGCCCTTCAGCAATTGTTGTCTTCGATAGAGTTTGCAGCGTCTAACAACTCAGTTCCAGTAGTAAGTTGTAAGCTAACTGCCTTAGTCGATAATGAACTTTTGGAAAAAAAGCAACTGGACAAAGCATTGAGTAGCTACGAGCAAGAAGCTTATGCTAAATTTATCAACCGCATTGAAACCGTTTGTGATAGAGCTTACGATCTAAAGGTGGGTATCTTTATTGACGCCGAAGAGAGCTGGATGCAATTGGCCATGGACAAGGTCGTCGAGCATTTAATGGAAAGCTATAATACACAGAGTATTATTGTCTATAACACCTACCAAATGTATCGTCATGACAAACTGGTACAACTTAAAAGGGATCATCAGAGAGCAAAGGAAAAAGGGTACATTCTTGGGGCTAAATTAGTCAGAGGGGCGTACATGGAAAAGGAGCGTGCCAGAGCTAAAGTAAAAGGCTATTTGTCTCCCATTCATGTAGATAAAGCTTCGGTAGATAGAGATTATGATGCTGCGCTGTTGTATTGTCTAGATCACTATGAGGAAATAGCCTTTTGTTGTGCCTCGCACAATCTCAACAGCAATCTCTTGTTAGCTCGCGAAATTATTGATAGAGGCCTTACTCGTGATCATGTTCATTTAAACTTTTGCCAATTAATGGGAATGAGCGACTACATTACATTCAATTTGTCGCAAGCCGGATTCAACACGGCTAAGTATGTAGTATATGGGCCAGTGAAGGAAGTGGTAGAATATCTTGTACGTCGCGCTGAAGAGAATACTTCAGTGACAGGTGAAATGAGCCGCGAATTGTCCTTGATTAGCAAAGAGATGACTCGGCGGCGGCTACTTTAGAGTCGTAACCCATTAAACCATGCAGAAAGTTGCTGACGTTGATCATTACTTAGCCTGGCTTCTTTATGTACCCAAGTATAAGAGCTGAGGGGCATTTCTTGTTCTGCCACCATTTCGGAGCATTCTTCAAGTTTGTGATCACGTTTCTTATCATTGTAGCTATCCCAAACCGAGAAATTGAGCTCTTCCCGACCGTTTTTAATATGCCCTTTTACCCACCAAGCTACAGGTTGAATATTAGTATACCACGGATATCGAGATTGGTCAGAATGGCAATCGTAGCAGGCAGCCTTGATCATCGTTAGAATGTCAGGTGGAGCATCTACCAAGGACAGAAAATCATTGGCTTCATTGATCGGCGGCGCAGTCTTGTCAATTCGAAATAACTGAATGACTAGCAAGCCGATTAAGGCAGTCCAACCGATGGTTTGTTTAGTAAAATATTTGCGCATTCGTAGATCTTTATTGTTGATAGGGAATAGGATACCTCAGACAATGTACGCAAAAGTACCAAGAATTGAAGGCATATCAGTCAGACGAAAATTAAATTTTAGTGACAAGAAGTGGGGAGGATCTAAATGAATGTAAGTTTTCTATCTTGCTGTCAGGTTAGAGATTATGTTACTATTACTCTTGTGCATCTGCTGCAACGTGTTGCTAGCGATTATTTTTAAGGCTTTTAATCGGTATAAGGTAGATAACCTCAATGCGATTATTACTAATTATGCCACCTGCACGGTTACGGCTAGTCTACTTATTGGCCATAGAGCCATACCTGAAAATGCTTGGAGCAAGCCTTGGTTTCCTTACGCATTGATCTTGGGAGTAATGTTTATCATCGGTTTTAACCTTATGGCTCTATCCATTCAAAAAGTCGGAGTATCCCTAACGACGATTATTCAGAAGATGTCGTTAGTGATGCCTGCTGTTTTTGCGATCGTCTATTTTGACGAAAGTGCGGGTTTTTTGAAAATATTGGGCATTACTTTAGCTTTATCTGCCATCGTCTTAGTCAATTGGCCTGACAAGAAAACCAAAGCGCGCATCAATTGGACGGATCCATTGCTCGTGTTACCTATTATGGTGTTTTTACTCAGTGGCTTAATAGAACTCGGTCTCTTTTATATTGAAGCCAAAGGACTTACAGCAGGGGAAAATGCAGAATTCACGGCAACTTGCTTCTTTTTTGGCGGATTGTTAGGGGCGGTGTATAGTCTTTATAGGTATCTGGTGAACGGCCATAAATGGCAAGTACGCGATATCATTGGAGGCACCATATTGAGCATACCAAACTATTTTACCATCTATTTACTCTTGGCAATGCTATCAAAAGGATGGGATGGATCAGTACTTTTTCCATTGAACAGTATCGGTATTCTAGTAGTATCAACCGTTGTAGGCGCTCTTTTTTATCAAGAACGACTTACCCGCATGGCTCAAATAGGACTATTCTTGGCCTTGGTTGCCATCATCCTAATTAACGTCAGTCTTAGTTAAGGCAATAGACGAGCTAAGTTTTACTCCTTGTCTATTATAGCATCGTCAATTATTTCATTTCCATCGCCATCAAGATCATCAAAACCTGCTGCTCTTGCTGGACTAGCTTTAATAATTGGAGTATCTGAGGGTTGAATGGTGATTTTGCCTTCTAGCACAGCGCCGTAATCGCCTTTCGCAAATTTTTCAGCTTTCGAAAAGAAGTCATCCTTATCATCTAGAAGAGATCCTTTATTTTCGTTAAGCGTTTCTTGTAGTGTTCTTCTAGGTTTAGCAGCCTCTATAGCGTCCATTTCTTTGCCCTTAGCGATCGTATCATCTATTTTTTCATTGAGATCATCAAGCGCTTCACCTGCTTTTTCTACGAGTTTTTCTTTTGCTTCTAACACTTTACTTCCAATTTTTTCGGTCATTTGCTTAGCTCGCTCTAGGTTTTCATGGTTTTCACCTAATATTACACCTCCCAATTTCTCTATTCGCTCGGCGCCGATTTTGACAAGCTCCTCCCCTGTATTAAGTATTTTTTCGCCAAATCGCTCAGTAGTTTCTGCAGCCTTTTTGAGCGTTTCACTCTTATTGACCATATTCATGGTTCCTTCGGCCGAATGGAGAATGGCATCTCTTAATCCGTCTGTTTTTTCAACAATAGTTTCGCCAAGATCCTCCGCTTGCTCCTTTAGTTCTTGGCCAATACTACTTGCTCTTTCTGCGGCCTTCTTGCTATATTCTTGTGCTTTTTCGCCAAAATCCTCGGCCAAATCATTAGCCTTCGTAGAGGCAGTTTTCCCAAGTTCTGTGGCTTTCTTGCTGAGGTCGTCTGATGTTTCCCTAACATATTCCTTTCCCTTTTGCGCTGCCGACTTGCTTACTGCCTCGACTGAAAAGAATAATTTTTTTAATTCGCTTAAGAATCCCATGATTGTTGATTTTGAAACAAATTACAACTTTTCTGAAGATACTATCCAATCTATATCAAATATTGGACGAATATCATGACACAATCTTAGATCAACATTATTAACAGATACCGGGGGGCTTTTAGGCGAAATATGTGAAACTCAAAAAAACGGACTAGCGAACTCAGAAATATATGCTTTTTTATATAAATACTATCTTTGAGTCTATATACTATACACGGATGACCGATGTTCAGTCGAAAATTTATGAAGTCTTGCGTCAGTTAACGCAATTGAAGGTAGTAGAGAGCCATTTGGAACGGACAAATGAGGAACATCAGCAAGCTTTAATTGAATATGATGCTAGCCTTAAAATCTTAGATGAGAATATTGAAGAAGTTGAGGCGCTTGAAGGTTTTTCAACCAGATCTATTTTTTACAAAATTTTAGGTAGCAAAAAGGAACAAGAAGAAAAAGCGCGACATACGTTGTTAGAGCGAAGCCTCAAACATCAAGATCTCAAAAAGCAAATTGAACTACTAGAGTACGAAATAAATATTCTCAACGCTAAAGTAGGTGAGCGGCCTGGTTTAGAAAGGCAACTTGCAGAACTTAAAGGTGATAGGGAAAAGGAAATTGTCACGGGTGATCCTGTCTTAAGGGCGAAGCTATTGAATCTCAGCATTCAGATGGAGGAGAACTTTTCATTTAAGCAAGAAGTGTCTGAAGCTTTCGAAGTAGGAGAGGTGTGCTTAAACCTATCAAGGCAAATCGTAGAGCAACTTGGCAGGGCTTCGAATTGGGGTAATTGGCCAACAAATAAAAATACCAATGGCCGCTGGCAACAGAGAGATGCTATAGACCGTGCTCGCAATCTCAGCTATCAAATTAAGCATCATCTATTTCTATATGATAAAGAACTAAGCGATATCGGTAGGAAATTAGACTTCAATCTTGAAGTGGAAGGAATGACAAAGTTTAGTGACTTTTTCTTTAACAATATTATTACCGATTGGATTTTTCGCCAACAATTGGCGGCGAGTATTAGCTCAGCCTCAAAACTTAACGGCCATATCTCCGATTCGCTACAATTTTTGTCGAATGAATTGGTGCAACGCGAAGCGATCATTCGAGAACTTACGCAGCAGCACGAAACCATCTTGTTAAGTTAAACCTCTCCTTTAATTTGCTTTATTTTGATGTTCAACCCAGCAATTAATAGAGTCATAAAGGGACTCAAATAATTGAAAATAGCATAAACCAAATAGTCTGCTGTTGAGACACCAAGCACTTGTGATTGATACGCGCCGCAGGTATTCCAAGGAACAAGTGCCGAAGTGACTGTACCACTGTCCTCTAAAGTTCTACTCAAGTTTTCAGGTGCTAAGCCCTTGTCTTTGTAAGCCTTAGCAAACATTTTTCCTGGCACCACTATAGCCAAGTACTGATCTGAGGCAGTCGCATTTAAGGCCAAACAACTTGCTACCGTGCTAGCAAATAGACCAAAGGTGCTGGAGGCTAAGGATAATAAAGACTTGCTTATCCTATCCAATGCTCCGATGGCATCCATAATTCCGCCAAAGACCATCGCACACATGATCAACCAAATCGTGCCCAACATACCAGACATCCCTCCGGCACTAAACAGGTCATTGAGTGTAGGGTTAGATGTCTCAATAGACGTACTCACAGTCATCGCTGACATTACACCCTTATATCCAGAAATGAAATCGAGCTGTTCGCTGCCACTGACGTGGGCTACTATGTTAGGCTGAAATATCAACGCAAATAGAGCTCCTAAAAGCGTTCCCGCCAAAAGTGCCACTAATGGTCTCGTCTTTTTTACAATTAAAACAACCACCAAAGCCGGCACCAAAAACAATAGCGGGCTGATATAAAAGG
>CAZTSI010000030.1:15598-34635 GCA_964616755.1 uncultured Saprospiraceae bacterium | reverse complement strand
TTAAAGGAACTCATCGAAAAAAGCGAAAGGGAAACAATCATCAAAACACTCGAAGAAATAAAAGGATTCATCAATAGACGACAAAATTGCGCGGGTATCAACTACACCATCAGAAGAATGATTTAGACCAATAATTATAAACGCGATTAACGTGATAGTAATCGTTGGAACAGTTGTAATCGTCATATATCGAATATGGCTAAAAAGTTCACCGCCAGCCATAGCAGGTGCTAGATTGGTGGTGTCAGAAAGTGGTGATAACTTATCCCCGAAATAAGCCCCAGATAGCACCGCACCGGCAATCATGCCAGCTGGCAAGCCCAATGCTTTACCTATACCTATCAAAGCAATACCTACGGTGGCTGAAGTGGTCCATGAACTACCAGTAGCAACAGAAATAAGCGCGCATATCGCAACTGTGGCAGGCAGAAAGATGCCAGGACTTAAGATCTGAACCCCATAATAGATCATAGATGGTATTATGCCACTGATGAGCCATGTTCCAGCCAAGGAACCTACCAACAAAAGTATTATGATCGACTCTGCAACAGAATTGAAGTTTTCGGCCACTTCATCGATCATGTCCTTATAGCTAACGTTGTTTTTAAATCCAATAATGGCTGCTGCCGCAGCACCCAATAAAAGTACAAATTGATTTGAACCACTCAATGCATCATCTCCATAGACGTAAACATTCCAAGCAAGCAAAGAAATAAGGAATACTACAGGAACTAAAGCTTCCCAAATGGCAAGCTCAGGATTCGTAGCTATATGTGGTTTTTTTAAGATATTCATAGTTCAATTCATTCGAACGGACAAAGTAACGCTTTGCTCCATCATGTCGAAATGAATCTATTGAAACTGAGATCGCCAACCTAAAAATGCTGGCCATTTTTGTTAATCCTTCGATCGAAATAAAGTTTGCAGTAGAAATGATATGCCAACAACCAACACTGTTCCAATCAAATTGAGCCATAAAAAGGCGACTACATCTTGCTTGAAAACAATGATGATCAAGATTTGTGTGAGAACGGCAGCATAAAAAACAGCTTTAGCACCTATGGATTTCAAGTAAAATCCGACAACGAATACGCCCAATATTGTGCCGTAAAAGATCGAACCGATAATATTAACGAACTGAATGAGATTTTCAAACAAACTGGCATATTGGGCAAAAGCTATTGCAATCGCACCCCAAATCAAGGTAAATAATCGAGCATGGACAACGGAGGATGTGTCTTCGCGATCGTGCCTGAATAGCCGCTTGTAAAAGTCGATCATAGTTGTGGATGCCAACGCATTAAGTTCAGAGGCCGTAGATGACATCGCGGCACAAAAGAAAACAGCCAACAACAAACCGATAAGCCCTGTCGGCATATTGTTAACGATAAAATGAATGAAAACATAATCGCGGTCGTTCGTTTCTACATCAGGCGTCACATCAGCAATTAAGGCCTTTGCATCAGCACGAACCTTTTTCTCCTGTACTGCTAATTCGTTTAGCTGCGCCTTCAAGGTGCTATTCTCGCCAACTAAGTATTCTCTATAAAGTTTCCCTTTTGTTTCTTCAAGACGTAGCAACTCGCTTTCTTTAGCCTTGTATTCCTCCGATACCGCTGAAGCATACATTTGTTCATTCACTGATGTATTAAAGAAGATAGGACTAGAATTAAACTGGTAAAAGACAAATACCATGATACCTACGAGTAGAATAAAAAACTGCATTGGGACTTTAAAAACAGCATTGAAAAGTAAGCCCCATCTCGATTCATCAATATCGCGCCCTGTGAGATAGCGCTGCACCTGACTTTGGTCCGTACCAAAATACGAGAGCGCTAAAAAACTTCCCCCTAAAATGCCTGTCCAAAATGTGTAACGATCATTAAGGTCAAAACTAAAATCTAAGAGATTTAATTTACCCGTTGCCCCAGCAATTCGTAGGCTATCCATAAAACCAACATCAGAAGGCAAGGAATTTAAGATGACCCAAAAAGCCACGAATAGGCCAAGGAATATAATGAGCATTTGATATTTCTGTGTGACGTTGACAGCCGCCGTGCCGCCAGAGACACTATACAATACCACAAGACCCCCAATCATCCAGATCATATCTGATAAGTTGGTGTCTAATACAGTCGACAATACTATGGCAGGTGCATAAATGGTAATACCCGCAGCCAAGCCTCGCTGAAATAGAAAAAGACCAGCCGTAAGCAATCGTGTGTTAAGATCAAAGCGACCTTCGAGAAATTCGTATGCGGTAAATACCTTAAGTCGACTATATATCGGGATGAAGGTCACACAAATGATGACCATGGCGATAGGTAATCCGAAATAAAATTGTACAAAGCGCATTCCATCATCAAACGCCTGGCCTGGCGTCGACAGAAACGTAATGGCGCTCGCTTGAGTAGCCATAACAGAAAGTCCAATGGTCCACCATCTTGAACGGTTGCCATCTAATAGGTAGTCCTTTAGATCCGCTTGTTTTCTCGTCTTGTACATTCCATAGGCAGCTATGACTATCAGCGTAAAAAACAATACCACCCAATCAACTACATGCATTCGACTTAGTTAAAGTAAAACATGACTACAGCAAAAATGGCTATGTAGAGCGCATTTAGCAAAAGAACAAGCGCATATTTTTTTTTCCAATTATCTTTTTCCACCATTGTCGGCATTTACATTTTTGGTAGATGTTGACTTGCCTAAGCTAATCATATTAGCAAATAGACGATATGCACCGGGTACTCCCGCCGGTAGCTGCCTAAACCATGAAATACCCGTATAGATAAGGTGACCATTTCCGTGCTTGGCAATGAGCAAACTTCCTTTTTGGAGGCTTTCTCCCAGATCCGCCCATGCCAAAGGGGCTTCAAACTCATCTCCCCATTGATCAGCAAAATATAAACCTCTTTCTTGAACCCAACCCTCAAAATCACGAGAAGTAATTTTGTTTGGAGTATTCAGAACATCATGTTCTGGTAATTCAAACGAGACCATTGATTCTTCATCGGTTACTCTTCTGTTTGAAAGTCGAAGCATATAAGGGCTGAATTCATCACCTTTCACACCGCGATTCGTGTTGTATTGTACGATGTAATTGCCTCCAGAGGCTACGTACCCCAAAATCACTTCTTTCTTCAACTTCAGCGATTCGATCGTATTATACGCCCGAATGCCTACAATTAGGGCATCATATTGAGCCAATACATTTTCAGTAAGTTGATCTACTAGAATTTCGTCCACTTGATAACCTATCTGCCTGAGCGATGCGGGTATTACGTCTCCAGCTCCCATAAGATATGCCACACGCTCTCCGTTTCGGCTTACATTCAAACGCTCAAATTTTGCCTCGGCAGGTTCTAACATGATGGGATTAGGAATATGATCATAGACGATTTGGGTCAGCTTGCGATTGAGATGCTCTCCTGTAGAGGTTTGTACTACGGCCGTTATAACCGAAGATTCTGACAACACAGGGCCTTTGACTTGAAAGGTAAAAAGTCGTTTCTCTCCTTTTTGCATCCCTTCAAAAGCAATGCTGGACGGAGTTACTAACCAACTTGGCTGATGTTCCAACAATAATTGTCCACTAACATTATCTCTAAACGCCTCTACTTCTACTACAACATCCCGTGTATTTCTATCTGAAAACACATAAACAGGTTCGATAAATTGAACCGACGCTGCAGGAAAAATATAAAAGGGCAGGTACGTCTCGCCGGCAACAGGATCTGTGCTTTTGTAGATAACATCTCTTGAATAACTCAAAATAACCCCTCCAGTTTCTATCACAAATTCGACTTCTTCAGCACTAGGAGAAATGGGGTTGCCGATCAACGCATTATCAGGCACTTGATAAAGGCCTAATTTGCCTGGCTCTTCTAGCCAGTATGGGTTTGAGGCTCGCATATCTGCGGGGATTAACCAATCGATAGTCTGGCGAAGACCAATATTGGGTGCAAGGTTTGCTTCTATACTAATTTCTTGATCACTTGAATTTAAACGTACATTCTTTAGGATCATAGGGTAAGTAGAACGATTTATAGCTTCGACTTGGAGGCTTAGATTTTGCGCAGGAACGCCATATTTACTGCTAGCGACGACTTCAAGAAACAATCCAGCAGAATGAGCGATTATTTCTTTAAGATTTTCGAGCTTTTTGTTTTTCCAGAAAGCGTCACCAGTATTCTCAATACTCTTATAGATTTCTATAAGCTTAGGGATATTTTTAGCTGTCTCGACAAAATTGTATTCGCTCAATAATTCATCGATCAATTGCGCCACTATAGTTCCATTGGGTACACGGGACCATCGGGTATCTATTCCCTCAAATGGATCTTTTGATCCTTCAGAAAAATCGCCCTTGATTATTTCTAAATATTCTAAATCTGAACCTCTAGAACCAGCCGATCCAAATCCCTGGCTTTTGTGCATGCTTCGGCTAAACGCGGCAATCTCACCATTAGAATATCCAGAATCGTAAAAATGCACCCCGGCATCAACTGCGAGTAGGGTTGACTTATCAGCGGCCTCAAAGTTTTCTCGACTTCCATAAAACCACCATGATGTATTAAAAAATAAACGTTTGGTTTGCCAAGGTTCAGCGTTGGTAAGCCCTAAAACCTTATACTGTCCATCGCTTGCCAAATCAAAGGCTTCTACACTCAAGATAGCTGATCCAGTGTGATGTCCATGTGTAGTGCCAGGAGAGCGATGATCAAAGCGGTTGATAATGATGTCAGGTCTAAATTCTCTAATTATTTTGACTAAATCAGCTGTGACTTGGGGTTTGTTCCAAATCGCGAATGTTTCATCAGAATGTTTTGAATAGCCAAAATCAATAGCTCTGCTAAAAAATTGTTTGCCCCCATCAATGGCTCTGGCGCCCAGTAATTCATGTGTGCGAATGAGGCCAAGTTTTGCCCCGATTTCAGTACCGATTAAATTTTGACCGCCCCCTCCTCTTGTCAAGGAAATGTATGCTGTCTCCGCTTTGATATGATTGGCAAAATAGGATATTAGTCTGGTGTTTTCGTCGTCAGGGTGGGCAGCGACATACAATACATTGCCCAAAAAGCCTAGTTTTTGTATATCCTTGTATAATTCAACTCCATTGCGCGGAACGATTCGTTGCGCGTGTGATTCTTGAGAAATCAAGCCCAATAAAACACTAAGGGCAACGACTAAGTAACTTTTTTTCATTTGAAAGATAATGACGTTATATCTAAGATTTGACGACTGTAGGCATCTTGCATTGCTCCTCGGGCGTTTTGCCACACACAGAACACTCGCCAAGATTATTTTTGATCATGGGATTGTTGCTTGCACAGGTGCCTCTAAATTCATTACCCGTAAAAATGTAGCGGATATTGATAAGCAAAAAGGAAACACCAAAGACCAAAAGTATGATGATGAACATCTTTATATATTCCATAGACCCAGATTAATTAAGTTGAAAAAAAGCTTATGTTTGAAATGAAAACGTGAGTTTTTTTAGAATAGTTTTGAATGGAAGATAAATTAAACGCTTTCCGTCGTCTTTTAGCCATAATGGACGAATTAAGAGAGAAATGTCCATGGGATCGAAAGCAGACGATGCATAGCCTGAGTTCACTTACACTTGAGGAGACATACGAGCTATTAGATGAAATAGAAAAGGGCGATATGGACGGTATCAAAGAAGAACTCGGCGATCTGTTGTTGCATGTTGTTTTTTATGCGCGAATAGCTAGTGAAACAGAATCATTTGACATTGCGGATGCACTGAATACAGTTTGTGAAAAGTTAATTCGTCGACATCCTCATATTTATGGCGATTTGCAAGTAAAAGACGAACAAGAAGTAAAACGTAATTGGGAAGAAATAAAAATGTCGGAGGGCAAAAAGTCTATATTGAGTGGTGTGCCCCAAGCTCTTCCTGCCCTTATAAAAGCTCAAAGAATGCAAGAAAAGGTAGCGCAAGTTGGATTTGATTGGGAACATATCGATGATGTAAAAGCCAAGATACTAGAAGAACTAGACGAAATGTCGCGTGTAGAAAGTGACACGACTCAATTGACAGAAGAGTTTGGTGACTTATTATTTGCGCTGGTCAATTATGCGCGTTTCAAAGGAATAGACGCAAGCAGAGCATTAGATCTAACGAATCGTAAATTTAAGCGCCGATTTGAACACATCGAAGAGTCGGCTATCAAACCACTAAAACAAATGACCCTAGCAGAAATGGATGTGCTTTGGGATGAGGCTAAGGATTCAGAATTAGCATCAAAACTTTGATACATAATTTGTGACACTTCTTTGTTTTACATTAGATTTGAAATGCTAATGCACTATACTACTTGGTTTGGTCTTTTGGTGTAACGTTAAAGTTCAGCTTATGTCTATGATAAGAGGTGAAGAGAAAAATAGTTACCAAACCGAATAAATTATTATATTTGCGCCGCTAAATCTAGATTTTCGGAATCTCTATTTCGGTATAAAAATAACATATGGCAACTTACTTACCTTTAGAAAAGAAAAAGGAAATTTTTTCAGAATTCGGCGGATCCGCTGAAAATACTGGATCTTCAGAAGCTCAAGTGGCATTATTCACCTTCAGAATAAACTCCCTGTCTCAACATTTACACGAGAACAAAAAGGATCACTCTTGCAGACGCACCTTGCTAACATTGGTGGGTAAGCGCAAGCGACTTCTTAAATATATCGCGTCTAAAGATATTACGGCATATCGTGATTTGATTGAGAAATTGGGTATTAGAAAGTAATCGTTCGGGTGAATACCCCTTCGATATTTTTCGACTTTTCTACACCATGAAGACTACAACTCTACGACGAGAAGATCGTTTCATGGAGTGCGTTTATTAATACACAAAGCGGCTGACAAATGGCCGTGCAATTATGTCACTTAAATTATGGGAAGAATTCCTACGCTAACAAATTTTACGTTGCCAAATGGCCACAACGTAACGATTGAAACGGGCAAATTAGCCACACAAGCTCACGGCGCAGCCGTAGTAAAAGTCGGTAAATTGATGATCCTCGCCACTGTCGTATCTTCAGAAGAGTCCAAAGAAGGACAAGCTTTTTTTCCGCTTTCTGTAGATTATCAAGAAAGGTATGCTGCAGCAGGAAGAATTCCTGGTAACTTCTTTAGACGCGAAACTAGGCTTTCAGATTATGAAATTCTCATAAGTCGTCTTATAGATAGAGCCATACGTCCATTATTTCCCGATGGTTATATGAACGAAACACAGATTATCGTCAACCTTATTTCATCAGATCCAAACATAAAGCCAGATGTATATGCAGGGCTCGCTGCCAGTGCTGCACTATCTGTCTCAAACATTCCTTGGGCGGGTCCCATTAGTGAAGTAAGGGTAGCAAAGATAGACGGTGTATTTGTGGTCAACCCTCCTGTTGCTGATATGGAGCGGGCAAGTTTAGATCTCGTCATTGCGGCTACATTAGATAACATTATGATGGTAGAAGGCGAAGGAAAGGAATGCCAAGAGCAAGAAATCGTCGAAGCTATCAAAATTGCGCATGATTCAATCAAAATCTCATGCCAGGCTCAGTTAGACTTAGCACAAAAGGTAGGGGAGGCAGCGACCATAAAACGCGACTTTATTTCACCTGAATTAGATCCAGAAATAAAGCAAATCGTTAAGAAACATTGCGAGAGTAGCATTATCGCTGTGGCGAAGGGCAAGTTAGATAAGGTCTCTCGCAAAAAGGAGTTTTCAGCGATCAAGAAATCACTTATCGAAACCCTAACTGAAGAGTATAACGAAGAGTGGATAGCTGAGAAAAAGGGCGTATTGGAAGATTGCTATGATAAATTAAAAAAAGAAACGATCAGAGAAGTGGTCATGTCCGAAGGCATTCGATTGGATGGAAGAGCCATGGATGAAATACGACCTATATGGACGGAAATTGATTACTTACCTTCGGCTCACGGATCAGCTATCTTTACACGTGGAGAGACTCAAGCGCTGACATCGTGCACCCTTGGTACCAAGTTGGATCAAGCTATGGCGGATACGGCAATGGCGACCACTTTCGATAAATTTATCCTTCATTATAATTTTCCAGCACTTTCTGTCGGTGAAATAAAGCCTATGCGAGGGCCAGGTCGGCGTGAAGTAGGTCATGCTAATCTGGCAGGCAGATCATTAAAACAAGTGCTGCCCGCTGGATTGCCATACACATTGCGTATAGTTTCTGACATATTAGAATCCAATGGATCTAGCTCGATGGCAACAGTCTGTGCTGGCTCTATGTCCTTAATGGATGCAGGCATTCAGATCACCAAAGCAGTCTCCGGTATTGCAATGGGTATGATCTCTGACGGCAAAAGACATGTCATCTTATCCGATATATTAGGAGATGAAGATGCCTTGGGAGATATGGATTTTAAGGTAACTGGTACTAAAGATGGTATCTGTGGATGTCAAATGGACATTAAAGTGGACGGACTGTCTTATGAATTGCTAGAACAAGCATTAATGCAAGCTAAGCAGGGTAGACTTCACATCATAGGTGAAATGGATAAGACGATAGATAAGGCAAGATCCGAACCAAAAGAATTCGCGCCAAGAATGATCGAATTCTCTATTGACAAGGAGTTTATTGGTGCAGTCATTGGGCCAGGCGGAAAAGTCATACAGGAGTTACAAGCGAGAACAGGCACGACCATCAACATTGAAGAGGTGGATAATAAAGGTGTCGTGAGCATATTCGCTTCAAACTCAGACGGAATAAAGGAGGCTGAATCTGTAATTAAAAGGATTGCTTTTAAACCTGAAGTTGGGGATATATATGATGCTCAAGTGGCTAGCGTTATGCCTTACGGGGTGTTCGTTGATTTTGCTGGAAAGAGCGGTCTGCTTCACGTCTCAGAAATGTCAAACAAGCGTATTGAGAATGTAGAAGAACATTTCAAAGTCGGCGATCCGGTCAGAGTCAAATTGGTTGGCGTCGATTCTAAAACGGGCAAGTTCAGGCTTTCAAGTAAAGTTTTGCTTGAGGACGGCAATGGCAAAAGCAGATAATTCGATCTTTTCATAGAAGCCTTGATTTTATAAGAATATCGATTTTTTTTTGATCTCCGCGAAACTTTATATGCTTTATTAGCGTATAGTAAAGAAATGTATAGTACTTTTTATTATACCAGTCAAGTACTATCTGAAATTAATAAGAGGATTTTTGAATGAGGCAACTTAAAATAACCAACAAGATAACGAATCGAGAGAGTTTGGCATTGGACAAATATCTCAATGATATCAGTAAAATAGAATTAGTCACAGCAGAAGAGGAGGCGAGACTAGCCCAGAAGATTCGAGAAGGAGATAAAGAAGCACTTGAGAAATTAACGAAAGCGAATCTCAGATTTGTTGTTTCGGTAGCAAAACAATATCAGAATCAAGGTCTTTCTTTGCCGGATTTGATTAACGAAGGAAATGTAGGGTTGATGAAAGCTGCTCAACGTTTTGATGAGACGCGTGGCTTCAAATTCATTTCTTATGCTGTATGGTGGATTAGACAATCCATACTCCAAGCTATTGTAGAATATGCGCGTATTGTTCGATTGCCTCTTAACAAGGTGGGTTCTTACAATAAGGTCAATGAGGCTGTTACTTCATTTATCCAAGAATTTGAACGAGAGCCGTCTGATGAAGAGTTAGGTGAATTACTTGATATGAAGGCAAAGGACGTCGTGAAAATGAAGCAAAGCGGTAGCCGCCACCTTTCATTCGATGCCCCTGTTGGCGGTGACGACAGTGATGCCACCATGCTCGATCTTTTAACCTTTGACGAGATAGACAGTCCTGACTTTCAATTAATGGAGTCATCGCTTAAGGACGAAGTAACCTATGGTTTATCACTTTTGAGCCCAAGAGAAGTAGAGGTAGTTACCGCCTATTATGGGTTAAATGGTCGCAAGCCTATGACACTCGAAGAGATTGGCGAACTATATGGATTGACCAGAGAAAGAGTTCGGCAAATCAAAGAGCGATCCATCAGAAGATTGCGCAAGTGTATCAGCACAGGAGAATTAAAATCCTACTTAGGCTAATTTATACGTATGCCTCGATTGACGATTATCTTACTCATCTTGGGTGCAGTAGCTTATTTTATATTCAACGAAATATTTAAGTTTAAGGCAGGGATTAGTGGGACTCGATCTGAGCGTCAAAAAGCGGTTGATGAACTAACCGCTACACTCTTGGGGTTAGAGTTACAAGCATGGCCTTTGGCAGAAATTTCCTTGTTATCTCATCGTCACAGTTTAAAAGAGGAGATAAGTACGATGCATGTGGATTATGTTGCGGTTTGGGAATCCATTTATCAAGAGCCATTATTTGCCATTGCAGAGCGTAGATATCGCAATTTGGACAATTATCTTATAGCCATGAGAATGAACAATGATGTTTTTCATTTTTTTCCTCAAGACTCCGAAGTCACTCTCTATCATCATGATACCATTCTTGGTCGAATTAATGTCGAGCGACCACTAGAGCTAGAAATTGCATCCAGTCAACGAACGCTTCGACTTGATGCGACGCCCTCACAATCAATGATTCCTGCGTTGATGAATGCTGAGACTGTTTGGAATGTAAGCCGCTACGATGAAGAATATCAACTCACCCGAATGATCACCGAAACTGCTGATATGAATCCTGAAGATTCAAAATTGATGTTATTGCTGATCGGACATGCAATGATGAGGCAACTAATTTGAATTAGAATGGTTAAGTTTGTTATCTTTCGCACCTAAATTCATATTATGACTTTCCTAGATATTGCGAGAATTGCTTTGTATCGGTTTCATGAGAAAGGACTAGAAGTTTTCTTGATTAATTCGGATATTGAAAATGACCCTGATGTATGGAAACTGCCCGAGTGTCATAAAGCGGATCTAGATCAAAAGTATCAAGAACATGAGTTAATCGAGCTGATAGATGATCAAGGTCAACGCTTAGTAGCCATTGAAGGTGATTGGCACAATATTCCTTCCATTCGCGGATTGCTCAAACATGATATCAAAGTGGCTAAATCGCTCATCAAAGAAAACATTCCGGGTATAGAAAAAGGAACATTCTTCGCCGTGAAAGAATTAGTGAAGAAGACATTGCCGGATGAATATTCTATGATAAAAGAGCTCAAGGATATTCTTATAGACCGCAATACGGTCAAGAATCTCTAAACATAGTTTCATGTCATTAGCGGATACCTCGTTTATACTTCCGGGGCAAACTTCATTTTATCGAGGCAAAGTAAGAGATGTCTACGAAGTGGGATATCACTTTATCGTTGTTACTACTGATCGTATTTCCGCGTTCGACCATGTGTTGCCTAGAGCTATACCGTTCAAGGGCCAGGTACTTAATCAGACGGCGGCTCACTTTCTTCAAGCCACCAAGGATATAGTACCTAATTGGCTGCGATTTTCGCCACATCCAAATGTAGCAATCGGAGTCAAGTGCGAACCATTTAAAGTAGAAATGGTCGTAAGAGGATACTTGGCTGGGCATGCGTGGCGGATTTACAAAAATGGAGGTCGAGTGATTTGTGGCATTAAACTGCCAGAAGGATTACTCGAGGGTGATCGTCTACCGACTCCGATCCTTACACCTACCACCAAAGCTTCCGAAGGTCATGATGAAGATATAAGTCGAGAAGAAATCATCGGTCAAGGTATCGTTGCAGTTGATAAATACCGACAGATAGAAGAATATGCACTAGCCCTTTTTGAGCGAGGGCAGGAAATGGCGTTTGATCGAGGTCTCATTTTGG
This sequence comes from uncultured Saprospiraceae bacterium, assembly GCA_964616755.1. Classification (GTDB taxonomy): domain Bacteria; phylum Bacteroidota; class Bacteroidia; order Chitinophagales; family Saprospiraceae; genus CAYNFR01. Next base: position 22,833 of record CAZTSI010000030.1, on the reverse strand, counting down.
TAGATACTAAGTACGAATTTGGTCTTTTTGAAGGCGAAATATGCTTGATGGATGAGATACACACTCCAGATAGTTCAAGATATTATTATTTGGACGGCTATGCTGCTCGACAAGCGTCGGGCTTGCCCCAAAGACAGCTATCCAAAGAATTTGTGCGTGAATGGTTGATGTCGCAAGGTTTTCAAGGGAAAGAAGGGCAGAGTGTTCCGTCGATGCCAGATGAGTTTGTTGCTCAAGTAAGTGAGCGGTATATAGAATTGTATGAAAGCATCACAGGTAATGCTTTTGTTAAGGCCAATCAGCATAGTTTGGATAAAGACATTCATGAGGCGATCTTGCTAAGTATTTAAAGAAAAGCCATACTTAAGGAACTTTACAGCACTATAGAACCTTATATATTCGATTTCGAAGGAAATTACATTTTTTTTTGACATATGGGGCCGACTGGAATTGACAGGAAAGAAAGTTGGTTAGTAAGCATGCCGCAGCAAAGTTGCTCACTGCGTAACAAATGGTAACTGAACAATAGTTGGCGAAAGACAATTCGCACTAGCTGCCTAATCTAGGATTAGAAAGCTTTTAGGCCGCATGGTTGATGTCTACTACACATCATGCCGCTTTAACCAAAAATGTAGAATAGATAAGTGAGTCAGCTACAGCTTGCTTGTCGAAATCAACGAAGATAAGCCGAGGAAGGTTGCTTTTACACCACGCCGAGGACGAAAACTCAAGTAGAAGATAAGCATGTAGAAAGCTTTCGGACGCTTTGTCTGGACGGGAGTTCGAATCTCCCCGGCTCCACCATTTGTTGCTGTACAAGGTTGTTAGGTGGTCAATGTACCTGAGCACTGATATACAGGATGAAATACAAAGTATGAAGTTCCATTCTTTTAAAATTGACTTTATCGAAAGTTTAGCAGGTCTACACAAACGAAGTGCTAATGACTTGTACAGTTATCATATCACTCGACATGTAAAGGGTATTTCAGTGTATTACTCTATTGAATGTAAATAGGAACTTACTAATCTTTTGACCAAAATAGCTAAGCATTTATGTCGAGAAGATATATTTCCATTCGTTCTCATTGATGTTCATGGGCTAGACGCAAAAAAGGGTCTTGATTTATGAAGTAATGAGAAGTTTATTGGAATGACCTAACAAGCCTATTTAAGCCAATCAACCTAAAATGTTGTAATGATTTAGTACAGTATGCAGTTCAAATTATGTTTTGTTGGAAAGCATATAATCATTTCATGATTTTTGCACTGCATTGCCTTTTTCAGAAGTACTTTACTCTACGGCTAAAAGGGACCGCATATTTGAAATAATCAATGATCAAATGCTCAGCGAAGAATTTAAGTTGATTTCTTGAATAAGTGGCTGCGTGATTCTTTCATTTGCAGCGGTGAAGAGGATCAACAAAGATTTGGTCTGTGACTTGAACGGGAAAAAAAGGGTTGCAAGGATAATGAGGTACATCCGTCGAGAGCTCTACGGCAATCTACCAAACAACCAGTCTTGATATCAGATGAGCTTAAGCCATAGTTGCGGCTTATTTCTGATTTTCTCATTCAACTTACCGTTTCTGGGCAAACATCCACTTCAAAAAATCTGGCTCGGCAAACGCATTATTCCAACTGTCATGATTGACTCCAGGATATTCTGTATATTTTACTTTAAATCCTTTTGACTTCAAATGACTTACCATTTGAGTAGACTGATGAACTCCGACTACGACGTCATCCGCCCCATGAAAGACCCAGAAGGGTACTTTTTTTGCCTTTTTTGAGTACATTTTCTCATCGCCTCCTCCGCAGATGGGTAGCGCCGCAGCAAACCATTTTGGCTGTCGGTTTACTAATTCGAAGGTGCCCATACCGCCCATTGACAGACCAGTGATATAGATGCGCTTTTTATCGATGTTGAATTCGCTTATGATCGTTGGTACTAATTCCTCCACTGCTTTCAGCATTTTTGTCGGAGTCTTAGAGTAGTCAAACACCAATGTAGCAGGCGATGTCGTCCGGTCAACCTCCGCAGATGACCAGTATCCATCCGCAGCGCATTGTGGGAAAATCACAATGGCAGGATACTGATCTAGATAATCAACGAATAGTTTTGTGCCATGCACCAATTGCTTTTCATTGTCATTGCCTCTTTCTCCAGCACCATGCAAAAACAGGACTAACGGCAATCGTTGATTCGAATGGCTAACGGCCTCTTTTAGTATCCGATAGGGTAGCATCGTGCCGTCTGTAGCAACAAAGGTTCTCTTTTCGTATTTGTCGAGATGTGATTGTGCTAAGACATTTATAACAAGCCCACCCAACAAGAATACGCATAGAGTTAATCGAAAGTAAGGTTTCATGACGAGGTTGATTTAAATTGAATTAAGTTACTGAAGTACAACTGGGTAATACGCTTTGTTGGCTTGAGAACGAATATAAGTATATTGCCGCATGAATGAGCAGGAACGGTCACATTTGAGGACTGAATGGTGGATTTTTAATGCGGGAATCATCCTATTAAGTACTTCGGGGGTGCTGGGAAGGGCCATAGAGACTTCATCTACGTTGACGATTTTGTATCGAGCACTTATATCCGCTATTATTTTAATGTCCATTCTGCTTTTCATTCAAAAAAGACGCCCTAAATGGGTTTGGGCGGACTTGCCTCATTTGATATTAAGTTCCGTATTATTGGGGGGGCACTGGTTAACATATTTTTATTCATTGGACTACTCTAGTGTAGCGATCGCCTTGATCAGTCTCTACACGTTTCCTATGATGACGACTTTTTTAGAACCGATTATCTTAAAGACGAGATTGCATTATGTCGATGTTTTACTTGGTGTTTTGGTGATTATAGGTGTGTATATCATGGTGCCCTCATTTGACCCAAAGGACACTCGCACCTTTGCCATTATTCTTGGGCTGATTTCTGCGTTTCTGTATAGTCTTAGAAATATTTACGTAAGAAAAATTAGCCACCGCTACGATGATATCACCCTTATGGCCTATCAATTAATCGGTATCGCTGTTTTCTTGTTGCCAAGCATGTTTTTTCTTGGCATAGGTGACCTTCAAAATGATTGGTGGAAACTGATTTTGTTGAGCCTCGTGACGACAGTGGTGGCGCATACATTATTTGTGAGAGGGCTGCGAAATTTTAGTGCCAACAAAGTGGGACTGATGGCGAGTATTGTGCCATTCTACGGTATTCTATGGGGAGTGATTTTTCTTAATGAACAACCCAATATTCGTACCTTAATAGGAGGCGCTATTATCATTTTTGTTGTTGTGGTAAAAAGCGTACACAAAGATTATTAGTCAAGCAGAGCAGGCGACTCTAGCAGTGCAAAAAATTGTGCTAATCCTGGAGTTAGGATAATTTCAGTGCGTCGATTTTGGCGTAGTGCGATGGCATCTTCGCCTTCAACTTTGGGTTCATACATAGATTTCCCCGCAGCAGTAAGTCTTTCAGGACGCACGAAATAGTCATTTTGCAATACTTGCACCACGGAGGTGGCGCGCAGAACACTCAATTCCCAATTGTCCTTGATGCGTTCATTTTTGATGGGCACTATATCTGTATGGCCTTTGACGACGACGTCAAGATGCTCATGATCTTTAATAATATCAGCTACTTTGCCTAATACTTGTCGAGCGCCTTGAGATACTCTCGTGCTGCCTGTAGAAAAGAGTAAATTATCGGAGATGGAGACAAACACAGCACTGCCGCGCACTTCTATTTGTATATCTGTGTCATTGATATCCATCAGTGAACGTTTAAGGTTAGTCATAAGAGCAAGATTTATGGAGTCCTTTGCGGCGATTTTTGTGGAAAGATCTTGGATGTATTCATTTTGTCTATTGAGTACTTCCAAAGAATTCTTGATACTCTCGGCATCCGTTTGATTGATAACTGAAAGATCAGCCATACGATCTAAAAGATTGCTGTTTGTGGATTGCTGATGATCCAATTGGCCTTTTAGTAAAACGACTTGATCTTCCAGCAATTTTGTTTTTGCATTTGTACAAGACATCAAAGATGTTAGGGCAAAGAGGAGTATAACATTAATGATCAGTCTGTTCATGGATGTAAATTTTAACTACTAACGAATATTGACCGGGACAACATGTAGGTATTTACCCTAAAAATGGTAGCTATCGGTAGGATGATAAACAAAGCAGTTTTATTCCACATTGAGAGATTGAGAATTGTATTTTTGTCGAATATGGAATCTGTAAACCCGAAACCACCTAAACATAAAGTGCGCATTGTAACGGCGTCCTCTCTTTTTGATGGACATGACGCAGCCATAAATATTATGCGGCGAATATTACAAGCTTCGGGCTGCGAGGTCATCCATTTAGGACACGATAGATCGGTAGTTGAGGTGGTGAATTGCGCAGTTCAGGAGGATGTTCAGGCCATAGCGATCACCTCATACCAAGGGGGGCACATGGAGTATTTCAAGTATATGCATGACCTCCTCAAAGAAAAAGGCTGTGGTCATATCCGCATCTTTGGTGGCGGTGGTGGCACTATTTTGCCCAGCGAAATTCAAAAACTTCATCAATACGGGATCGAGCGACTCTATCACCCTGACGATGGCCGAGCTATGGGGTTGCAAGGCATGATCAATGATCTCATTGGTCGTTGTGATTTTGCAAGGGGAGAGATACTTGAAGGTGATTTGGAGAGAATAAAAAAGGCGCATGTGCCCACCTTAGCGAGGATTATTTCGGCTGCAGAAAACATGCCCGAATCATTCAAAGAGATGTATCCGTCTGTCCGTTCCTTGGCGCAAGAAAGTCGGACTCCTGTACTTGGTATTACGGGTACTGGGGGGGCAGGCAAATCTTCATTGGTTGACGAACTCATACGCCGATTTTTGCAGGATTTCGATTCCATAAAAATAGCCATAGTCTCCGTTGATCCTTCTAAACGCAAAACAGGCGGGGCCCTATTAGGCGATCGCATTCGCATGAATTCAGCCGGCAATGCCCGAATCTTTATGCGTTCTCTCGCAACACGACAAGCTAATTTGGCCTTATCCAAACATATAGGTGAAGCCGTAGATATTCTCAAAGTAGCTAGGTACGATTTAATCATTTTAGAAACTTCTGGAATAGGGCAGTCCGATACTGAAATACTGGATTATTCAGACGTGTCACTCTATGTTATGACACCAGAATATGGCGCAGCTACCCAACTCGAGAAGATCGATATGTTAGATTTTGCGGACATAATTGCTCTTAATAAATTTGATAAACGCGGCTCTTTGGATGCCTTGCGGGATGTTCGAAAGCAATATCAACGAAATCACGGCCGTTGGGATCAAGATTCGGAGTTAATGCCAGTTGTGGGTACCATCGCTTCGCAGTTTAATGATCCTGGCATGAACAACCTTTACATAAAGGTGATAGACAAATTAAATGAGAACAAAGGCGCGAGTTTTGTCTCTTCTATGGTGGTCGATAAGGATACGTCCGAAATGCAATTCGTTATTCCTCCGCAGCGCACCCGCTATCTTTCTGAAATTACAAGTGCCATTCGCACCTATAACGATTGGGTCAATGTACAAGCAAATGTAGCAGAAAAACTACAGTCGTTGCAAGGAACACTCACGCTGTTAAAAGCAGAGGGAATGACTGAAATGGATAGCTTAACCGCAGCGCTTAGCAATGCTTTTGAGCGCCAAAAGCTTCTATTAGATCCTCAAAACTGGGTGCTATTGGAGCAATGGGAGGCGGAGAAATCGAGATATGAAGCCGAAAAATATGATTTTAAAGTAAGGAACAAAACCTTAGCTATTGATACGCATATAACTTCTCTGTCTAAGCAGCAAATCCCCAAAGTTGCTACACCAAGATATCAAAGTTGGGGGGATCGATTGCGATGGCTATTGCAAGAAAATTACCCGGGCAAGTTTCCATTTAGTGCAGGTATTTATCCATTTAAGCGAGAAAACGAAGACCCTACGAGGATGTTTGCAGGCGAAGGTGCACCCGAACGTACGAATCGAAGGTTTCATTATCTTAGTAAAGGGATGCCAGCTAAGCGACTTTCCACAGCGTTTGACTCTGTGACTCTTTATGGTCATGATCCAGCTATTCGTCCAGATATTTATGGGAAAATTGGTAATTCTGGCGTGTCGGTTTGTTGCTTAGATGATATAAAAAAGTTGTACTCAGGTTTTGATTTATCTAATGCCTCGACATCTGTGTCCATGACGATTAATGGACCCGCGCCTATGATTTTAGCGTTTTATCTCAATGCTGCCATTGATCAGAATTGTGAAAAATACATCCGAACCCATGGATTAGAAATGGAAGTGAAGGCCAAACTAGCTTTTATTGGACAACATCTTTCCGAAGGACAAAATGTAAGTTACCAAGGTGCCCTGCCAGAAGAAAATGATGGGCTGGGTCTGATGTTGTTGGGAGTGACGGGCGATCAAGTATTACCTAAAGAGGTCTATGAAGAAATCAAAAGAGACACACTTCGACAGATAAGAGGTACCGTTCAGGCAGATATCCTCAAAGAAGATCAAGCGCAAAACACCTGTATATTTTCAACCGAATTTGCCCTTAAGTTAATGGGTGACGTGCAAGAATATTTTATCGACCAAGAAATTAGGAACTTTTATTCCGTCTCGATTTCTGGGTATCACATGGCTGAGGCGGGAGCTAATCCGATCACTCAATTAGCCTTTACGCTGGCTAACGGCTTTACCTTTGTGGAGTATTATTTGAGTCGAGGTATGGACATTGATGATTTTGGGCCAAATCTCTCCTTCTTTTTCTCTAATGGCATTGACCCAGAGTATGCAGTGATAGGACGTGTCGCTCGACGTATATGGGCTAAGGCTATGGCTAAGAAGTACGGTGCTAATGAACGAAGTCAGATGTTGAAATATCACATTCAGACGTCAGGTAGGTCTCTTCACGCTCAAGAAATTGACTTCAACGATATACGTACCACTTTGCAGGCGCTTTATGCCATATATGATAATTGCAATTCGCTGCACACCAATGCATATGATGAGGCAATTACCACCCCTACAGAGGATTCTGTGCGCAGAGCAATTGCCATTCAATTGATTATTAATCGTGAACTTGGCCTAGCAAAAAACGAAAATCCGCTTCAGGGTTCATTTATTATAGACGATTTGACTGATTTGGTCGAAGAGGCAGTGATGCTAGAGTTTGATCGCCTTACCGATCGG
>CAZTSI010000030.1:0-15588 GCA_964616755.1 uncultured Saprospiraceae bacterium | reverse complement strand
GTATTGGGGGCGATGGAGTCGATGTATCAACGATCAAAGATTCAAGAAGAATCGATGTATTATGAAATGAAGAAACATACAGGCGAGTATCCTATCATAGGAGTGAACACTTTCTTGAGCTCCAAAGGTTCGCCCACCATTTTACCTTCAGAAATCATTCGAGCAACAGAAGAAGAAAAGGAAAATCAGATAAAGACGGTAGAGACGATCAAAGTACTTCACGGCAAAACCATCCCAGTTGCAATAAAGGCATTGCAAAAGGCAGCTATTCAACATGAGAATATATTTGTTGAGCTAATGGAGACATCAAAATACTGCACATTGGGTCAAATTACCGATGCTCTTTTTGAAGTCGGTGGGCAATACCGTCGCAATATGTAATATGGTTTAATCTTTGTATTTGGTGGCTCATTTCCGTTGAATGATTATTGATTTGGCAATGTTTTTTAACGAAAACAGTGCTTTTTCAAGCTATTTTCCCATTTTTGGGAAGAAGGAAAAAATAAATTATGGCAGAACAGTTTAGATCATTAGAAGCGTATAAAAAAGCTTGTGAAGAGAGTGTTGCAGACCCAGAGGGGTTTTGGTCTCGGCAAGCGGAACACTTTGTGTGGTCAAAAAGATGGACGAGTGTTTTGAATTGGGATTTTGATACACCAAATGTGCGATGGTTTGAGGGTGCTCAATTAAACATAACTGAAAACTGCTTGGATAGGCACATCGCAGAGAAGGGTGATTATCCGGCAATTATTTGGGAATCTAATGATCCGAATGAGCCGAACCGAATCTATTCCTATCAACAGCTACTAGATAAAGTATGTCAGGCGGCCAATGCGCTTAAATCACTAGGTATCTCTAAGGGAGATCGCATCGTATTTTATATGCCTATGATTCCAGAACTGGCGATCGCTGTATTGGCTTGTGCTCGCATTGGGGCAATACACTCTGTTGTATTTGCCGGTTTCTCTGCGCAAGCGTTGGCTGATCGAATCAATGATGCTGAAGCTAAATTGATCATTTGTTCGGATCTTAATTATAGAGGCGATAAGAAGATTCCAGTAAAACAAGTGGTAGATGACGCGATGCTCATTGGTTGTCCGAGTGTTGACTCTATTTTGGTGGTTCAGCAAGAATCAAACACGTCCAGTCTCACTTCTATAAAAGATATAGATTGGCATAGCCTCGTAGACGTACAATCTACCGACTGTGCACCAGTTCAAGTCTCATCTGAAGACATGTTATTTATCCTCTACACATCGGGCAGCACTGGCAAACCGAAAGGCGTCGTACACACTTGTGGTGGATACATGGTGTATGTGTGCTATAGCTTTCTCAACGTGTTTCAATATCAATCGGGCGATGTTTATTGGTGCACAGCAGATGTAGGTTGGATCACCGGACATAGTTATATTATATACGGACCGTTATTGGCTGGTGCTACAACGGTGATGTTTGAAGGTGTGCCAACTTTCCCAGACGCTGGTCGATTTTGGCAAGTGTGCGAAAAGTTAAAGGTCAATCAATTTTATACAGCACCCACAGCTATTAGAGCTTTAATGGCAAAGGGAAATTCTTGGCCTGCCAAATACGATCTCACCTCATTAAAAGTACTTGGCTCCGTTGGTGAACCTATCAATGAAGAGGCATGGCATTGGTATGACCAACATATTGGTCAAAGCAAAGTCCCTATTGTAGATACTTGGTGGCAGACAGAAACAGGGGGCATTATGATTACTCCCTTTCCAGGTATTACTGATTCCAAACCGACGTATGCATCCTACCCGATGCCTGGTGTACAAGCAATTTTAGTTGACCCTAATGGTCAAGAGATTGCCGATAATAATGCAGAGGGGCTATTATGTATAAAATTTCCGTGGCCTTCTATGCTGCGCACGACTTATGGGGATCATGAGCGCTGTCGACAAACGTATTTTTCAGCCTTTAAGGGGCTTTATTTTACGGGTGACGGTGCACGAAGAGATCATGAAGGTCGAATTCGTGTTATCGGTAGGGTAGATGATGTCATCAATGTATCCGGTCATCGAATGGGTACAGCGGAAGTCGAAAATGCCATTAATGAACACCCTAATGTGGTAGAGTCAGCCGTGGTAGGGGTGCATCATGATATCAAGGGGCAAGGAATTTATGCCTTCGTTGTATGCGATCGACCGGTTAATAATGAAACCGCTTTGACGGAAGAAATAAAACAAACCGTCAATAAGGAGATTGGCCCCATTGCTAAGCCTGATTATGTTCAGTTTGTTACAGGTCTGCCCAAAACGCGTTCGGGTAAAATAATGCGTCGGATACTTCGCAAAATCACCGCAAACGAGATAGAAGGGATAGGCGATATTTCTACACTTCTTAATCCAGAAATCGTCGAAGAAATCATTGAAGGATCTAAAACAAAGCAAGCCTAAACTATATGACTATTATTCTAAACTTTTTTCTACATCGTCTCGGAGCTAAGTTCTTAACGATCTTTCTTTTGCTCTTCAGTATCATGCTTTTTGTATTCGCTATTAGTGGGTGCAGCACGCGGCAGCAGCTCATTCCTGCGGGGCAAGCATGGGATGAAGCAAGGGTGATAGAGGGCTTAAAAGAACATCCCAATCCACGGATGCGCTTGAAGCTCATTCAATCGAAGATCCAAGATAAAAGGGCCATTTGGAAGAAAGTCGAAGATGATCTTGAAGGATTTACAGAATTGGATTATCGAATGCTGAAGCCCTTCATATATGAACAAGATATCCTGACTATACAAAACCACGTTAATAAAAAACAGCTGAGCTATGAGCAACTCGTAAAATGGTATCTCTACAGGATCATCAAATTTGAAAGTGATCCATCTACAACTTTACATACCATCATGGCGCTGAATCCTCATGCCGTTGAAGAAGCAAGAAGGCTTGACGCCAATAAATCTTCAAATGACCATCCTATTTTTGGAATGCCGATATTACTGAAAGACAATATTAATACTGCTGGCATGATAACAACGGCGGGAGCCATCGCCCTGCAAAATAATGAGGTCGCAGATGCACATATTGTCAAGCAATTGAAAGCCAATGGGGCGATCATTTTAGGCAAGGTTAATTTAAGTGAATGGGCCTATTTTTTCTGTGCAGGATGCCCAGTCGGTTATAGCGCCATAGGTGGTCAAACGCTAAACCCTTATGGCCGAGCCATTTTTGAGACCGGCGGATCGAGTTCTGGTAGCGGCACCTCTGTAGCAGCTAATTATGCCGTGGCTGCGGTTGGAACAGAGACATCCGGTTCTATTCTCTCTCCATCCTCCAAAAATGCGCTCGTAGGTCTAAAACCCACTGTTGGGCTACTCTCAAGGTCTGGTATCGTGCCCATCAGCTCTACTCTCGACACTCCCGGTCCTATGACCAAGTCGGTTAGTGATAATCTAATCCTTCTATCAGCACTAAATGGGGAGGATTCAGAAGATAATGCCACCCAGCGAATTTCTCATAGACACGAATATACCAGTATAAGCGGAGTCGATATTTCGGCAAAACGCATGGGCGTAATTAAAGCCTTTTTGGCTGACTCTATATACTCACTCACGATAGGGCGTTTGAGAAAGGCGGGCGCAGTATTGGTAGAGTTTGACCCTCCAAAAGTGAATTTTGACGGATTTAGCATCTTGTTGGAGGCGGACATGCAGCGTGACTTGCCTCAGTATCTTCGACAATCTGGATCTAATAATATACAGGTGAAGAGTGTTGCAGAAGTTATTGCCTTTAATAATGAGCATCTTGATATAAGAGCACCCTATGGACAAGCTCGCCTAGAAGGAAGTGCAAACGATACTACTTCGGATGAAGAATTGGCAGCTCTTTCTGAGCGACTCGAACTTGCTGGGCGAGAATATTTTGCAATGGACGAGCAGAAAATAGATATAGTGTTATCCATGAATAATATGAGCGCGGGGTATGCGGCAGCTGCCAAATATCCGTGTCTGACCTTACCCATGGGATTTTCAACAGAAGGAGAGTCAACGAATATTACACTGATCGCACGAAATGAGCAAGAAGCTAAATTGTATGAAATTGGACTTTTTGTCGAAAAGCTTTTAGCTGCCCGTAAGCCGCCTGTAATGTACGCTGATTGATAAATACTTGCCTTTTGAAAACTCGTGGTCGCCGTTAGTTGTTAGAATATCAAAGTTACGCGCATGTACAATCCGTTGAATCCAGAAGAAGAGAGAGTTATCATACGAAAAGGTACTGAAATGCCCTACACGGGAGAATACTATAACCACAAAGCTCAAGGTTTGTATGTGTGCAGGAGGTGCGACACTCCTTTATACCGCTCTGATGATAAGTTTGATTCGGGTTGTGGATGGCCGAGTTTTGATGATGAGATCGAAGGTGCAGTCAAACAGGTGCCCGATGCAGATGGACGAAGAGTGGAGATAATTTGCAACAATTGTGATGGTCACTTAGGCCATGTTTTTCATGGAGAACGATTCACTAAAAAGAATACGCGACATTGCGTGAATAGTATTTCATTGAAGTTTGTCAAAAGCTAAAAATGGAATTTTTAACTCTATGACAATATGACAATGTACAATAGTAAGAACGATCTAGGGGGATAGTCCACTATTTTATGTTTGAAAAAGTCCTAGAAGCCTTTTCCATATTTCAGTACTGGCACCAAATCTTCTTCTGTAGTAAAGTGTGGAATTGGGAGTTGCTTTGTGCTTGACCATTTAAATGGATTAGAATTATTTATCAAAAATTTCCGATCTTGAATTTTCTGGGCGCGTAATTATTGTTTCTTTTTAAATAGACTTTACTCTTATCCTTGTCGTAATAAACTTAATTTCTGGCATCAAAGTAAGAGGCTGTGATGATTCAATTTTTTCATTACGAAGGCTAAAGTCCTACTTTTCAGCTTATATCATTAGACTAGCATTTCTTAAAGCTGCATTGAATCATTGACTTGCTCGTATATCAGGCTGTTACTTTTCGATGCTTCGATGCCTAGAATAGACAAATAGGCAAAAGGGATATCTCATTTGCCTTGTGATCTTGTTCACTCTAACGCTAGTTATTACAACCAACATTGTTTATTTCGAGCGTAGCATTTTGCGCGACGGTGAACTGCCCAAAAAGTTCTACGATGGGTGCGTTAAGAGTAGCTGACGTAAAAATGTTATTACTATTTCCCTGATTCTTCAGGAACTCGCGTGCATTTTGTGGTCCAGCAATTAGCGCCTTAGCAAGATGAACAAATTTGCTGCAGTTGCAGCTAGGTTGACAACTAGCCCCATTCACCTTTTGTCTTATGAGATTACCTGGAAAGTTGCCAAAGTTATTAAGGCTTATGCCTGGATTACCTGACTGATGACAATAGCTCATAATGCTACCAGAAAATGGGCGTGGTCCAGGTGCACAATTTCCCTCAGGTGGGGCACAGTTATCTATAGCACCGCCGGGCCACGTACAACTATGCGTATGTGGTGATCCTAAGTTATGACCCATTTCGTGAGAAAAAACCAAGACATCCCATGAATAGGTTGGGAATGGTGCAAAGCTTGTATTTAGCTCAGCACTCACCGCATATGGTCCAGAACTTTGTTGAGGACTATAACTTGAGCATAGCTGATCTACCCATGCTACGCCGCCACCTAAATTTCGTGTCGATAACCAATGGGCTAATTCTCCATTAAAATTATCCCTTAAACGATCGCCAAAAGCCGTTAGAACGCTTGATGTTGTCATCAAGTTAATGTAGGGATCGGGTGTTGTCCATACTACAATCGTCTGGACGCGGACATCTATAAACAAATTAGCATAGGTTGTATTCACTGCTGTGACAAGATTTATGAGATAGTTTTCTACCGCGCTGACGCTACTTCCATGGCGGATATACATATCATAATCACACTCAATATATAATGAAAGACATTGAGGAGTGCTTTTCAAAACTTTTACATCAGCAGCCACATCTAAGCTCTGGAGCTCTTTTCCAGTTGAAGGCAACTGATCGCTGCCACATTGAAAGGGTCTACGAAACGTTTGATTTCTGTCATTATACAATATGTATGTATTACTTGATTGATAAAGACGTCCAATATTATAGTTGCCATCGTCATCAGCAACAAGGATATCCCATTTGCCATCATAATACGTCGCCGATGCTATGGATTGCGGATATCCTTCAACAATACCTCTAAAGGATTTCGTCTGACTCAAGGAGCCTTCTCCACTTAATAAGGTCCCATTACCACTCATTAGCGTAAAGGAATTATTGACGATCTCTGTGGGATACAGCAATAAATCAAAATGTTTTTTTGTAGATACAGGGATGGAAATCTTAATTATATCATCATCCTTCAACTCTTTAAAGGATGATTTCAGCGTATTACCTATGTAGTTTAGCTCTATAGCATCGGTAATTTTATTGGTGATCTCTGGTGCCGTTTTGTCGCTACAAAAACTAAACAAGTCGATTGTCTTTATATTGTTTTTATTTCTTTTAGCTAACTCATTAGCTAGGCGACTATTTATGTTCGGCGTATTCGCGCTCTTTGGGTTTTTTCCATTAATTGTATTCTTAATTAGGTCTTGAGCGCCCAAATTTGATAACATAAAAAGGGCGACGATGAGCGTAGAGCAGAATAATTTACATGACATGACTGTATATTTAGATTGGACAAAACTAGTGCATATTTTCAAAAAAAAAAATCCTTGCACAAGGGCATTGTTATGAGTATTAAATAAGTTGTCAAATGATCGAAGCTAACTTGCTTGCTTGCTCTATGGCTCGCTTAGCATCGAGTTCGGCCGCTTCATCTGCGCCACCAATAAGATGATAAGGTATTAGAGCAGCTTTAAGACCTTCTTCAAGCGAACGATCCGGTTGCTGACCTGCGCAAATGACGATATGGTCTACATCAAGGGTTTTTCGTTGGCCATCCAGCGTAATGTGTAATCCCTGGTCATCGATGGAATGATACTCTACGCCTGATAGCATATTGACTTTTTTCATTTGAAGACTACTTCTATGAATCCAACCTGTTGTCTTGCCGAGGTTCTTGCCATGTTTTCCAGTAGATCGTTTGAGTAAATAAATATCTCTTGGCGATGGATCGGGCTCGGGTTCTTTTAAACTTCCAGCACGAGTATACTCCATATCTACTCCCCACTCATTCATGTAATGCTCCACATTAATTGAAGGTGATTTGCCCCTTTCAGTCGCTAAAAATTCAGCCATGTCAAATCCAATGCCACCAGCCCCGATAATGGCTACTTTTTGGCCGACCTCTTTTTCTTTGGACAATACATCGATATAGCTAAGCACTTTTGGATGTTCAATGCCGGTTATCTGTGGTGTCCTAGGCTTAACACCAGTGGCAAGAATAACTTCATCAAAACCTCCTTCCTCTAATTCTTGAACGCTAACCCTATGATTCAACTTTACAACTACTCCAGTAAGCTCTAGTTGTTTGTTGTAATAGCGTAATGTTTCATAAAACTCCTCTTTGCCTGGAATTTTCTTGGCCATATTAAATTGCCCGCCTATTTCGGCAGAGGCCTCAAAGAGATGTACTTCATGACCTCGCTGCGCGGATAGAGTGGCTGCGGCTAATCCTGCTGGCCCTGCGCCGACAACGGCTAATTTCTTTTTATGCGCTGTAGGGTAATAGTTCAATGAGGTCTCATGACATGCACGAGGGTTGACCAAACAAGAACAAGTCTTCAATTCAAACGTGTGATCGAGGCAAGCTTGATTACAACCAATGCAAGTGTTGATTTCATCTTCACGCTTTTCTATAGCCTTTAGCACCAAGTTTTCATCTGCTAAGAACGGTCTTGCCATAGAGATCATATCGGCGCATCCATCACTGAGTACTTCTTCGGCAACATGGGGCATATTGATCCGATTAGTGGTGACTAAGGGAATGCCCACTTGACCCATTAAGCGTTTGGTGACCCATGCAAATCCAGCTCTAGGCACCATCGTGGCGATGGTCGGGACACGCGCCTCATGCCAACCTATGCCTGTATTGATGATTGTGGCACCAGCTTTTTCGATTTCTTTGGCTAGATGTACAACTTCTTCCCAAGTGCTTCCATCTGCCACTAGATCTAGCATAGAGAGTCGGTAAATGATTATAAAATGCTTGCCGACCTTCTCTCGGGTGCGACGAACGATCTCTATTGGAAATTTAATTCGATTCGTATATGATCCTCCCCAATCATCCGTCCTACGATTTGTTTTGGACACGATAAATTGATTGATAAGATAGCCTTCTGAGCCCATTATTTCTACGCCGTCATAACCCGCATATTGTGCTAGGGCGGCACATTGGACATAATCTTGAATAGTTCTTTCTACACCTTCGATGCTAAGACCTTTTGCTGGAAATGGAGATATCGGTGCCTTAGTGTCACTTGCTGAGACATTATAATCGCTAAATCCGTATCGTCCGACGTGAAGTATTTGCATACATATTTTGCCCCCTTCTTGGTGCACAGCTTGCGTCACTATGCGATGCTTGAGCGCCTCTTCTTCATGATCCATTGCGTTGCCAAAGGGTAGGGCATTGCCTTCCTTATTGGGTGCGATGCCACCCGTTACGATTAGGCCTACTTTACCTCGTGCGCGTTCAGCATAAAATTGTGCCATACGATTAAATCCATCTGGCGCCTCTTCGAGGCCAGTATGCATGGAGCCCATTAACACACGATTAGGAAGAGTCGTAAACCCCAAATCAAGAGGGGAAAGAAGTAAAGGATATTTGTCGTGAGCCATAGTGTTGATTATAGCTGAAAGATAAGCCTCTATTCTTTTATAGCTTGGCTGCCTTTCTTGATTTAATTGACACTATTTGCATTGTTTAGGATATTGCAAATAATAATTATATGTAAATATATGATATACAATAAATTATGTTAAAAATATAAAAATATGCCGAAGTATTTTCTTGGATAAAACTTTGTGTCTCTTATCTCCGTGCAATTTAAGACGTTTAGATTTCACCCCATTTTATACCCTGGACCTTTGATAAATCTGCCCGAAGTGACACCTGTATGAGCACCGTCTTTGACAACGTGTTCTCCATTGACCCAAACATGCATCACGCCTTTAGCATATTGGTGTGGGTTTTCGAACGTGGCTATATCCTCTATGGTGGCTGGATCGAAGAGTACTAGATCAGCAAAATAACCAGTGCGCAGTGCCCCTCTGTTTGCCAGCTTTAGATGCGTAGCAGGCAGCATACTAAGCTTGTAAATGGCTTCTTCTAGGGATATCACGCCCTCATCTCTGACATATTTACCTAGCAAACGAGCCACATTTCCATACGCCCTAGGATGTGTGCCCGACTTTGTAAAAGGTTCATTAGCGGCCTTAGCGCCACCGTCTGACCCAAAGGACATATATGGAAGTTTCATTTGCTTCTTTACGTTTTCTTCGGACATTAGAAAGTAAACTGTGCCCACTCTCGAACCATCTTGAATGACTAATTCGATAGCTGTCTCTTCAGGGCTAAGTTTCCATTGTTCTGCAAGCTCTTTAAGGGATAAGCCTGTGTATTTCTTAAGTTCAGGGTTGTCAAAGCCCACTAAGAGGATGTTTTCAGCACCTCCTGCCGAATAATACAGATTCTCCCAATCTTGGGCATCAGTTTTCATTTCAGCCATCACTTTTTTACGTGTTAATGGATCTTTAAGTCGTTTTGCCCATGATTCGTACCCTCCTTCTTGTACCCATGGTGGCATGGAGGCATCTAAGCCGGTAGCCCCAGCAATATAATTGTACATATTGGTTCTGATTTCTATTCCTTTTTTTCGAGCACTATCAATTTTGGCAATGGCCAGATCCATTTTATAGTGATTGTTGGCTCCAGCGGCTTTAAGATGATAAATTTCTGCAGGCAGTTTTGCACTCGCGGCAATTGTGATGACTTCGTCAATGCCTTCTAAAAATTTGTTCCCTTCGCTGCGCATGTGCGTGATGTAACTGCCTCCATATGGCGCAACGGCTTTGCACAATTCAATCAATTCATTCGTTTCGGCATAAAATGCTGGTGCATAGATTAAAGAGGAGCCAATTCCCAAAGCACCTTCTTCCATTGCACTTCGAGCCAGTGATTTCATTCGCTCCAATTCTTCTGCAGTAGGAGCACGGTTTTGGTGGCCAAGTTCGTGTATGCGTAGGGTAGTGGCTCCAACATAAGAAGCCACATTGGGGGATACGCCTTTGTTTTCTAGATGTTGTAGGTACTCGCCTAGCGTTGTCCAAGGGATGTCGAAGGTATAATCGGCTTGACTTTTTAGCGCATCTTGACGCATTTGTTCATTCAAGGGGCCCATAGACCACCCTTCACCCATTACCTCTAAGGTTACGCCTTGCATAATGTCGCTCATGCCTCTACCATCAACCAAGAGGTCTTCCGTTGCCCAACTGAGCATATTAATAAACCCTGGTGATAATGCTTTGCCATTAGCCTCTATGAGATGAGTGGCCTTGGCTTTTTGCATTGTTCCTACATAGGCAATCGTATCAGCATTGATACCGACCATTCCCAGATAGGCTGCATTACCAGATCCATCATATATAGTCGCATTCGTAATTAAGGTGTCATAGGCTTGATCGGGCTGACATGAAAAGGTTATGACAACAATGAAGATGTAAAAATGATAGACGCGCATACTGTGTTTTTGTAGAAAGGTAAGTAAGATTTATCTTGAAGACCTAAAAAACAATGAATTTATTCCATGACAAATGAACAAGGGGATTGTCTTCTTGGTCTCAATTAAACATATGTAAGCTAAATATTTTTAAATATAAGTACGTTTTATTCATTCATGGAATAACATCGTAGATGCGCTGGGTTACTCGAATTGCTATTGTAATTATATCTTTATATGTCATAGGATGTGGCATTTTATATGCGGTACAAGAGAACTTTATTTTTAAACCTAGCCCAATGGGAGCCAGTGCAGGCTTTAATTTTGGTGATGAAGTTTGGATTTCTGTTGCTAATGATATTCGACTACATGGCCTTTTTTATCGCGAAGAGAATAGTCGTGGTGTGTTATTGTATTGGCATGGCAATCGAGGCAATGTTCGGTGGTGTCAGCGCCAAGCAAAGATGTTTGCAGGTTTGGGCTACGATATCTTAATGGTAGACTATAGAGGCTATGGATTGAGTGAGGGGCAAATAGAAAGTAGTGACCAACTGTATACAGACATACAGCAAGTATACGATTATCTAAAACAATGGTATTCGGATAGCCAAATAGTGGTGGTCGGGTACTCATTAGGAACTGGGATGGCCTCTTATCTCGCAGCTAATAATTCTCCGAAAGGATTAGTGTTGGTGGCGCCGTTTGTCAGTATTACAGATATGAAAGATCGATACTTACCCATAGTGCCTGACGCACTAGTGCGATTTCCCCTAGATAATTTTGATCATTTATCGCGCACGTCCTCTCCTGTTATTATTTTTCATGGCACGGATGATGAGGTGATTCCCTATGAATGCTCCGTTAGATTACAAGCTGCCTACGCAGACAAGGTTACGTTGGTGCGTTTGCCGGGTACTGGTCATCGACAAGCCATTTTTCATTCTTCTATTATTGATGAAATGAAGGATTTTTTAAAAGATGGGCAACTCTAAAACGGACTCACTATTTCACAATTGTTAATCTTTTATTGCGTAGCATAAGCAGGTCCGCGGAGTATTTTACCGAATCTTTCTTTTGAAAGAACACCATTATTGATCGCCATCTTACCATTGACAAATACATAATGGATGCCCTCAGGATACTGATGAGGTCGCTCAAATGTTGCCTTATCGAGAATTTTGTTCTGATCGAAAATGACTAAATCAGCGTAATGGCCTGTGGTAATAGTGCCCCGATCTGAGAGTCCCATTACTTTAGCTGGGAGTCCCGTCATTTTGTAAATAGCCGTTTCTATCGATACAACCTTGAGATCTCGTGCATAATGACCTAACACCCTTGGAAATGTCCCATGAACCCTTGGATGCGGAAAACCTTCTTCAAATGCTGTAATACGCCCATCAGAGGCAATCATAGTCCGTGGATGAGCCAAGATTCTTTTTACATCCCCTTCATCGATAGCATGATAAATGGCATTTGCACCACGGTGAAGTTGTGCTTGTATGACGAGTTCAGCTCCATTTTCTGGTGTTGGCTCTAGCCCTTCTTCAATTGCCCAATCGTATAAAGTCTTACCTTCAAGATGGGGTTTCCAATCAAATTTGGCCAGTTGAATTCTTTTTAGGTCTCCACCACCGCGATCATTCATGATATTAAATACGATACCTTCCTTAATCTTAGCCCTCAAACTAGGATCGTCAATACGTTTGGCAAAAGCATCATAGCGGCCACCTTCCATCGCCCAAGCCGGAATTAGAACGGAAATACTTGTATAACTTGCTGTATATGGATATTGATCGATCCAGATTTCTAGGTCTAAGGCGTTGGCTGAGTCGACCATCGCTAAGGTCTGCTTACTTGCTCCCCACATTGGCTGACCAATAGCTTTATGATGAGTCAAAATAACGGGTATATCTGCCTCTTGTGCGATCTGAATGGCTTCTCTGACCCCTTCAATCAAACCTAATCCTTCTTCGCGCAAATGGGATGTATAAAATCCGCCCTCCGCACTGACTGCGGTAGAGATACTTACGATTTCAGGAGTTTTGGTAAATGCCCCAGGCAAATATTTTAAACCCGTTGAGATCCCAAAGGCACCTTCTTTCATCCCGCGAACAGCTAAAGCATTCATAGTTTGCTGCTCTGCGTCTGTTGGTACGCGACTTTCTAAATTCATTACTTCTGCGCGAATACTATTATGCCCTATCAAATAGGCAACATTAATGCCCATGCCTATTCCTTGAAGAGAGTCGAGGTATTGACCCAAAGAAATCGGTGATGAGCCATCTGGACCACCAAGGGCAGTGGTAACTCCCATTTGAAGAGCATTATCGGCAGAAGGTGTTAACGGCAGTGGCTCTAAATGTGCATGCAAGTCTATAAACCCAGGAGCAATTTGAAGATTACTGGCATCGATTATGTGGCACGCAGAGCATTTTAGCTGTTCACCTATATGCGTAATTCTATCATCCTTAATGACTATATCTGCACTGACACTTGGATTATTTTGTCCGTCGTAGACTGCTCCGCCCTTAATCAAGATATCTCCTTCGATATCCGAGCAACTATTGAAGAACAATATCAACGCTAGCATCCATGATGTCACTAGAAAATGCTGCTTTGTTATTTTTGTCGTCTTCTTCACTCTTCGTCTATTTTAATGGATAGCTGTTCATTCAACAAGGTAAATCTTATTAACATTACGCCCTAATATAATTGCCTGTGAAGATTAAATCAGTGAAATATTGGAAAGAGAATATGGATTTGACACGTCCGTATATGGTGACTTACATTATGCATGACCAAATTGACAATTTCTTTGTCCAAATAGATTGCGAAAATGACATCGTGGGCTATGGGGCGGGAAGTCCATCTATCCACGTGACGGGCGAAGCATTTGATCAAGATTTTGAAGCTCGCAAAGATGAATTAAGTGATTGGTTAGTTGGTCGAGATATTCGGCATTTTCAGCAATTGATTTTTGAAGCTAGACAAAAGTACCCTAAACGACCTGCTTTGTTAGCGGCATTAGATATGGCGTTTCATGATGCCTTTTGTCAGTCCATTGGTCTGCCCGTTGTATCTTTTCTAGGTCAAAAAATAAATGGATTGCCTACTTCTATTACGATTGGCATAAAAAATTTAGCAGATACGCTAGAAGATGGAAAGGAGTACCTAGAGTCTGGTTATAAAATAATTAAGTTAAAAATAGGGCATTCAGTAGGGGAGGATATCGAAAGATTTATCAAGTTAAGAGAACTGGTCGGAAATCGTATGCTCATCAGAGTGGACGCCAATCAAGGTTATAACGTCGATAGTTTTAATCAATTTTGGCGCGCTACTGAGCCATATGGCGTCGAGTTTTTTGAACAACCCTTTACCCCCCAAAACAATGACGACATGTTGGAGTTAGGCGAAGATTTGCGAAACCACTGCGCAGCAGATGAGAGTCTTCATGCTAGTGCTGAAGCGGTTCATTTGGCTGCTGGAGTGAAGCGATTCGGTATTTTTAATATCAAGCTGATGAAATGTGGCGGCATTGCTGAGTCTCAATTGATTTCTAAAGTTGCGATTACCAATCAGATTGACCTGATGTGGGGGTGTATGGATGAGAGTAAAATAAGCATAGCCGCGGCCCTTCATAGTGCCTTAAGCTGTGCAAATACGAGATACATTGACTTAGATGGAAGTTTTGATTTGGCCAAAGATGTTGTAGAAGGCGGCTTTAAGCTTCATGAAGGTGTAATGTATCCTTTGCTAGAAAGAACCGGACTAGGTGTAAAACGGCTATAACCTTAAAGACCCCCAAAATGAAAAAACAAAACGCTATTGTCCTCACGCATGGCAAGTTAAACACCGTTAATGCCAAAACCTGTCACGGCTTGTTGAGGTTTACCAATCGTTTTTCTGTTAAAGCTGTCATTGACCATTCTTTTGAAGGAAGGGATGCTGGTGAAGTGATGGACGGAAAGCCCATTGGTATACAAGTTTATTCCTCAGTGGCGCAATATTTTGAGAACAATCCTAAAGAAGAGATAGGCGCCTTAGTCATTGGGGTGGCGACGCATGGTGGCTTGTTGCCAGATGCATTTGTGCCAGACATACTCGCAGCCATTGATCATGGTTGCGATGTGGTCAATGGCCTGCACGATTATCTATGCGACCATCCGATCATAGGGCCATACGCGCACAAGGCGAATCGTTCCTTGACCGATATTAGAAAGCCTAAGAGCATTCGTGATTTGCATTTCTGGCATGGCGAGATTTACAACATTAAGGCGAAAGTCTTGGCTGTAATGGGTGTTGACTGCGCCATGGGCAAGAGAACCACCTGTGGTATGATCTATGAAATGTGCAACCGAAAAGGCATAAGGACAGACATGATTTATACGGGTCAGACAGGATGGATGCAAGGCTATAAGCATGGATTTATATTTGATAGCACCTTAAATGATTTTATATCAGGTGAGCTAGAACGCTCTATCGTAGAATGTGACCGTGAGGAGAACCCTTCGTTGATCTTATTAGAAGGACAATCTTCTTTGCGTAATCCTTCAGGACCAGGCGGAAGTGAATTTCTTCTTTCAGGCAATGCGAAGGGCGTTATTTTACAAATAGCACCTGAACGCACATATTTTGAAGGATATGAGCACTTGAATGCCTTATTGCCAACCGTCGAAGAGGAGATCGAGTTAATCCACCAATATGGTAGCCAGGTGATTGCTCTGACCGTTTATAATCAAAGCTTACATGCTGAAAAAGTAAAGGAAATAGCGCATCGATATGAGCGACTGCTGGGTATGCCTGTAGTGATCCCGATGACCGAGGGTGTGGATGGATTGTATAAAGTGATTTCTGATTATGCGTCAGCTTAATGCATATCCCTAGTTAAGCGTAGGCTGTGCCTACATCGAAATAGAAAGGAAAATCTGTTTTG
>CAZTSI010000029.1:2504-46161 GCA_964616755.1 uncultured Saprospiraceae bacterium | reverse complement strand
GAATTGAAACGCCATTCCGTAGCCGTGGCCGCCGAATCCGCCTACTGCTTTCACTTGCACCTCTATGGAATTGAAACGTCGAAGCCCCTTGGCCTTTGCATATTTTTTCTACTAGGGGGGTATATGATGAATCCAAATGAACTTGGCATGTTAGCAGGTGTCGGTGTAGCTGGACTGATGTTCGATATTAGAAGAAATTTTCGAAAATGGTTGACTATTTTCAAGTTGCTGGTTTTGTTTTTTGGGTTGTATGCGACAGGCTCGCGTTCTTCTTTAATTGGTGCATTGCTTATTATAGGGTTTTATTTGTTACATACTGAGCAAAAGAAAATAGCTTTAGGTATAATGGCTATAATGATGTTTCTCACTCCTTTAGCTGTCTATAAAATTGTTTTGAAGGATGGCGATCCTGAACGTATGGAGGAAGTTTTAACACTGACTGGGCGCTTGCCATTTTGGCAAGCGCTTATCAATGAAGGCTTGCCAAGAGAAGCTTTTTTAGGTTTCGGATTTATGCGTATTGACTACAAGGAGTATTTTCAAAGCGCGCATACGTATCCGGGTAAAATGACTCATAACACCTTCATGCAGGTATTAATGAACCTTGGTTTTGTTGGGATGGCGATAGTTATTTTTCAAATGATATTTACAACTAGGGGTATCCTTTGCGAAGATTCTGAAAAAAAATTGATGCTTTTTTGTTTACTGATTCCACTAATTATTAATTCATTTACTGAATTTGGAATATTTGGTGAGTCCAATTATGGTATTCTTTTTTATCAGTTAATCATTATGTATATTTCCTTCCGTCCCGGCCTTGTGATTTCGCCAAGACAACGCTTACATTTAGTAAAGACTGGCAGATCATCGTTTATCAAAGACATGAAAATTACCTAAATTATTATTCGAATAATTACTCTTTTGCCGCAAAGGGTATGTGAAGTTTTATGAAGTTTGAGTTTCAGTGTTACTTTGTTTTTTAAGGGGACTAGTAACAAGCACAATTGTTGCGTGTATAATCTCTTTATCCGGCGATGAATATGTTGGCTAGCACTTGGATTTTATCTTGGTATGTCCTTCAGCTATAAATTAGTATACCTTATGTACGTATTGAAAGAAAGACGGGTTGATTACTTAGTTGCGGCACGTTTTTTAAACGTGTATCCGTACAATTTGAACTCTTCCACCTTTTGACCTTTGATGATAAACTCTACCATTTCAGGTGATTCAAATAAAGCATATTGATCTATGCCTCCTTTATAATAATCTCCGTTCCAATGGGTTAATGTCATTGTTCGGTCAGGCCGAAACTGAACTTGCAACTGCCCTTCAACCAGCCCAATGTAGATATTGCCCAAAAACTCGTTGGTATAAACGCCCTTGTACTCTGCCAATACCAAACTGCTTGGATTGGTTTCATTTTTTTCGGGCGTATCAGGCTTTGCACGTGCTATTCTTTCGGCAGCGATATTGTCATAAAGGTTCTTTATCAGAGTGCTCCAGTCCTTTTGGTCATTATCTCTTAATAGATCAAAGGTTTTGTAGATCAGAGCGTGGCGTAATTCTGCGTGATCGAGGTTGCCAGAAACATATATACCTATCTGGTGCTTCGGCAATAGACCGATAATGGCAGTAGCGCCATTAAGGCTTCCTGTATGAAATTGTACCAAGTCACCACGATAATCATGAAAAAACCATCCTAACCCATAAGCCATTAAGTTTGCTTCAGTCAGAGCGGCACTCGGATAAAACTGACGACGAGAGAGGAGTATCTGCGGGCTGTTGAGCAGCTCAAAAGTAGTCGGCTGGAGGAATTGGTTTTTGTTGAGGAGGTAGATCAGCCATTTGGCCATATCATCACTACAAGACCATACACTACCAGCAGCATCGATACTGTCGGCATTAGAATCGATGATTTCTATAATGCCCTTGTCTGTGGGGTAGTGAGGCCGTGCTCGATTGGTTTGGTCGGTTACATCGCTTCTATGGGCAAAAGTTCGATTCATCCCTAAAGGTTGCCAGATGGCTGAATGAATGTAATCGCCCCAAGACTGCCCACTTAACGCCTCGATGACAAGTCCTGCTGTAGCATACATGACATTTTGATAGGTGTATCCTGATCGGAAGTCGTAGGCAGGATCTTTATAGCGAACCCTTCGTACGATTTCTTCGGTAGGATAATCCCACAGTACCCAGAGCAAATCCGTATTGCCCAGACCTGAGTTGTGCGTAAACAAGTCGATGAGTCGAAGTTTTTCGGTGGCGCAGGGATCTTTTAGAGCAAACCAAGGCAAATGCTGGATTACTAGATCATCCCATTTAGCTTTCCCCTGATCGATCAGGTGGGCGAGAGCATGTGCCGTCATAGCTTTTGTGGTGGAGCCTATCATAAATAGACTTTGCCCATCAATGGGTGTGGTGTTATGAATCCCAAGTGTGCCATAACCTTTGCTTAAGAGCACTTCGCCATCTTTTACAATCGTAACGGACATGCCTGGCACCTCCCATTGCACACGCGCAGCGGCTATATAGGCATCTAATTCTTTTACGGCCTCCGAGAGATTGGGTTGTGCCTTTACCCATAAAGGAAGTAGAATTATTAAGGCTAAGAATCTTGTGATGTTGCGTTTCATATGCGGATCATTATAAGCGGGTCAAATTACTATTAATGCTTGATTCAAGGACAGCTCACGGGTGAAAAGAGTTAAGAGTCAGAGCCTTTTTTTAACATTGTGAGATAATTTTGGGACTTTTGGGTATTTATAATATGTACAAGCATGACTAGAAATTGGTTATATTCTTTTTGTTGGTTGATTGGGAGTGCACAAATCATGGCTCAATCGACCTTTCAATCAGAGGTAGATCAATTGGTAGAAAAAACGATAGTAATTGATGGGCAAAAAGAATTAGTTCTATTCGTCGGGAGTTCGAGCATTCGCTTTTGGGAGAGTCTTCAAGAGGATTTACCGGAGCTACAAGCCGTGAATAGGGGATTTGGGGGGTCGCAAATGAGTGATTTGCTGTATCATGCTGATGAACTCATCTTTACGCTTGAGTCATCCGCTGTGGTGATTTATGAAGGTGACAATGATCTCGCTGCTGGTGAAGCTCCGGAAGACATCATAAAAGAGGCTTCAGAATTGCTAAGCCGCATAAAATCAGTATCGAATATCAAGAAAATCTACTTTATCTCTGCCAAACCTAGTATAGCTCGTTGGACTTTGGCCGATCAATACAAAAAATTTAATGAGCTACTTGAGGTGATGTGTATGAAATATGAAGATACCCACTATATCGATGTGTGGACACCATTGTGCACGCCAGCGGGGGAAGTAATGGAGGATGTTTTTATCTTTGATGGGCTTCATCTTAATAAAAAAGGGTATAGGATATGGGCAGAATCCGTTCGAGGAGCCATGCTAGGCAAATAGTGCCAAAATATTTTTCTCAATTCGCCCTATTACTTAGAAAAATAATGTTGTTTTGACCTCGTTTTAACACTTCATTGTTAGTATCCTATATAAACATAGATGGCAATAAAAAATACCTATTTTGATCTTATTGATCAGACGTATTATTTCCCTCAAGAAGGATTTGATTTAAGGAATGATTATCTCACGTTTCACGGTATTTCTCTCAAATATCTGATAGAGAAATATGGCACTCCTTTTAAGTTGATTTATCTTCCTCGAATCCAAGATCAGATAAAGAAGGCCAAAAATCTTTTTAACAGAAGTATAAAGAAGCACAAGTATAATGGCAAGTATTATTATTGTTATTGTACTAAATGCTGCCATTTCGCCCATGTAGTCAAAACAGCTTTGCGCGAAGGTGTTCACATGGAGACCTCCTCTGCCTTTGATATTGACCTGATTCGCAACCTTTATAATGATGGCGACCTCGATACATCGACTATCATTGTGCATAATGGGTACAAAACAGTACAATATCTAGAGAAAATCATAGGCCTTCAGCGCGATGGATTTACGAATTCGATCATTGTGTTGGACTCCAAAACTGAACTTGATCGCATGATGCGACTAACTAAAGGGCTGAAGCACAAGGTTAAAGTCGGAATGCGCATGGCCATTGACGAAGAACCCCAATCAGCATATTACACCTCTCGCTTGGGCATCCGAAGTTCTGAAATCCTCGATTTCTACAACAAGAACCTGAAGGATAATGACAAGATTGATTTCAAGATGCTACATTTTTTCGTGGATTCGGGCATTAAGGATAGCTTATACTATTGGGGTGAATTTCAGAAAGCACTAAAAATATTTGCTGCGCTTAAGTCGATTTGTCCCACACTTGACTCTATAAATCTCGGTGGTGGGTTTCCCATTCGGAATAATTTGGGGTTTGAATATGATTATGAGTACATGATCAATGAGATCGTTGGCAATATTAAAGAGGCTTGTCAAGATGAAGGAATTGATGAGCCAGATATTTTTACAGAGTTTGGCAAGTACACTGTTGGAGAAGCTGGCGCCATCATATTTTCGGTTCTCGAACAAAAACAACAGAATGACGCTGAGTTATGGTACATCGTCGATAATAGTTTGATGAATACGATCCCAGATGCTTGGTCTATTTTCGAAAAATTCATTCTTTTACCTGTTAATAAGTGGGGCCAAGAGTATAGTCGTGTGAGTATTGGGGGAATTTCGTGTGATCATAGCGACTACTACAATTCGGAGGATCTCAATCAGCAAGTGCACCTTCCAAAATTTAAAAATGGAGATAAAGAACCTTTGTATATAGGCTTTTTTCATACGGGGGCGTACCAAGATAGCATCAGTGGGTACGGTGGTATTAAACATTGTCTAATACCAGCGCCCAAACATATCATAGTCGATCGCGATGAAAAAGGTAATTATATCGATTATGTCTATCGACAAGAACAAAGCGTCGAAGATATGTTGAACATCTTAGGCTATAAATAAGCTCGAGATTTAAGGTGCCCTTAAGAAAAGTAACAAAAAAGTGAGATTTTAAGCGTCACATATATATATTTTAATAATATTTGTACAATGAGCACTGTGAGAGGCCCAGTCGGCGAATTTATAACGAAGCATTACAAGCATTTCAATGCTGCTGCTTTGGTAGATTCCGCACGCGGATATGAAGAGCATTTGGCACAAGGGCATAAAATGATGATCACCTTGGCAGGGGCTATGAGTACTGCCGAATTGGGTAAATCCTTGGCCGAAATGATACGGCAAGATAAAGTTCATATTATATCGTGCACTGGTGCTAACTTAGAAGAGGATGTATTTAACCTAGTGGCACATAATCATTATAAGAGAATACCGAATTATCGAGATTTGTCGCCAAATGATGAACAAGATTTGTTGGATCATCATTTTAATAGAGTTACAGATACATGTATACCTGAGATGGAGGCGATGCGTCGTATTGAGGATCATTTAATTAGAGAATGGAGCGGGGCAAATGATAAAGGTGAGCGATACTTGCCTCATGAGTTTTTTTACAAGATATTGCTTGATGATAGCCTCAAAGGCAGCTATCAGATAGATCCAAAGGATTCATGGTTATTGGCGGCGGCAGAAAAAAATCTTCCGATTATAGTGCCGGGCTGGGAAGATTCAACTTGCGGCAATTTTTTCGCTTCACATTGTATTGCCGATGGCTGGGATCCTAGAACCGTTCGCTCGGGAATAGAGTATATGATTTTCTTAGCCGGATGGTATGAGCGGAATGCAGGAGATAAGGGGGTAGGTTTTTTCCAAATTGGTGGGGGCATTGCGGGGGATTTCCCAATATGCGTTGTACCGATGTTGCACCAAGACCTAGAGAAAGACAATATTCCTGTTTGGAGTTACTTTTGTCAAATAAGTGACAGCACGACAAGTTACGGTTCTTATTCGGGAGCCGTACCGAACGAAAAAATCACTTGGGGTAAACTATCAGTAGATTCCCCTAAGTTTATAATAGAATCAGATGCTACAATTGTAGCACCTTTGATTTTTGCATATATATTGGGATGGTAATTATTACAGCAAATAAAAAAACGATTGTTTCACCTTAAAATTTAAACGGCGCGTTAGAGTGTAGCCTGTGTTTATTTTTTATAATGAAAAAGATTAAAAAACTCAAAAAGGACATGGAAGATCGGGAATTACCTAAACCGGTGCCGCGTGTCAAGAAAAAAATGAAAAAAATTGATAATCGATTTATTGCCGATGACGACATTCAGAAATGGAGTATAAAGCGATTAATCGAAGATATTTATGAAGAAGAATAGCTAAAGCAAAAGATTATCTATGAACAAACCACGAGTCATTAAGGACTTTGAAAAACTCGATGTTGATATTCAAGAACAGATCAAGCTTCAATACCCCTATGGTTTTGATAAACACTTGATTTCATTCAAAAACATGGAAGGCAAATTTGTCAGCGCCTTACCATTTGAAACCGAAGACAAGTATTATTTGGTGCGCATGACCAAAGCCGAAGCACGCGAGATCATTGAACAAGATGAAGACTACGGTGACGACGGTGTCTTGAAAGACGAGATCCGAGAAGAATATTCTGACAAGTACGTTGACGATGATCTACAATTAGATGACGAACTCGACGATATGGATGATCTTGCCGATGATGATTTAGACGATGATCTCGGTGAAGAAGGGGATGACGACGAAGATTAAAATATTCAAAGCGGGTCAATTTGATATAGATCAACATTGGTATCCCAAAGCGCTTAACGCTACCATTCATCCGATGGTAGCGTTTTTTTTAAATTTGAGTACACAGCGTATTGTCGAACGTTATTGCCATCTTAGGCCTAAAGCTGATCGTGCAGCGTTGACAGAACTGCTATCGTTCCAACCAAAGTATTTCCGCTGGTCGGGGGCAGATCTAATTAATGTCACTGATCAAGCAGGCAAGCGCCAAATGGTAGTTATTGAAAACAACTCATGCCCGTCTGGGCAGAAGTCTATGCCCTTACTAGATGAACATGATGATTTGGGCGGATATCGTACGCTGATCGAAAAAACTTTAGTGCCTATGATCAAAGGTGCTCCTGTCCAAGGAGTATTGGCCGTTCTCTATGATAAAAATTATATGGAAGCATCTGGATATGCTTCTGCTATGGCCGATATCATTGGAAGTGAGGTTTATCTCGTTTACTTTCCAGATGATCAAGATAGTGAATTAATAAAACTTGAGGACGATATACTATACCTCAAGAATGAGCAAGGTCAATGGCTGGCGATCAAAGCCATATTTAGATATCTTACTAATAAGCCTTGGAATCGCTTGCCTATTTATTCAAAAACGCGCATCCTCAACCCGATTATTGCATGCCTTGCTGGGGGGCGAAATAAATTGGTCGCCTCTAAAGCCTACGAGAGTTTTAATAAGTCTTTAGAAGACACGGGGCTCTCCATCAATGTGCCTATCACCATTTGGGATGTAGAGAAGTCGGATATTCCTGCTTGGGTAGCACAAATGGGCGGTCACGCAGTCATAAAGGTGCCTTATAGCAATGCAGGTCAAGGTGTCTATACGATTGTATCGCAGCGCGAATTAGATAATTTTATGGCACGTGATTTTGAATACAACAAATTTATAGTTCAAAGTCTCATTGGTAACTATCTCTGGAGTTCGAATAGTGAAATGGGCAAACTGTATCATGTCGGATCAATTCCCTCAAAAAAGGGGTATACTTTTGTTACAGATGTCCGTCTGATGCTCAGCTCGACCAATGAGGGACTCAAACCTATTTGCGTGTATGCGCGCCGCGCCCAATCGCCGCTGCTCAATGAACTTAGCGATGGTGAAGACAGTTGGTCTATGTTAGGTACTAACCTATCTATCAAACATGGACAAAATGACTGGTCTAGTGATACTAGTCGGCTAGTATTAATGGATAGGCGCGATTTCAATCGATTGGGTCTGGGTATGGATGATCTGATTGATGGGTATGTTCAGACCGTCTTGTCGACTATCGCCATCGAAAAAATGGCGCAGTCACTCCTCAATGCTAGAGGCCGCTTGCGCAAGTCATTTTTTCAATCGTACAACAATGATCAACAATTATTGGATGAAATAAGATATTCATAATCCAACATGATAGCATGGATATAGATATCAAGACTAGTGTAGTCAAGTTTAAGTAATCAAAATTAAGTCATAAATGTCTGAGCATATAGCACATATTCAGCATCTCAATATTGATGAGCTAGAACGCGGACGCTTGCATACGTTTTGGTTTGATTTGGTGTCTGACGCCTTTGGATTGCCTATTTCTATACCCTTGATGGTTGGGCGTGGTAGTGAGGATGGCCCAGTTTTAGGTATTACTGCGGCTGTACACGGCAATGAGCTCAATGGTATCCCAGTCATTCAGCGACTTTTTAAGGAACTGGAAGGAGAAAATGTTTCGGGGACAGTCATAGGGGTGCCAGTCGTAAATACGCCTGCATATATGAATATGGAACGAAGGTTCACAGATGGTGTCGATTTGAATAAAATCTTTCCAGGAACGGATAGTGGTAATATCAGCGACGTCTACGCGTTTCGTTTTTTTAATCACATCGTCACTAAGTTCGATTATCTCATGGATCTTCATACGGCTAGCACTGGCAGAATCAATTCGTATTATATCAGAGCTAATATGAGCGAACCCAGAACGTCTGCTTTGGCGAGATTGCAAAACGCTCAAATCGTTGTACACAATACCCCATCAGATGGTACCCTGCGCGGCGCGGCAGAAGCTATTGGCATACCTTCGATTACGCTTGAAGTAGGCAACCCGAGTACATTTCAAAAGGGAATGATTCGAAATGGAGGCACAGGTATACATAATGCGATGGTGCATTTGAATATGCTGAAGGCGCCGATAGAAGAGTCAGATGACCTTACCGTATATTGTTCAAGATCTTATTGGATATATACGCGCAAAGGGGGTATACTACGTGTACTACCTAATTTAACGGACTTTGTAAAGAAAGGGGATGTTATCGCCACTCAGTCCAATATGTTTGGCAAAATAGTCTCTACGTATACAGCTCCCGAAGACGGTATCGTGATCGGCAAGAGCATCAGCCCTGTCAATCAGACTGGCGGTAGAATCTTGCACCTTGGGATAGTGGACGCGTGAAGTGAATATCAAGATACTTCACCAAATTGCATCTCGTTAGTTTGAATACCATTTGATGCGATATGATTACTTAGAAGTCACGAGACTAAGTTTCTGAGTACTACTTCCCCAACAATTCCTGTTCAGTCAAAAGCTCTTGACTGTCCGATAATCCTAATCTGATTGTAGTTACTTCATCCGCTTTGATCAATTGTGGTTTTGCGCTAAAGGCATTCATAACATAATTAGCAATAAAAGCAATGTCGGTATCGCTGATATCAGGATTGAGGATTAGACCAGGCATCACCGTATTGAAACTCACGATTTTACCTTCAAGGGTGATAGGGCCTTTCAAACCTCTCAATATAGTTTTGACTACATTGTTTACTCCACTATCTACGATATGGGCATTCATCAAGCTTGGGGCAAGATTGGCGATTCCTTCGCCACCAATATCGTGACAACTAGCGCAATGGGTGTTAAATAATACTCGACCTTCGGTTAATCCTCTATTATCTTCGGGGCCAGTTGTTTGTCGATAAATAGAGTGCATTTTATTCGTAGAGATATGGTCAGATAATAGCTGCCATTCTTGTAGATAAATGCTATCGTGTGCCACGATCTCTTGTATTTCTGCTAGTTCTTTTTCAGAGGTGACGGTCAGCAGAGCCTGAGCCATGTCGCCATTAAATGGGTATCGGACAAAGAGATCCTTAATGATTTGAAGAGCCCAGTTTTTATCTATCTGGCGCATTTCCTGAAAACTCAGCAATAAATGAATGTCAACAATGGGCTCATTTTGAGATATCAGGGCGTTTATTAATTCTTGGTACGTACTTGGAGAGGTAGGTGCAAGTGGATTGGCCATCAGTACAACGTGAGCCGCTAGCCATTTGTCATTCGATTTTTTATGGGCAGCACTGAGTATATCTAACGATAATGTTCCTCTGCCTTCTAGTGTACGCAAAAGGTGCAATGCGCCAATAGGGTCTATAATGCCAGACAATTGTTCTTTCAGTTTTTTATCCACCAAAGGACTGTCGGCCATTATGAGCATTTGTTGTGCACGATTACGCAACCACGCATTCTTGCTGCCTAGTACATCTAATAACTGATCCACTGACCAATCAGACATATTGGTTTCTGTAAAGGGTTTTTCATCCTTTTGACTGAGTCGAATAATTCGCCCCATGCCGATTACTTTATCTAGACCTCTTTCTTGCAACAAATTTTTTAAATAACTGGTCATATAGGTTTTGTGTTGGATAATACCTCTATGCATATCAACTATGTATAGATTGCCATCAGGACCATTGACCAATGTCACCGGTCGAAATCCTTCATCGGTGCTGCGAAGAAACTCCGTGGCGGCATAGGTGTTCTTAGCCGATTGTGCCAAAGCGTTGACCTCTATATCTAACCTTTTAAGCGCATTCGCTTCTGGCACTGAGACAAATGCTACTTGTTGCCAGTCATTGCCCCACCGCCCACCTTGATAGATAACGGCACCCGCAACGGCTGTGAGCTCTCGCACAAAACCTTGAGTATCTAACGCACCTTCGGTATATCCGCGATTAATAAGGGTGGAGTGGGCTGGATGCACAGAGCGATCTTTTACTATATCTTGCGTCACAAGTCCATTTGGAAGGTAAAATGGGTTTTTACTAGCTTTATCAGGCAGCACCTTGTCACTATACAAGGCATTCGAATTGTCATTGTAGTAAAGCCTACCGTACGCATCATGTGTAAGTCCCCATTGTCCTCGCCTGATACTGGGTTCGATCAGCCATTCACCTGTTTTTGTTCGTTTATAGCGTCTGTGGCACTTAGCGCTGTAGATCCAATTATCAAGGTTCAAGGTCAGGCTGTTCGATTGGTGTTCTACATTTCCAGCGATCACGTACTGACTATCTACTACGATTTGGTTGATGATTCGGTCTTTTTTGTCGAAGGTGGCGAAGTATAAATTAGGCGGGACAGCATACAATAATCCACCGTAGACGTGAGCCATTGCACGTGCTTGAGGCAAACTATCAATGATTACTTTGCGTGTGTCCATGACTCCATCCTTATTTTTGTCTTCGAGTATGGAGATACGTGACGCAGGGATCGACTCATCCCCCTGAATATTGGGCATATAGTCGCGCATTTCTAGCACCCATATGCGACCCTTCCAATCAAAATCTATTGCTACTGGCGCATCAAGAAGTGGCTCAGAGGCCAATACGTCCACCCTAAAACCTTCTTCGGCAAAGCTATAACTCGATAAGTCAGGCGTTGGGGGTTGATCTATTCTGGAGAATTGACAAGATCCGATCATCAGGCCGACAACAATAACTAGGATGCTATTATTCATCTATCTATTTTTCGCTTCTTCATCAATAAATTCAATAAGTGGGTAAGTTAATGAATAGCTAGGTGATGTATTTGCGGCAATCGTCATAAAAGTTGACAAAGACACCTTTACAGGCTAAAGTTACTAGCGAATGGAGTGAAAATGGGGTCATCACCGTAAAATTAGGCCCCTTTTTAGTTGAATAATTTTGAATAGCCCAGTCAACATTTACCATCAAAATACACAATTTTATGAAGTGAGAATGTTATAAATGTCTTCATTTTAAGAACGAATAAGCGATCAAAAGTCCTCGTTTAGCTCATCATCCTCAGAAAATTCAAGAGCCCGAATCGCTTGTATAGAGTTACCTGCAATGCCTCTTATGCTGCCATGCATAGCTATGGTGTTCATCATCACCTTATCGAGTTGCTTTTGACGTTTGTTCCACATATTATTCATAGATCGCTTCTCGGATTCAAGATCGCTGCGCATTTTGGTGAAGGCGTCTACGATACCTTCGATTTGGAGCTTGAATTCATTGCTTGTTAGATAATCATAAAGCATGACCATTTTATCTCCTTTATTCTCTTGAGTGGCTACTGCTTGGCTGAGTCGAATGATGGTTTCTCGCAACACCTGACAAAGTCCCTTAAACTCTTGAAAGCTGCAGATCCATACGCCATCTTTGAGGCCCATGCGCTCCATATCCTTTGGCAGTGCTTCGGTAACAATAACACCGATATTGGCACCGAGCTGTTGCATATCCATCTTGAATTTTTCTATCCAAGCCGGTTGAAACTCCTTTGTTCGCTTACTTTCGTAATAGATCATACCGCAGTTGGGCGTGGCGCGTGTGTTGACAATCTGTGTACAATCGCCACCTCTCGCACCCTTTTTAATCTCTGTGATCGTATCTAATGGGAAATTAGTCTGCAACCAGTCTTCGATGGCTAATTCTTGTGACTCTCCCAGAAGTTGATTACTGCCTTGTTCTGCTTTTCGCTGCGCTTCTGACAACTGTGTCTTAAGCTGGTCGATCAACATATCTCTATCCTTAACCTGCAGCTCTATCCGCTCTCTTTCGCGTTTAGAGATAATTTCGCTTTCTTGTGCAAGTTTTTTGTTATAAGCTATTTCGCTGGCCAGTTCGATTTCCTCTTTCATTTGCGCTTTTTCTCGAATAAGTCTTTCGACTTCTGCCTTTTTGAGATTGAGCTCTTTTAGTTTTTCATTTTGGTTTTTTAGTTCATCATTGAGTAAGGCAAACTGATCTTGATGTTCTTTTTCGAGCTTGTCTTTTAATTTTTGCCGCTCTAGGATCATGAGGCGGGACAACTCGTTTTCGACTTCGTCTTTCACTCGTTTTTGAAGCTCGTCTCTCTCTTTTACGATCACTTCTTGCAAGCTGCGGAGTTTGTTCTCTTTTTCTTTTAATGAATCCCTTTCGGATTGTAATTTTTTCTGATAATCTATCTTAATTGAATTTTCTATCTGTTGATATAGTATATCATCGACATCAATAGTGTGGCCACAATTTGGACAATTCACATGAATATCATTATTCGTCATACATCTAAGTATTTAGGCGGTTAATCGTAATGCTGTCAGTTTTTGCCAGACTAAATTGGACACTATTTCCTGGTCGACGTTGCGCAAGTTCGCAAATGCCTTCTTCTTCTATCTGCAATATACGAGGATATCCTCCTGTGGTTTGACAATCTCGCATCAAAATCACTAACTGACCATTTGGCAATAGCTGAACCGTCC
Source organism: uncultured Saprospiraceae bacterium (assembly GCA_964616755.1). Lineage (GTDB taxonomy): Bacteria > Bacteroidota > Bacteroidia > Chitinophagales > Saprospiraceae > CAYNFR01. The sequence goes on along the minus strand of CAZTSI010000029.1, from coordinate 32,947 downwards.
CGGGAAGAACTGCAGAGGAGATAATCGACGTCGTATAGCTCGGCTTAATTGGCCTTCCTTGTAAGCGATATCCCATCGTATTGGCATCTTTACTGATGTTAAAAGTCTGGTCAAGCAATTTTTTCTGCGCAGTAGTCAATAAATGATATTCAGGCCCTGGACTACAAACAATTTTGTGCTCGACATCAAATCTTATCGGCCTCACAACGCAATACAGAGTTTTCATATCTATTGGCCGATGTAGTAATACTTCTCCACGACGCAAGAGGCCATTTAAGTAGGGCCAGAGATGACACACACTTCCCAACCATGTTTCGACAATTAATCCAGGGACAGACATATAGCTCCTATACCCCCGAACCAAGGTAGTTATTTCTAACCTTTCACCCGCGTTGATGGACAATACGCAAGGAAAGATATATTCTTGGTTTGAAAGCATGACAACGCCATGCGCCCCGCCGATGGCTAGGGTTATTTTTTGACTAAAATAGAATGCCGCGCCTACCCCAGAGATCTCAATAAGAGGAGCGTGATAATCCTGATTCATCAATGAATGCACTTGCAACGCACTTCTCATATCCATTGCGCCGCCAATTGGGATCGCCTGACTTGCATATCCAGGACGGCCCATATCTACGAGCCGCATATCCGTTCCTGTTCGAATAATTTTAATCATTGCGCTTCATTGGACAAAAATTTGATCTGGTCACCTGCCTTTAGTACCGCCCCAGACTGCTTATCAAAAGGTATAAAGTTGGTCTCACCAATAAGATACCAACCGCCTGGAGATGAGCATGGATAGATGGCGGTAAAGTCTTCGGCAATCGCAACAGCCCCAGCGGGTACGCGTAGATTGGGATTTGATTTACGGGGGACACGAAAACGCTCAACTGTATAACCCATATACGCAAAACCAGGAAGAAATCCTAAAGCTATAACTTGATAATTCGTTGATTGATGCGCCAGTAATACCTCCTCATAGCTCAGGCCAGTGTATAGCATGATTGCTTTAATATCTTCATGCGATTCAGGATAATACTTTACACTTATGTGATACTGACACGAGGGGGGAAGTGGATTAATTTCATGACATTGTAATTGTGGAAGACTGTCAACGATATAGTTTACGTCATGTCGATATCGACATAAAAGACAAAGGCTATTGAGAGAAGGGATAATATCAATAAGATGTTGCCCGTATACCTGTTTTAACTGGAAAGCTAAGGCATGAATATCAGGATGTAACTCTTGAATGGCTTGATCAGGCCATTCGATCAAAAGGGCATTATGACCCATGACGACTTTACGCCCTGATCGAAGTAGTCTGTCGAAATCATATGTCATACTCCCTTAGCTTTTGCAATATTGCCAATGCCCCAGGGGTGTCACTATGCACACAAAAAGTAGAGGCTCGTATATTCAAGGAATGTCCATTCATTAGATCAAGAGTGCCAGTCTTAATCTGTTTGACTTGTGCCAAGGCTTTTTCTGGGTCAGTAATACAGGAACCTTCTAACAAACGACTTTTTAAGGCACCTGTTGACGTATAGACTCTATCTGCAAATGCCTCAAAGGAAACAGATAATCCAGCTTCGTTGGCTTTCTGCTGTAAGACGGAATGAAAGGGAGCATAAATAATCAGCGCTGGGTTGATACGAAGGACAGCTTTGACAACTGCCTCGGCCAAATGTGGATTTATGGAAGCATCATTGTATAAGGCTCCATGAACTTTAACATGGTTTAAGACTCCCCCTAATGATTCGGATAGCGCTTTTACCGCCCCTATTTGATAACATAGAATACTTACAAGTTCGTCGGGTTGGATCTGCATTGATCGACGTCCAAATCCTTGTCTATCTGGATATGAAGGATGCGCACCTATCTCTTTATCATATGCTAGCGCCAAGGTGATGGTCTGTTCTATGACCAAAGGATCTCCCGCATGAAAGCCACAAGCAATATTACAAGCGTCTACATAGGGCATTATGGCTCTATCATCTGCGATGGTATAAGGCCCAAAACCTTCGCCCATATCGCAGTTTATATGAAGAGCATTTTTCATGATTATACAAAAGGCAACTTAGTAACCACAGCAGGAAGTGAGTTTTTTCTGATTTGAATAAATATAGCATCGTTTATTTTAGCATGGGCAGTTTGTACATACCCAAGGCCTATACCTACGTCTAACAAAGGTGAGATAGTCCCCGAAGTCACATGACCAATGATTTCACCTTTTTCATTTGTTATATCATAACCATGACGCGGGATGCCCTTTTCTAACATTTTGAATCCTACTAATTTTCTGTTTACCCCTTGCTCTTTTTGTAATCGCAAAGCCTCGTGATTGACAAAATCATGATTGAATTTGGTAATCCAAGATAGACCAGCTTCGATAGGCGAGGTAGTGTCATCGATATCATTACCGTATAGACAAAAACCTTTTTCTAAACGGAGGGTATCTCTAGCGCCCAAGCCTGCTGGTAGCACTTGAATGTCGGAGGTTTGACTAAATATACTTTCCCAAAGTTCCGGCGCACGATTATTATCCACATATAATTCGAAGCCTCCAGAGCCTGTATAGCCTGTGGCGGAGATTATGGTATTAGGGATATTCGCTATTGTTCCTTTGACGAAATGATAGTATTTTATATCCGATAATGGAATATCTGTTAGCGACTGCAAAAGTTGTCCAGCTTTTGGGCCTTGCACTGCGATTAATGACATTTGATTAGAGAGATCGGTCATTTGAGCATCAAATGTGTTGTGTTTTTTTAACCAGTCCCAATCCTTTTGAATATTGCTCGCATTGACGACTACTAAGTACGTAAGAGCGTTCATTCGGTAGATGATCAAGTCATCGATAATGCCTCCTTCGGCATTAGGCATACATGAATATTGTGCTTGTCCGTCTACTAATTTAGATACATCATTACTACTAATACTCTGCAAAAGATTCAATGCTCCAACGCCTTCAATCAAAAACTCTCCCATATGGCTGACGTCAAAAACTCCTACACTTGTGCGCACGGCCATGTGTTCTTCCGTCAAGGAAGTATATCTTACGGGCATATCATATCCTGCGAATTCTACCATTTTGGCCCCTAATGCCAGATGATTTTCGAATAAACTGGTTCTTTTGGTACTCATGTACTTAGTTATTTGACGATTCTACTCCTTCTGCATAAGCTTCAATCGGAAGACAAGAACAGATTAAATTTCTATCTCCATACGCATTATCGATTCGCCTTACTGACGGCCAAAATTTATTTTCGTGCAAAACCGAAATGGGGAACGCGGCCTTTTCTCTGGAATAGGGCATTTCCCAAGTATCACTAGAAACTAAAGCTAGAGTATGCGGGGCATTGGTCAGTACATTATTAGCTGGGTCAGCTTTGCCCGCTTCGATTTCAGCGATTTCTTGACGAATGGATATAAGGGCATCACAAAAGCGATCCATTTCTGATTGTGTTTCACTCTCTGTTGGCTCAATCATCATGGTTCCTGCCACAGGGAAACTTACTGTTGGTGCATGAAATCCATAGTCCATCAAGCGCTTTGCTATATCCGTAACTTCAATGCCTGCTTTTTTATATTCTCGACAATCGATAATCATCTCGTGCGCGCAATGGCCATTCTTACCAAGATAAAGGACATTATAATAAGGCGCAAGACGCGCTTTGATATAGTTAGCATTCAAGATGGCCACTTTCGTCGCAGTTGCTAACCCACCGCTGCCCATCATGGCGATATATGCGTAGGAGATTACCAATATACCAGCACTGCCAAATGGGGCAGAAGACATAGCGGTAGTGCTTAATGCTCCACCTGTTTTTATGATAGGATGGCCTGGTAAAAACGGACTTAGATGCTCCGCTACACCTATAGGGCCAACTCCTGGGCCGCCACCTCCATGTGGGATACAAAATGTCTTGTGCAAATTGAGATGACAAACGTCTGCACCGATATTTGCAGGGCTGGTTAAGCCTACTTGCGCGTTCATATTAGCCCCATCCATGTATACTTGTCCGCCGTAATTATGGATCACTGAGCATATTTCTATAATTTCTTCTTCAAATACTCCGTGCGTCGATGGATATGTCACCATTAGGACCGCCAAATCATCTTTGTGTTGTAAAGCTTTGGCCTTTAAATCAGATACATCAATATTTCCATTTTCATCACAAGCGACAATCACGACTTGCATGCCTGCCATTACTGCGCTGGCTGGATTTGTGCCGTGAGCACTCGCGGGTATCAGGGCAATATGTCGATGCCCTTGGCCTATATTTTCAAGAAACGCCCTAATGACCATCAAGCCTGCATACTCGCCCTGTGCACCACTGTTTGGTTGAAGTGAAACAGAATGAAATCCTGTGATTTCGCATAGCCATCTGGAGAGCTCTTGAATCATTTCTATGTACCCTTGTGTTTGGTTCGCCGGAGCAAAAGGGTGCATATTGCCCATTTCTTCCCATGTTACTGGAATCATTTCGGTGGTAGCGTTTAATTTCATAGTACACGAACCCAGCGAAATCATAGAATGTGCCAATGATAAATCTTTATTCTCAAGCCTTTTTAAATAGCGCAACATCTCATGTTCTGAATGATAAGTGTTGAATACTGGATGCTCTAAGTAGCTAGATGTTCTCAATAATGATTCAGGTATTTGATATTCGGTGGTTATGGGTTCATGACGCCAGCTAAAATCTACAACTCCTTTTCCTTTATGCAGGGCAAATATTCGAAGTATATCTTCTAGATCATCGTCAGTTGTCGTTTCATCAAGCGAAATTCCAACATGTTGATGGTCAAAATATCTAAAGTTTAACGCCTTACTTTCGGCCATCAATCTGAATTTAGCCATTTCGCTTAATTCAACTTTCAATGTATCGAAGAAGAACTCATTCACTTGGTGATAACCTAAGCGTTGAAGCTGTGTATTGAGAATAGTGGCCATGCCATGTACTCTATTGGCTATTCTCTTTAAGCCCTTAGGGCCGTGATATACGGCATATGATCCTGCTATTACGGCTAACAATACTTGTGCAGTGCAAATATTTGAGGTCGCCTTTTCTCGGCGAATATGTTGTTCACGCGTTTGAAGTGCCATTCGATAAGCATCCTTACCATCGACATCTTTACTAACGCCTATGATACGCCCAGGAATAGACCTCTTATAGTCTGATCGCGTTGCGAAATAGGCCGCATGTGGCCCACCAAAGCCCATCGGTACACCTAATCTTTGTGTAGTGCCAACAACAGCATCCGCGCCCATTTCTCCCGGTGGTTTTAGCAATGTTAAAGCTAAAATATCTGCGGCTACAACCACTTGCACGCCATTTTCGTGAGCACCAGCTATGAGTGCTTCATAATTTATGATTGATCCATCGTTATTGGGATACTGTAATAAAATCCCGTACACTCCCGAATCCGTCAAATCCAAGGTCGACAGAGAGCCCTCTACATATTCAATCCCAAACCCTTTGGCTCTTGTTTTTACTACATCCTTGGTCTGCGGAAAACAGTTTTGATCCACAAAGAATTTTGTAGCGTTTTTCTTTTCTTTTGGTCGTTTGTCTAGAAACATCGAGAGCGCTTCTCCTGCGGCGGTTCCTTCGTCTAAAAGAGAGGCATTCGCTATATCCATTCCAGTCAATTCTATAACCATGGTCTGAAAATTAATCAAGGCCTCAAGACGGCCTTGCGCAATTTCAGCTTGGTAAGGAGTGTAGGCAGTGTACCAACCAGGATTTTCTAGGATATTACGCAAAATCACACCTGGTGTCAGAGTAGGGTAGTAGCCCGTGCCTATATAGTTTTTGGCCTTCTTATTTTTTGAGATGGTTTCTTTAAGTCGCTGCAAAAAGGCCTGCTCACCTAATGCAGTTGGCAGATTTAGCTCTCTTTTGAGACGAATGCTCGAAGGAATTGTTTTGTCTATCAATTCATCTAAGCTTTTTACTCCTATAACTCTCAGCATATCGCTAATCTCAATATGATTTGGGCCGATATGTCGACTGGAGAAAGACTGCTCTCTAGCAGGGATCGTAAAGGTTATATCACTCATTAAAGTAGCTTATTTAATAAACAGAAGTAATACAGGTCGATGCCTATTTGTTTAAAAAGCGCAAATATCGCAAATAATCATATGATGTTTACACATATGTATGCTTGGAATGATCCCAATACCTCAATATTTTTTTGCTTTGATTAAGGGATCAGGATGCGAAAGGGGAACCACAATGTTAAGAGTATTAAAGTTGATTAAAAAAAATGTATTTATATTTTACCTATTTCAAATATTTAATTATGTTTATCAGATAATCAGAGTTTAGTCGATACAAAATGTTGTTTCGAAGTCTGATTACGATCAAAACTACTTAACTAACTTTCAAATTTTTTAAATCATGGAATCTCTTATCATTCAGTTAATCAGTGGAGCCCTAGGGGGCAATGTAGCTGGGAAGCTTTTACCCAATCTCAACTTAGGTACTCTACTTAATTCTGTAGCAGGTATAGCTGGCGGCGGCTTAGGGGGTAAATTATTAGGTATGGCTGGATTGGCAGCTGCATCTGGCGGAAGTTTGGATATTGCCTCAATTCTATCAAGTGTTGCTGGCGGTGGCGTTGGTGGGGGTGTACTCATGGCAATCGTCGGACTCATCAAAAAAGCAATGGCCAAATAAATCAACACAAAACAAATGAATAGTAATGGCTCACTTGTGGGTCATTACTTATTTAATTACTTTCTAGTTTTACCGTGATAGGCTGTAATAAAGCGCAAGGATAGCGTAAAATAACTTCGGGTAAACGAATTTAAGCTATTGCCAAAAAGATACCATACTACACTATCTCCTTGAATCTCCCGTACAAACTTTCGATCCGCTCCTTGTTGAGTTCAAAGGCTCTCACTCCAATCTTAGGCTTTATGCGGTGCAGAAAATCATTCAATTTGCTATATTCTTGACTAGTCAATACATTGTCTTCCATAAATGTATCGAGCAAGGTGTTAAAATGATCTACACTCATCTTAGCATTATGAATTTCTTGCTTTTTATCAGCGTAAAATTGATAAAAGAAATTAGCCTCTTCAAAATTGATCTGCCTTCTCATCGCCAAAGCATCGACCTCTTTTTTTACTCTATCCATTTTAAGTAGAATGCCATCATAGTCTAAAGCATTTGTTTCGTACTCGTCCAGAATATCCGCCATCCTGTTCATCTGATTTTTTAGAATTCTTCCTCGACTCTTTAGCACATATAAACTAGTCAGGGTCGAGGCTAGTATAAAACTCAAACCGACAAAAAACTCCGTTAGAAAACCCTTATCCTCGAGCCATTTAAAAAAACGATGAATCGGGCTACTTCCTTGCAGTTTTCCATTTTTACGTAGCGTATAAACAATAGGCTCAAATAAATCAGTCGAGACATTCTTATCAGATGAAAGCCCATTTATATGATTGATAAAGGTGTTGATAAGCTCTGTTTCATCTTCTTCGGCATATAGATAGCGTATACTGCTCCAAGAACCCAACATATAACTATCCCCCAATGAGCGTTCTGTAATTTCATTGGCCTTCAGAAAACCATAAATGAAGCTTTGCATGCGTTTGTCATCTCGCAATACTCTCAAGGCTTCAAGTGATTTTGGGCTATCTTCTTTGCTAACTTTTTCCTTTTCCTTCTTTAAAAAGGCGGCTAGCTCTTGGCCATCTGGATTCAATTTATAAACTGCGCCCATGCGTCTAAAATGCTCATTGTTAAGCGATTTTCCCGTGCCATGAATTACTGATACAATATGCAAATTTTGAGGAATGGTGACTGTCAATGTGCCTAGTTTGGCTTGTTCTCCTCGTTTTTCTAAAATATCCCAAAGGTACGGCCCCCAAAAGCTCTCAGGGTTAATCTTGTCTAAATCCTCAATGTATAATAGAAAGCGTTGGTTAGGTTTTTTGTGACATGCATCTAAAAAGTGAAGGAGCTTCCCTTTTACAAATGTATCATCTTTTAGCTCTCCTATATACTCCTTATGAAGAACCAATTCAAAATTAGGAGCACATTTTACTTTTAGTATGTCAGCTGGGTCTGCGCAGATATATTTTGTAATTCTATCCATCGTAGTACTAGCGCCAATACCGCTTACGCTGCTAAATACAACAGCCTTTTGTTGTAAGATTACGTTAACTAATTTTTCCCAATCTTGAAAAGTCTTAGTCGGTATAAAAGGATCAGAAATAAGCTGCATACCTAACTCGGCAGGATAAGATTGGCCGTGGATACTGGTAAATAGCTGTTGCACCTTATCAGGGGCATCTTCAAGAAGTAGGATGTCTTCCGTTAATAAGTTCTTTGCTTTTAACCAAGTTTCGTCTATTTGATTTCGCGTACCAAAGAATATAAATATACCACCTACAGCTATTCCGATCAAAATATAGGTAAGGGTTGAAGTGTTCATATTGTTTGGTTTTTTTGATCAGTTACCGATTCAAAAAGATCAGCGAAATCTGTATTTTCCGTATTCATCCATTTATCCCAAAAGGTAAAGTATAGTCCAAAATTAAAATTGAATCGTCTATGATGAACATCGTGATGCGTTGAGCCTATGAGCCATTTCATTATAGGGTGTTTAAGCCATTTAGCAGGATAAATTTCGACACCAGCGTGATTGATAATAGCCGAAATAGTCATGAGGAATAAAAATAAAAACACGACAATCCAATGCATGGGCAGAAACCAAACGATTATGGGTACGATGACGGCTTGCAGCAATGATTCTAGAGGATGGAAGGAAAAGGATGTCCATGCAGAAGTGTGAATGCTGTCGTGATGAACTTTGTGCACAAATCTATATATGCCAGGTTTATGCAGCCATCTATGCAGCCAGTAGTAATATGTTTCATGTAAAAACATGGCCACAAACAGACTAATGGGTACATACCACAGAGGAAAGTCAGCGACATCTGTATATATCTGCGTATGTCCAGACTCAAACCCTTTAAGCAAAAGTATTCCAAATGCTGCAAAAATTAACGTACTTATACCGGACCAATAGACTTCCTGCCATATTTGCTGTTTATCAAATCTGTCCGAAATGATGCGTTTAGGGCGTCGCGTTTGGATGGTCTTGTACACAAATGTATGATATAGTCCAGTTAACGCTAAGTAGCGTGCAAAGATAATGACGCATAGCACCACAAATAAGCCGAGAAGTGGCAAAATAACATTATCCATACATAATATCAGATAGCGATCGTGCAGTCGAAACGTGGCATAAAGATATATCTAATAATATAGAATGGAAGCGCGCCTTAACTTAACAGTGAATTTGGTTTTTCAGCGATCACCATTCGAAGCATTAGATTATGTGTGTCCTTGTTTTCTGATGAAGGTTTGAATCACTTCCGACAAACCTTCCTGCCATTGATCAATAGAGTCTTGTATATTTGCCCTATAACTTAAAACGTCATCAACATATACGTGCTTTTGCATCAATTGATCTTTTATTCTAACGTCAGCTTGACCGCAGAAAATGGCTAAAGGCGTGGAAGAGCGCGCACAAGCGTTGTGAACGCCAGCAATTACTTTACCCTTTAGCGATTGATGATCCAACTTGCCCTCACCACTTATAACCCAATCAGCCCAATCCACCTCTTTTTGAAGGCCTAAATGATGAATAAACCAATCGATACCAGACTGTATTTGAGTAGGGAAGAATCCAGCCAATCCAGCGGCTATTCCCCCTGCCGCCCCGCTCCCTGCCAATGATGAAATATCTACTTTACATTGCTCAGCTATTTTTTTTGTAAAATGTAAAACACCTTTTTCGAGAATTTCGATTTGCTGAGATGATGCCCCCTTTTGCGCTGCATATATGTGGGTGGCTCCGTTAGGTCCAAATAGATGATTTTGCACATCAGTAAGAACACGGATTGTTAAGCCATTGGTTTTCCAGTCGTGTGGATGCGTTATTTGTTCCACTAAAATTAAATTAGCCCCGATCGGCAGCACTTCACGACCTGTTGCATCATAAAAATCGCAGCCCATGGCCACCAATGCACCCATTCCCATATCATTGGTTGCGCTGCCCCCGACAAAAAGTAAAATTTCGCTTGCACCATGTTGCATCGCTAGCCTAATTAACTGACCCGTACCATAACTAGAGCTACGCATAGGATTTTTTTCACTCTCATGGAGAAAGGCTAAGCCCGAGGCCAGAGACATTTCTAGATAAGCTGTTTGCTCATTAAGCAAAAAATAGCTTTGAATCGGCCTAAACAACGGATCGGCCACCGTGCACTTCACTTTTTGTAGACGTTTAGTCTGTGCTAGGACGTCTAACGAACCTTCACCACCGTCTGCAATAGTGCGCGTCCGTATGTTCCAATCGGGCATTAATTCCTTGATGTACTCTGCAATAAATTGATTTATTTCAACAGAAGAAGCACAATATTTGAATTTGTCGCAAGCGATAAGCACATTCATTGTTCAGAATCTTAAGCCAAAGTAAGTACTAAATACCAAGTTTCCCTGACTAACTGGCATAAGAGCACCTTTAGAAGGGAAATGTGAAAAATAAAACTATAACCCAACGTTTTTTGAGTATTGTTCGTATTAATGAATATTCATGCGCTTTGTTATACCTTGAAGTATAATCAAGCCGTAAAAACTTTTATGGTAGTCTCACAAGAGTTGATTGATCAATGTCGTCGTCAAGATGAGAAGGCATGCTATGAGCTCTACTATAAGTGTTACAGCATGATTATGTCCGTTACCACAAGATATGTTTTGGACAAGACTGAACAACCCTTAGTAGCTAATCAAAGTTTCGTACGGATTATTAATGGCCTTAAGACCTTTGACACTTCACGAGATTTTGGTGCTTGGGCGTATAGAATAGCGATTAACACAAACTTGGATTATCTGCGCCAACAAAAGAGACTTCGTCAAGATAATTATGAGGATGACTTTTTAGAATTGAGCATGAACTATAAAGGTCAGACGTCAATCAACTATGCTGATTTGCACTACGAGGCAGAGGAGTTGTTGGATATGATTAATCAATTGCCTCCACGAACAGCGCAAGTTTTCAATCTATTTGCAATCGATGGTTTTTCGCATGAAGAGATTTCTAAAGAATTAAATATGAGTACAGGTACAACCAAATGGCATGTGTCAAAAGCAAGAGAAAGACTACAAGCCCTTTTGGCAAATCAAGTCTCAATAAAGAATAAATGGCTATGAGTCAAATGAATATGGAAGATTTTCTAAGGTCGAAACTCAAAAATCGAAGCTTTGATGTGGATGAAGATCATGCGCGTGCTGCTATTGCCATGCTTCGCAAAGAAAAAAGACGCAAACTCGCATGGTGGATATGGGGTGCATCTTTAGCAGCAGCAGTCATATTTTCTGTTGGGCTATTCATGATCCTTAGGCCATCTTTTTCGGCAAACCTTGATATGGTCGCTGAGCAAAAAATATCCCAGGATATAGTATCAAAAGTTCATGAATCAGATAGTGAAGCACAAAACGACAAAATACAATTATCTAATAATCAAGAACTTGTAATCGATTTGCCAAATGATTATCCTGTAGCTTTGCAGCCTGGAGAAAAAATAATTGTAGACCCACAGCCTGCTCGTAAATCTACAGAGCTTTCGCGAGTCAAAAATTCATTTTTACAAGAGACCACACTCAACGTACCCAATCAAGGGTTAGTACAAGGCACAAATGAAAACGAGGCGAAAAGAGGCAATTTGTCGTTAAAGAAGGGTACTTCGAAGATCGATGCAATTCCAACAGCGCCAATAGCCAATAATGTCCAAACAATGACAGCCCTGGATATCTCTGTTATAGCTCATAATCCTGACGGGTTCATATCTGTGATCAACATTCAACAAATTGAGCCCTTAACAATTCAATACCTGCCTTTGGGTTTGCAAGCCGACGAATTCATTGCATTGAATATGGATGAGTCAAGACTTATTTATAATTCTAATCGTAAGTTTTTTAGTAAGAGACCCGTGTTTGAGATGTGGGGTGGACTTCAAGCCAATCAACACAGAATGATCGCTTTATTGGCGGGTGTTGGATTGGAATATCCCATCGCGACTCGATGGTCTTTGGGTGCGAATATTGGATTTATGCGCTCAGCCCTAATGATAGAAGAAGAGGAATCGGTCTTTTATGATTTTGACATAAATGGTAGACTTATGCAAACCGCGACGATTGTCACTAAGCCTGAGATCGCACATTGGATCACATCAAGAATAGAAGTAAATCACATTTTTAAAAAATGGACACTTGGCACGGGGATCAGAATGGATCATCTTTTAGGATTGATTGCCTTACAAACTACGAGTGCATTGGATCGCAACAGTACGTCTATGGGCTTAACTCCAAACATGAACGGATCAGTTAATGTGTCATCTATGAGAGTAGACCTTGAAAATGATGCCTTTAGATCGTTACAGTTTTACAATTATGCAGTCTTAACGTATAGCATTAGTCCAAGGCTCCGCGTTTCTTCAGGGCTTCACTATCGTCATCGACCAAACCTATTAAATGCGATCGAGCCCAAAATAGACCGAGAGTCAAAGTGGGCTGGCGAGTTGCTGATTAGCTGGACATGGTGACAATCGAGGAATGTTTTATTGTGGTTGGTCAATAGGTCTTTTCGCGGTTGGATACGTAAAATTGGGAAATGAAACAAAGGTTTGTTTTAATAATTTCGATATGATTTATAACGTCTTAGTTGTATTTTTAAAGAAATCATTCAAGACATAAAGCCCAAATCCCCTCTCGCCGCTACCTTAGCGTCCCAGTAGGATTATACTCTAGGCATTTTTAAAACCAAACCGCCCCCCGTGAACTTTGTACTATTTATGTTATTTTTTTTGATCCGAGTTGATGCTATGCCTATTCACTCAGCGATTGGGTCTATGAGCCCAAGTGAAAAGATTGAGCAAATAAAAACCACGACCGAGATGAGTGAACTTCATCGGGTAGAACTAATCTTGCGTATGGCGGCGACGGTTAGATTTGAACTAAAAAATCATGAAGATAAGCTTATCTTCTTTTGGAAAGAAAGAGACCTCAGACAAGGCACGGTGTTAGTTCAATTGAAAATGCCCGACATCGATCCGGGTAAATATATCTTGCGCGTTATCGCTGACGAAAATGAGCATTATAACCAACTCTTGGTCAAGACTTCTAGCCATTAAAAGGTCATTGACCTAATGTCAATACATTTGAGCGCACTTTTGAATTTGAAATAAAGCGCTTAATATAGTTTACTAAATCAAGACGAATTGACAACAGTCATTGCCATAAAATGAATTGTGATTCTGGCAGTGAACCCAAAGTCTGTATCTTAAACGCTGTTAGCGACAAAGTCGAATATTTCTCTGTATCCACGCGAAATGTTGACCAAAGCTCAAATGTCAAAGGGTATAGACTACGACAAATAAATAATAGATATCTATTTGGTAGGGCATTGGTAGAACAATATCTTTGGCGTCTTTAGCAATGTAAATAAAAAATTAATGAGAAAGGTAAAATGGCAAGGGGTCTACCCGGCCGTAACAAGTAAGTTTTATGCCGACGGTAGTTTAGATATAGAGGCCTTTATCTTTAATATTCGGGCTCAAGTGCAGGCTGGTATTGATGGAATAATAATTGGTGGATCATTGGGAGAAAGCAGCACTATAAGTCACGATGATCGGATGGAAATGCTCAAAGCCTCTTTGTCAGCGGTGGGCGATCAAATCGATGTGCTAGTAAATATAGCAGAGGGGTCTACCTCCATGGCTTGTGCTCTCGCCCAACGTGCTAAAGACAATGGCGCTCATGGTTTGATGGTATTACCGCCGATGATGTACAAACCCACGGATCAAGAAGTGGTAGACCACTTCATGGCTATCGCCGATCAAACCGACTTACCCATAGTCGTTTACAACAATCCGGTAGACTATAAAATTGAGATCAAATTGGATATGTTTGATCAGTTGAGCTCCTGCCCAACTATTCAGGCGGTGAAAGAAAGTACTAGGGATATTTCTAACGTCACGCGTATGCGCAACCGATTTGGAGATAGATTTAAGATTCTTTGTGGGGTAGACACCTTGGCAATGGAAGAATTGCTGATGGGTGCAGATGGTTGGATTGCCGGATTAGTGGATGCATTTCCAGCGGAGACCGTAGCCATCTATCGCTTGACCAAAGCTGGCAGAATAGCGGAAGCTCTAGAGATTTATCGATGGTTCATGCCTATATTAGAGCTAGACATTAGCCCCCAGCTAGTGCAAAACATAAAGTTAGCCGAAGTCTATACCGGAATAGGTAACGAAATTGTGCGGCTTCCGCGTAAACCGCTCATGGGGGAAGAGAGAAAACGGGTGATGGCGATTTTGGATGCCGGAATGGCAACAAGACCCTCTTTGCCTGATTATTTACACCTTTAAAAGAAATCATTGCAAACAGCTAACTTTATAGCAGGCAGAGCTTCCGCTAAAGGAACGCAGAAATTTCGTGCTACCAATCCTTCTACGCAACAGTTTTTAGAAGGAAATTTTGTGAATGCTACCGCTGAAGAAATCGATATGGCTTGCCTCGAAGCAAAGGCGGCATTTGAGGGTTTCAAAGCGAGCGATGGTGCAATAAGGGCAAAATTATTGCGCACCATAGCAGAGGACTTAGAGGCGGCAGGTGATATCTTGGTTAAAAGAGCCATGTCGGAGAGTGGTCTTCCGGAGGGTCGAATCATGGGCGAAAGAGGTCGCACATGCGGACAACTCCGACTTTTTGCCGATTTACTTGAAGAAGGTAGTTGGGTAAATGCTGTGATTGATGAAGCGATGCCAGAACGTCAGCCACCGCGAGCCGATATTAGAAGAATGTATGAGGCGCTTGGCCCAGTGGCTGTTTTTGGCGCAAGTAACTTTCCGCTAGCCTTCAGTACGGCGGGGGGCGATACAGCATCGGCTCTAGCGGCTGGGTGTCCAGTGGTTGTAAAAGGACATCCGAGTCATCCAGGGACTCATGCCATCGTGAGTGAAATCATATCTCTTGCAGTTAAGAAAACTGGTTTGCACAAAGGAGTGTATAGTGCCCTCCAAGGGGCGTCCTATGACGTGGGCACCTACCTCGTTGAGCATCCTGCGATTAAAGCGGTAGGTTTTACTGGATCACTCTCGGGAGGTCGTGCGCTTATGGCCGTGGCT
This sequence comes from uncultured Saprospiraceae bacterium, assembly GCA_964616755.1. Lineage (GTDB taxonomy): Bacteria > Bacteroidota > Bacteroidia > Chitinophagales > Saprospiraceae > CAYNFR01. The sequence goes on along the minus strand of CAZTSI010000029.1, from coordinate 17,730 downwards.
CAAATGAGACCAGAACCAATACCCGTATTCGCTGAAATGGGCAGTATTAATCCCATAGTTGTCTTAAAGGATAAATTGCAAGGCGAAAGTGAACCGCTAGCGGGTATCTTAGCCAATTCAGTAAATCTTGGAGCCGGGCAATTTTGTACTAATCCAGGTATCCTCCTCTTGCCACAGACAGATGACACAGAGAGATTTTTACTTGCGCTAGCAAAGGCTTTTGGGCAGCTTAGCCCGCAGACCATGCTCAATAAGGGTATCTTTAATAATTATACAGTAGCAACACGTTCACTACACAGACATTCAGCTTTGCAGATAGTTCATTCGGATCAAACAGAAGATGATACATGGCGGGCTCAACCTGTTTTGGCTAGAATAAGTGCAAAAAATTTCATGGCTGACTCTTCAATGCAGCACGAAATTTTTGGCCCATTTACCATGGCGGTAATATGCGAAGGAAATGAAGAAATAGTTGCGACTCTTGATAATTTGCATGGACAATTGACAGGCTCTATTTTTGGAGGCTTAGAGGAGCTCAACGTATCGAATGATATTATTGCCAAACTTAAAGATAGAGTAGGTCGACTTATTTTTAATAATGTACCCACGGGGGTTGAAGTTTGTCATGCTATGCATCATGGGGGGCCTTTCCCGTCATCATCTGATAGTCGTTTCACCTCAGTAGGCACCGGTGCCATTGAACGGTTTGTGCGACCCATATGTTATCAAGACTGTCCCGATACTTTGTTGCCCGACGCGCTAAAGGCCATGAATCCACTCAAAATATGGCGCAAAGTGAATGGTCATATCCAGCGATAAAATCTTTTGAGATGAATATTAATACCAGCTATTTTATCTAACATTAAATCATCCTAAACCTTGAAAAAGACCTTCTTTTGTATCGATGCGCATACCTGTGGCAATCCCGTCAGGCTTGTTGCTGGTGGCGGACCTTTGTTAGATGGCCATTCGATGATGGAGCGCAGGCAGCATTTTTTGCGCGAATATGATTGGATACGAAAGGGATTGATGTTTGAACCCAGAGGCCATGACATGATGTCGGGTAGTATTCTATATCCACCTACAGATCCTGCTAATGATATAGGAATACTTTTTATCGAGACAAGTGGTTGTCTCCCCATGTGTGGCCATGGTACGATCGGAACGGTGACTATAGCCTTGACAGAAGGACTTATTAGTCCTAAAATTAAAGGAAAGTTACGCCTCGAGACACCAGCCGGCCTCGTTTTAGTCGACTACAAAGAAGAAGGAGGCAAAATTCTTTCGGTTAAACTGAGGAATATCCCTTCCTTTCTATTCGCCGAAGGTCTCGAGGTAGACTGTCCAGAACTGGGGAACTTGAAGGTAGACGTGGCCTATGGCGGTAATTTTTATGCTATCGTCGATCCTCAAGAAAATTTCTTAGGAGTTCAAGCGCATACCGCTGGGCAGTTTATTGCTTGGAGTCCTGTCATACGTCGCCGATTGAATGAAAACTATAGTTTTGTTCATCCTGAAAATCCCAATATTCAAGGTCTTAGTCATTTGTTGTGGACGGGTAAGCCAATTGCAACTACTTCCGATGGACGAAATGCCGTCTTTTATGGCGATAAAGCTATTGATCGCTCACCGTGCGGAACAGGCACCTCTGCGCGCCTTGCTCAACTGGTGGCCAAAGGAACATTGAACGTAGGCGATCAATTTATTCATGAGAGTTTTATCGGTAGTACCTTTATAGGTAGAGTAGAGGATCGGACAAAGTGTGGCAGCTTTGATGCGATCATTCCAAGTGTAGAAGGTTGGGCAAAAATAACGGGCTACAATACTATAATCATCGATGATGAAGATGATCCATATGCGCATGGTTTTCAAGTCATTTAATAGATTCGCACAAAATACATTAAGCGTGGTGGTATCCACATGTCAAAGTATATGAAGGTTCACATTATAGGAGGCGGTATAGTCGGTTTATGTTCAGCATGGTTTCTACTTCAGAAAGGATGTGAGGTTGTCATTGTCGACAAGTCAGATTTATCAGATGGCACATCTCATGGAAACGCAGGAATGATTGTGCCGAGCCATTTTGTGCCGCTAGCGGCCCCGGGGGTGATTGCGCAAGGAATAAAATGGATGTTTGATGCCAAGAGCCCATTCTTCGTGCGACCTAGGATGGATATCGAGCTAATACAGTGGTTGTGGCGATTTTATCGAAGCTGCAATCAAGCTCATGTCGATAAGAGTATGCCGACGCTCTATTCCTTTAATGAATGGAGCAAGCAATTATATCAAGAGTTTCATCAATTGCCCTCCATGGACTTTGCCTTTGAAAAAAAGGGTTTGCTCATGCTCTATCAAACTAAGCATCAAGAAGAAGACGAATTGCAATTAGCCGATAAAGCCCATGCCCTTGGAGTAAAGGCTGAAATTTGTAGTTCGGATCGTCTCAAAGAATTAGAACCCAATATCCGCATCAGTGCCCTTGGTGGTATCTTTTTCCCTGGTGACGCCCATCTTTATCCACAACTTTTTATGAATGCGTTGAAAAAGTCGTTATTGGGAGGGGGGGCTCGGTTTTTGACTGGAGCAGAAGTAATAGGATTGCAGAAGGATCGTCAATCGATCACAGGGCTGCATTTGAAAAACGGAAGTACCGAGAAGGTCAATACACTTTTAGTGGCTGGTGGATCTTGGTCAACCGCTTTACTCAAGTCAGTCGGTGTCAAAATATTGTTACAAGATGGAAAGGGATATTCGATCACTTTGCAGAACCCAATGCTCCGCCCCACCATTCCTTCAATACTTAGTGAAGCTAAAGTAGCTGTGACGCCTATGGGTGGCGATCTTCGCATTGGCGGCACGCTAGAGTTGAGTAATCTGTCTTCTAAAATTCACCCTAATCGACTAGCGGGCATCATAGAAAGTATGCCAAAATATTATCCCGATATTCATGTAGACACCCCACAACTAGATACTGTGTGGCATGGCTTTAGACCTTGTTCGCCAGATGGGTTGCCGTATATTGACCGCTTGCCAAATTATACTAACACCTATGTGGCTACAGGGCATGGCATGATGGGGATGAGCCTCGGCCCCGCAACAGGAAAGATGATTTCTGAATTGATGACGGATGAAAAGCTGACCCTGAGTAATCAATTATTTAAGATGCGTTAAGGGGTGGACGGAGTGATAGAATGTGTCCAAATCGGGGCATTTCAGTTTACGCATTGATTCGAAAACGACAATTATCTCCAAGGGCTTTAACATCGGCCCTACTCTCAAAAGGATATTTTAGTCGCATATTTCGCATCTTTGTGCTTAATTGAGAAGAATCTAAATGGCTAGTGGTCTAAAATCGATAACGATCAGGATGACAACATCAGTAGATGATGATCGTCCAGTCTATGTGGTCGGGGATTTCAACAATTGGAACCCAAGGCATCCAGACTTTAAAATGAATTTTGACGCCACGTCCGATACCTACGTTCGAACCCTTTATCTTCCTAGTGATCATCCTAGCCCTGTACATTTCAAATTTACCAAAGGTGGCTGGGAGAATGGCGAAATCGATATATATGGCAATGTCACCCCGAATAGAGCGGTAGACCTTAAGGATGGCGAATGCAACGAGGTCGTGGAGCGATGGCGAAAAAATTGGGCGCCATTCAAAAAGGAATTTTATCCTAAGGTCGAGATCGTATCAGAGGAATTCTATATGCCTCAGCTCGGAAGATCGCGAAAGGTATGGGCATTACTTCCGCATGATTATGAAGAAACGGAGAGGCGTTACAGTGTTCTGTACCTTCATGACGCCCAAAACTTGTTTAACGAAGGATCTGACTATGGCAATTGGGAAATCGATAAAAAGCTGTCCATTTTGGCTGAATATGGTCGTGGTGACATAATTGTAGTCGCCGTAGATCATGGCGATGAGTCGCGTATCAGTGAGTATATTTTTGAAAAGAATCGATTGGTCGATAACGCCGAAGGTAAAAAAATGCTGCGATTTGTAACAGATACCCTAAAGCCTTATATTGACGAAAAATATCGGACATTGCCTGAGCGTGAGCATACCGGTATTGGTGGAAGTTCGCTTGGTGCTCTCATTAGTATTTACGGTGGATTTTTATATCCTGAGGTATACAGTAAATTAATGATTTTCTCTCCTTCCTTATGGGCAGTACCCAATTTGAACTTTCCGACATTGCATTTCTTTAATCCTTTCAAAACCAAAGTATATATATACGGAGGTGGCAAAGAAGGTTCTCGAATGATTGAATATATCAATGAATTTGTCAGCCAAATGGAAAAGGATACCAATGGAAGTCAGGTAGAATTGGAATTCAAGGTAAGTATAAATGAAGAGGGGCTACACAAGGAATTCTATTGGTCGCAAGAATTTCCTAGAGCCTTAGAGTGGCTTTATTACGATAGTCCGTTAGATCCTAAAATCGTGCAAACATCCAGAAATAAACGTATAAAAAATAATGCTTGATCATTTGAACATCACCAGTAATACCACCGAAATCCAGCACTTCCTTGTGTTACATACTAAGGAATCTTGGAGTGCATTCATTGAAGAAAGCTCGCAGCCTACAGTCCCTTCTTTTTTTACAGGAGATAAAGGTGATAACATCGTTTGGCCACATGACGAAAAGATATATTACTACGTTGGCTTAGGTACAGATACTGATTTTAAGCATGTATCTCATCACCTCACACAATGGGGCATCAAGTACTCCTCAAAGCTCTTGACGAAAAAACTGGGCATCATCAACAATACAAATGCGGATATAGGTCTTGCTTGTTTGCTAGGTGTGTTTAGAAGTGATTATTCAATGAAACCTCAAGCAAACGAGCATTTTTTGGCGCAGTTGGAGGTATTGGACTTACCACCTTCGTGGCTCAGTTCAGTCGATAAAGCGAAAGCCTTGGCGTCTGCCCAAAAGACATGTATGCATTTATTAAATTTGCCAGCCAACGCGAAAAACCCAAAGGTACTCTCTGAGTGGGTGAGAGACTTTGCCGCCACGAATCAATTAGAGATGGAGATGTTTGATAGGGAGCAAGCATATGCTAACAACCTTCATGCATTTTTAGCGGTCAACCGGGGCAGCGAATATGGTGGTCAATTCGTGGTCTTACATTATCGACCTAAAAAGGCAAAAGTTCGGATCGGTTTAGTAGGAAAATGTGTCACCTTTGATACAGGGGGAATATCCATCAAGGCTTCTGCTAACCTCCATTTGATGAAGAGCGATATGGGAGGTGCATGTGCAGTGATCGGAGCTTTGGAGGTGGCGAGTCGACTGTCGATCCCTGCTGAAATCTATGCCGTATTGCCTATTACCGACAATGCCGTTTCGGAACGTTCTTATATTCCGAGTGATGTCATAAGCTCGCATTCGGGCAAAACTATTGAAATCATCGATACGGACGCAGAAGGCAGACTGACATTGGCCGATGGTCTTTCTTATCTCATCAAGAACAACGATTTAGACTATATCATTGATTTAGCAACACTCACGGGCAGTGCCGTACGCACGTTTGGGTCTCATTGTGCTGCCATCTTTTGTGAGAACGAAACTTTGCTCCAACGACTTCAAAGAAGCGGAAAGGAGACAGGTGAAAATGTTTGGCCATTACCCTTATGGGCGGAGTACAAGGAACACCTGCATAGCGATGTAGCAGATATAAAAAATTATAGTGGTAACCCGACCTCAGGAGCATGTGATGCCGCTGCCTTTTTAAGGGAATTCACGCATGGGCATGCTTCGTGGGCGCATTTAGATATTGCGGGGGTGGCTTTTGGCAATACTCCATTTGGCAAAGATCGAGGTGCTACAGGCTATGGGGTTCATTTATTGCTTAATTTTTTAGAAAGTATTTGCGCAGACAATATGTAAATAACTTCAAGGATGTTTACTTTGGCTGAATGCTTTTGATATAGATAGATTTACGCTAGCCCATATCACCAAAGGATAATCTTTATTAATTAAAACGGTCAATGTATCAGGATGTCTTACACGATTCTATGTCTTACCAGCTATTATAAAGGTGTTGAGTTTATGGAGGAAGCCAAACGTCTTGGCAACGAGGTGTTGCTACTCACCTCCGAAAGCTTACGACATGACGCTTGGCCATGGGAATCTATTGATGAGGTGTTTTATATGAAAGATGAGCCAAAGTATCATTGGAATATGAAGCACGTTATTGACGGAATGTCACATTTGCTAAGACATAAAAAAATTCATGCCATCGTCGCTCTGGATGATTTTGATGTTGAAAAGGGAGCAGAATTGCGAGAAGTGTTTCGCATCGATGGTATGGGGCAAACTACTCAGAGATATTTTAGAGATAAACTAGCTATGCGCGCCAAAGCCTTGAGTGGCGGCATACCTGTCCCAGCTTTTACATCCGTCTTCAATAATGCAGACGTTGCGGACTATTTATCCAAAGTGCAAGGCCCATGGGTGCTAAAGCCAAGATCGGAAGCTTCGGCGACGGGAATAAAAAAAATACATACTACTCACGACCTATGGATTGCGTTAGATCAATTAGGCGAAAAGCGTCATGATTATTTGTTAGAATCGTTTAGACCAGGTGATGTATTTCATGTAGATACAGTCGTATATGACGGTAAAGTGCAGTTTACTTGTTGTTCTCGGTATTTAAATCCGCCGATGGCCGTCTCTCATGAAGGCGGTGTGTTTAGAACAATGACCATGAGCGATAAATCAAAGGATGCCAAAGAATTAACTCAGTTAAATGAAGAACTATTGCGAGTGTTTGGACTCAAATACGGAGCATCACATTCAGAGTTTATAAAAGGTAAAGAAGATGGTAAATGGTATTTTTTAGAAACAAGTGCGCGCGTGGGGGGAGCCTATATTTCCGATATGGTGGAGATAGCCACGGGTGTAAATCTTTGGGCAGAATGGGCGAAAGTGGAAAGCTGTATGTTGAGAAATAGTCGCTACAAAGCACCTAAGAAAGCGCCTCATGCTGCGGGTCTATTGGTATGTCTTGCAAAAGAAGAACATCCTGACATAGATCGACTGCAAGACGACGCGATCGTCAAACGATTAAAGAAGCCTTATCATTTGGGGCTCGTCTTTAGAAGCAATAATCATGAGACGATAGAAGAAAAATTAATACAGTACGAGCAAATTGTACGTCAAGAATTTTTAAACATATTACCCCCTTCTGACAAATCATTAAATTAATACTATGCAGGTAAGACATTTTCCATTTTACTCCCATATCCTTGGACGTGATATTATGGTGGAGGTGACAGGGTATTGGGGGTTCCCGGTGATTATGTTTCCTACAACTTTTGGTAGCTACGTTCAAAATAGTGACTTCGGACTAACAGCATCGGTAGCACATTTGGTGAACTCAGGTGTTGTAAAATTGTACAATATCCAAACTATTGACAGCGATACGTTTTATGCAAAAAATCTTACGGATTGTCAAAAGATCTTTAACTATCATCAGTATATGCGCTTTTATCGAGAGGAGTTTTTACCCTATGTACAAGCGGACAGTAATAATCATCGTGTAGCAGTAGCGGGTTGTAGCTTTGGAGGATATCACGCCGCCAACGTTGCGTTTCGCTTTCCAGATGTAACGGCCTACTTAATTTCTATGTCGGGGGCATTTAGCATTCGTAATTTTGTGGATCAGTGCCCTGATGATAGGGTGTATTTTAATTGCCCCATCGAATTTATGCGTAATGAAGAATCTTGGCGCTATCATCATATGGGTATTATCCTAGGCACTAGCGATTGGGATATCTGCAAGGACAAAAATCAACAAATGTCGGGGATATTGAATGCTAAAGGTATTGATCATTGGTATGATGAAAAAAAGTGGGCCAAACACGACTGGCCGCTCTGGTGTATGGTATTTCCAGAATATTTAAATGCATGTTTTAAATAACGCGCTACGGATATATTATACCTTTGTCATTAGTTGAAGGGGATGTTTGGCAGGCGAAGAGTATATTGTCAGTAAAAATCCAAAAAGGGCTATTATGAAAAAAGTGGGTATATTATTTGGAATGGAGGATACATTTCCTTGGGCTTTTGTAGAACGATTTAATCAACAAGCCAAAGGGAAGGCTATAGCGGAGCCAGTGCAAATTGACAAAGTCCAACAAAACTTGGCGACAGATTATTCGGTCATAATTGATCGCATTTCACAAGATGTTCCCTTTTACAGAGCCTACCTTAAAAATGCCGCATTGAAGGGAACGGCGGTTATTAACAACCCTTTTTGGTGGAGTGCTGACGAAAAGTTTTTTAATAACTGTCTAGCCGAAAATATAGGTATTCCTGTACCCAAAACCGTATTGCTACCTTCCCACGAACGTCCAACAGATACATCTGAGCGTTCATTCAGAAATCTAAAATTCCCACTTGACTGGCCTTATATGGCTAACTATATCAAGTTTCCTGCGTACATGAAGCCTTTTGCCGGTGGCGGATGGAAAAGTGTGTACCGTGTAGAAAATCTAGAGGATATGTTTCATAAGCTAAGTGAAACGGGTCAATTAGTCATGATGCTGCAGGAAGAGATTATCTTTGAAGACTATTATCGAGTGTATTGTCTAGGACAAAAATATGTGCACATCATGCCTTATGAGCCTAGAAATCCGCATCACTTGCGTTATGTCACTGAACCTAAAACGACGGGGGCTGAGCATAAAAGGCTTCTAAAAACGATTGAAAATTATACCTTAACACTAAATAAGGCCTTGGGGTATGACTTCAACACAGTAGAATTTGCCGTGCGCGATGGAGTACCTTACGCGATTGATTTTTGTAATCCAGCTCCTGATGCCGACGTTCATTCAGTGGGCGAGCTTAACTATCAATGGATTATTGAGCATGCCGTAAAGCTCTCCCTTGATAAACTCAAAGCTCATAAAGAAGGCAAAAACAACTGTACCTGGGGCGAGTTTATTAAATCGGCGATTTAAGCCACATTTCTAATTGAAACTTATCCTATGAGCGATCTGATAAAGGTAGCTATTCTTGATATGAACAACGGTTATCCTAACCAAGGACTGCGATGTATCCGTGAGCAGGTAGAGTTGTTTAAACATTCGGTTTCAGACCTTACTGTGGTCTTTGAGATTTTTGATGTTCGCCAGTACAATGAAGTGCCCAATATAGAAGACTACGATATCTTTATTTCATCTGGCGGGCCAGGCAGCCCTCTGGCGCAAGGCGATGCGTGGGAAGTGAATTACTATGCGTTCTTAGATGCTATACGTGATCATAATATATGGAATGAACAAAAGAAGTACCTTTTCTTAATCTGTCACTCCTTCCTGATGGCATGCGATCATTGGCAATTAGCCGAGGTTAATCAGCGAAAATCCTATTCGTTTGGAGTAATGCCCATTCATAAAACAGAAGAGGGAGAACTAGAACCGCTTTTTGAAGGATTGCCTGAGCCTTTCTATGCAGTAGATAGTAGAGCCTTTCAAGTGGTTCAGGCCAATGAAGATAAAATGAAAGAATTTGGCGCAGTCATCCTAAATATTGAGAAGGAACGACCGTATATTGAACTCGAACGAGCCATAATGGCCATTCGCTTTAGTCCTGAGATTTTTGGCACACAGTATCATCCAGAGGCGGACGCAGAGGGTATGCGAAGAAATTTTATGCTCGAAGAACGACGAAATCAGTTGATTGAAACGCACGGTATGGATAAATATGAATGGACAATGCAACAGCTAGATGATGATGATAAGATCATGCTCACGCAACAAGTTATCCTGCCTAAGTTTCTAAAATTGAGTGCCGAGAAAGTGGCCTTTAAGACTTATGTGTCCTAATGAATGCGGCGGCGAGAAAATACTACAATGATCGATGGTCAACCGACAAATGGGCGGGTGTTGGTGACTATTTCGAACTGCACTATCCAGGACAGCTTGGATTTAGAGTTTCAGAATCCCCAATATTTTTAACTGAATCTTTTGTAGATAAGATCATCGAATCTTGTCATACGATCGTGGATCAGCTTATTAGTATTCCAAAAGAAGAATACCTAATGAGAGTTCCTGAGTTTTGCCGCGTGCCCAATTGTCCTGAAAAGCCGCAAATGCTCTGTATTGATTTTGGTATTTGCCAAGACGATGACGGACATATATCGCATAAATTAATTGAGCTTCAAGCGTTTCCTTCCTTGTTTTTCTACCAATTTGAGTTGGCGAAACAATATAGCACACATTGTGATATGCCATCAAATAAGGGCTTTTTGTTCTCTGGTCTGACTACAGAGACGTATGTGCATGAAATGTATAATTTGATCGTAGGTAATTATTCTCCAAGAGAGGTGGTCTTGATGGATATTCACCCGCATACTCAAAAAACACGTATTGATTTTGTGCTCACGGCCAAATATTTGGGCATCAATATTGTCTGTGCGACAGAGGTTTATGCCAAAAATAATCATTTGTATTATCAAAAGGACGGTGAAGAAATTCGTATAAGGCGTGTATACAATCGAGTAATACTGGATGAACTTCATAGGAATACAGACATTACCTTAAAGTTCTCGTTTAATGAAGCTATAGATGTAGAGTGGATTACACATCCAGAATGGTTTTATCGAATTTCGAAAAACACCATGCCTTTTTTAAAGGATAATTCTGTGCCGGAATGCTATTTTTTACACCAAAGGCCAGCAGACATTAAGTTAAGCGAATTTGTTTTGAAGCCGTTATATTCTTTTTCTGGCCTAGGTATTAATATCCGACCTACCCAGGCGGACATTGATGCGATCAGTGATCCAGAGAATTATATTGTTCAGCGAAAGGTGAACTATGCTTCGATTTTCGAAGACTTGAATGGTGAAACTGCCAAAGCCGAGTTGCGTATCTTGATGATATGGCCTAATCACGCTGACAAACCCTTTCCGGTCATCAATTTGGTCAGAATGACTAAAAGTGAAATGATCAACGTGGATCATAATAAAGCCAATCTTTGCTTTACGGGAAGTAGCGTAGCTATTATTGTATAATGTCAACCTTCTGTTAAACGTCAATCAATTTCAATGGACGAATGGTCTATGAAGGTATAAACCTATGAAATAACACGATCTGCGCAGCAAGAACTAGCAAAGGCATCAGGCTTAGCTTTAAATGAATAGCCCATACCTAAAATATAACCCATTGCCTCTTTGAGTGCCACATTGCTCTTAAACTCTGGATCAGTATTGATATCGGCATGCACTTCTAGCTCAACATTATATTTTTCGAGAATCGGGCAGATATGATAGGCTATTTCGATACTCTTTGCCACTTCGGTGATCATCCGTTCTTTTATTGAGATGTTGTTGAGACATTTCTCTCGATTGACGAACATGAAACCACCTTTTTTTTCTCTTAAAAATACAATGGCCGTAGCGTATTCAATTCCATCAGCCTTAGCTAAGGAGTCAGAACCAATACACACTTTCAGTTTATGTCCTACGCTAGATTCGCGTAGTATAGTCTGTTCTACTGTCTCGTATATCGACGCTTCGAGGGGCGTCCCATCCAGTCTTTTCCATATTTTTGCTTGCTCTAACATAAATATATCTATTTGATTGGCAGAAAGATAGGGATATTGTCAGAGGTCAAAGGAGTCCGTAGGGTGAATAATATATTAAGTTTTTCTTTTATTCACACTATTACCGATAGGCGAAACCTTTTGAGCGTTAAACGATCAAAGTCAATTCTCGAATTTCTTGTATTTTACAGACTTTATCATAGATCATTCAGTACATAAATTCAAAAAGTGCTCTCAAAAAAAACCAAATACGCTATTAACGCGCTTTTGTACATAGCCAAACATCTTGAGGAAGTGCCTATTCCAGTAAAACGAATTGCAGAAGCACAAAATATACCCCCCAAATTTTTGGAGGCGATTTTACTAGACCTCAAGAATGCGCGAATACTCAATAGTAAAAAGGGGAAGTATGGAGGATACTCCTTAAACGCCGCGCCTGAAGAAATTCAAGTATCTGAGATCATGCGACTATTTGACGGTGCCATTGCTTTGTTGCCTTGCGTGACGCATAAGTACTATGAGCGATGTGAGGAATGCGTCGATGAAAAAACCTGCGGTATTAGGGAGGTCTTTCTAGAAATTCGCAATGAAACTGTCGAACGACTTAAGGCCGCTTCCCTTGCAGATATTATTCAAAGAGAAGCGCGATTAAAAGAAGGCTAACATCAAATGAGGCAAATCGTAGGGTTTTTTTTAAAGGTTTTGTTTTAAATCCTATTAAGTATATAGGAAATATATAAATAAAGTACTTTTGCTCTTCGTATTCAATCGAGAACTCAAAAAAATAAAGGCATGTCCGAGTTATTGAATGTTCTGACCATACCGTTTTTGTTGGCCATGTTTCTTGCGGTAACGATGGGGGGCAGTGGTACAGCACCCGCCTTCGCGGCAGCGTTCGGAGCAAATGTCATTAAGCGAACCATGATTCCGGGGTTATTCGGTGTGATGGTATTAGCGGGTGCTTTGATTGCTGGCAAGAAGGTATCGCTTACCTTAGGGGATGGGCTGTTAGATCATACGTATTTTGACCCATTTGTCACCTCTATCGTATTACTGTCCATTGGCCTATCTATCTTGGTCGCGAACCTATTAGGCGTCCCACAATCCACAAGTCAGTCTTCTGTCTTATCTATTTCGGGCGCTGCAGCGGCGATTGGAGATGTAAATACAAATAAACTATTCACTGAGATACTACCGTTTTGGGTGATATTGCCCATTATGGCTTTTTGCATGATGTTCATTTGTTCGAAGTGGGTTTTCCCCATGTTCAAGAAGATTAAACCTGTGTATGACTATAAAGACTTAAGGCAACACAAAGTGCTCAAAGGTCTGCTTTTGCTTTCGTCGTTATATGTAGCTTTTTCCATTGGTGCGAACAATGTGGCGAACGCTGCTGCTCCTATAGCCTCATTGACGGCTAACGAGGTAGGGGCGGACACTATCCAGAATTTTTTACCCATCATAATATTATCTGTTCTCATCGTGGCGCCTTGTTTTGCCATAGGAAGTTCGCTTTTAGGCCATCTTGTTACGCGTACAACGGGCAAAGGCATTATCGAAATAGGCCCATTTTACGCCACGGTTATCTCTATAATTGTGGCTAGTCTGTTGATCTATGCCTCTGTTAGCAAAGGAATTCCGACTTCCCTTGTCCAACTCAACGGCGCGGCATTTATAGCCTTGAGCGTTTCGAAAAAGGGGTGGACATCGACCTTTGGCAATAGGGTGGTGAAGCGCTTTTTTGTGGTGTGGGCTCTAGCGCCGGTTTTTTCATTTCTATTTACTTATATAGTCTTGAAATTGTGGAGTTGAAAAATTGATAGCGCTAGTCAATGTCTATCATTTGCATCAAACTACTGTGTCTATTGGTAAACCATTACATAGTCGGATAATCACGGATGGTCTTATGCACAATTGGAGCACACCCAATAGGCCGTTGATTTTTTTGCGTGGAAATATAAGGTGATTTTTACCGAAAGTATAATGTCGTTGTCGCAAATACACCGGGGAAAACCTATCTGTGGGTGCTGTAATCAAGCTTCGTTGATCGTCAATATCAGGATTTAAAAAAGCGCCATTTGGTATATTTTTTGGGCCTTTACTCAATGGCGTTCTTTCAACGAACAACTATTCAAGCACTTGAATAGAAAGCTAACAATAACCACATAATTTGCTCCATAGAAGTCAATCTCGGCACGAAGCTGAGCGAATCGCGCATAGGGGCGCGAGCGTACAGCGAGATTCAAAGCATTGGCGCTTTAGCGCCGCAGCTATCCTTCGGCGGCACGCCGAAACACTAGAGGTAAACACCCGCAACGCGGGTGTGCTGTTCGGGTATCTACGGTAGGGTTCTAACGTAAAAGGAGCAAACATGGGTGGAAAGGCAAGATTGGGGATACAAATAATATGACTTTTCATTATATTTAGCTCGAATCACCGTTGACCAAGGTATGTAGAGGGTTTTGTCTGACTGTTTTAGGTCTTACTGTTCATATCATTTTTGTAAAACAAGCATTATGCATAAGCTACTATCTCACCTTTCTGATCGCTCTAGTTTTCGAGGATTACTATTCATTATTGTCTGTATGGTCACCATGTCGGGTGTACCGGAATTGTCGGCACAGCGTGTAGAGGTCGATGATAGTATGCGTTCGCACTATAGTAGTGTTATATCAGGTAGTGGATCGAGTATTCGTACTTATTGGACTAATGGATATAATTTAGAGCAGGAGCGTGAAGTAAGTGGCATAGCATGGAAGAGAAGAGTATTTGAGAATGATCTGTCTATGAACAGGATAGAGCACACTTTTGATAATATTAGGATCGCCGTTGTTTTTCATATAATTGAGCATAAAGAGTCTGATATTCATGAAGAGTATGTACATAGGCAGATTAGTATTCTTAATGAAGCCTTCAATCAAATACGACCCACACATGAAATATTCAAATTGTATGCTGATCATTGGGATTATAAGCCGGGTAGTGCTAATATCCAGTTTGAGATAGCGAATAGAATTGATGGGTTAGAAGGTGGCATCATCAGAGTGAGGCAAGACAACTGGGGGGAAGTAATGCGTAAAAATGATGTAAGTATGCTGGACTTGCATATAAAGAATAAAGATTATGGTGGCTCACCACCTATTAGTCCCGAGCAGATTGTTAATATTTGGGTGGTGGACTTAGCTGAAGGTTTAGCGGGTTATGCTCAATGGCCAGGAGGTGATGCTCATAGAGATGGCATTGTAATAAATAGCCAATATTTAGTTGGTAAGAATGAACGGTTTAATAGAGGAATGACATTGGTACATCTCGTGGGGAGTTATCTGGGGCTGATCGAATTGTGGGGAAAATATTCAACTGTATGTGACGATGATCTTGTCGCTGATACACCTGTACATAATGCTCCAAATGGTACACCTACGGGGACTATTCATTTGAGTTTATGCAATAATAAGTTGGCATTGATGAATAATTATATGGACAATACGGACGATGAGTTTGTAGATCATTTTACAGAAGGTCAAGTATATAGAATGCGTCAATTTCTGAATAGAGGTGGGCTTAGAGCTGGATTAAGTAAATAATAGTAATGATGAAAAATCCGAGTAGAAAAATAGCCTCAAAAAGAGCGTTTTGGATGGTGGTATCCATAGGCATTATGATCT
>CAZTSI010000029.1:0-2494 GCA_964616755.1 uncultured Saprospiraceae bacterium | reverse complement strand
GGGTCAGCCAGTGAATAATCTAACAAAGTCGTATCATGTTAGTACGCCTACGGCAGCAGCTTTTAATCAATATATTGAGACACCAGTAAATAATTACACGGGGGCAGGGAGCATTGGGGTACCCATATATGAAGTAGTATCTGGCCCGTTGTCCATTCCTGTTTCATTATCCTTTCATACCGCTGGTATTAGTGTTGGCCAACGCGCATCGTGGGCAGGTATGGGCTGGACGCTCCAATATGGTGGCAATTTGTCCAGAACAGTACAAGGCATAGAAGATGAACATGGCGATGGATATTATACGGTGCAAGGTGTTATTGCGCTCAATAATTATACTGAATTTCAGAGTGCTACGGGTGATCTAGATACTGAGCCTGATATATTTTCGTATAGTGCTGGTGCCTATAGTGGTAAGTTTTTTTTTGATAAAAATAGGGTCTTGAGAGTATTTCCTCATCAAGACATAAAAGTAGAAGTGGTGGGTAGTGCTTTTGACAAATTTATCATCACTACGCCAGACGGCATACGGTATCATTATGAGTCTAAAGAATATATATATACCTCCATTAAGGGCTATCCAAACAGTTGGATGTTAAACAAGGTGGAGACATATGATGGTCTATTTAGTGTAAATTATGCATATGTACAGGAGAGCTATAGCATGTCCAATAGAGGTCAGAAGACATTTACAAGTGGATTTATTGAATTGGCACTTCCTGCCTCAGGGACTGAAGTAATATCCTGTCCAGGAATCAGCGGGCAAGAAACGGTCTTTAAGAACTACGAAGGATGGCGGCTAAGTACTATTACCACTACGCCCGCTGTGGGGACTGTAGAATTTGTCGCTACTACTTCTAGAGAGGATATAGACAACACGAAGAGGCTAGATAATATTAAAATAATTCAAGGTACATGGTGTACTTCGTACAATCTATCGTATGATTATACTAAATCTGTGGTAAACGCTACACAAACAAATCAAAAGAGGCTCCGATTATTGTCAGTGCAAGAAGTGAATTGTACAAATAGCGCTGTAGCTAAGCCACCTTGGGTTTTTGAATACCATAGTGGGGATATGGGAAGTGGGCTGAACTCAGATGGAAGTTTTTTTATGCCCGATATCGTTAGTAAGTCTATTGACCACTGGGGGTATTACAATGCTGCTAATAATGAGTCAGAGCTAATACTTACACCTCGTACACAAATCCTAGATCATGGAGCTAATATAAATGTTTACGGTACAGCTGATCGGTATCCAAGGCCAATAGGAAAAAAGGGACTAGTTAAAAAGGTCACTAGCCCAGAAGGTGGTCAGATCCATTATGAATATGAAAATAACGATTACTGGGGGATGAGTGAAGTACCCGTAGAGCTCACTTCTGTTTTTGGTACATGTAATTCTCCTACATATTGTGGGACCTGCACGAATAATATGTATTATACCTTTGCCTCAAATACGAATTTTGATGAATTCTATATTGTGGCATCTGGCACAACTCATGCCTATTGTGGGGCGGAACATAAGCTTGAAGTAAAGGTTTATAATGCCGCTAATGTATATATGGGTGGATTATCCTTTACCCTCGCACCACAGAATCCTTTTGTGAATGGCGAAAGTAGTGGTGAGAGAAGGTACAAGCTTGATCAATTCGCGTCAAATCTCCAGACAGGTGTCAATTATCGCTTTGAATTAAAGCTTAGTAATATGAGTGGTTTTGCCAAGTTGGTAAAATTCCCATATCAAAATGTGTACTCTGCTGGCTTTCGTATTAAACAAATAAAAGCACATGACGGTATTAGTACCACCAATGATATCATCTCAGACTTTGAATATAAAGATATCACCTATACCAACCGATCAAGTGGTCTATTGAAAGTAGCCCCCAAATATGGGCAGGCATTTATATATCATTCTAAACCTTTTTTCATTACTGCAAATGAAAATGGATATTTCAGTCAATATATTACTCTTTTCTATGATCAGAGTCATTTTCCTGAATCAAGTCTTGACGGTGTGGTTCATGCTTATTCGCATGTAAAAAAGCTTCAATCTGATGGGGGTACAACTGCCTATTCATATCAGAATCAACAGCCACTTATATTAGGCCAAGAGCTTCCCATCATAACCAGTCAATTTGTGGAAGGCAATGGCAATTTAGTGAATCATAAAATTAATAACGGGACCATTCTAAATGAGTCAAATAATTATATCGAATTGAATTCCTTTTTCCTGGATGGCTATTACCTAAAAGCCATGAGTTTAGGTACTTGTAATGCGTATTTCCCTGTGTTGTATAATGACTATTCAGGGAACTATTTGAAAAAGGAATGGTCAAAACTATCGTCAGTTGTCAGTATAAAGGATAACGTAACAACCAATATACAGTTTAGTTACAATCCACTGTATACCCATAGTAAAGTTATGTCCGAATCCATCACCAACTCTGACGGCAAGATCCATCGCACCGAATACACCTACCCCCATGATGTAGCT
>CAZTSI010000028.1:0-46568 GCA_964616755.1 uncultured Saprospiraceae bacterium | reverse complement strand
GAGCAATCCGAGATACAAGAGTTTTTGAGCGGACAAAAGCGGACAAAAGCGGACACCTTGAGTAGGGTGAGTGATTTTATGGATATGCTGTAGTAATTTTACAGTGATTCATGAGTCATTATCTTATTTCCAAAAGTGGGAGTACAAGAATAGGAGGTTCCGAAAATCCTTTAAGAGAGTAGGGAATAATTTTTATTAATTGTAAGTTATGAAAAATATATTGAGCCGCTTTTTAGGAGCCTTCGCATTTATGTTTGTTTTATCGTTTGTGAATGCTATTGATTGCCCTTCTGGTACTTTTCGAGAGACGGGCTCGTTACTTGTTGATTTTGATAAGCGTGAGGTATTGTTTGTTTGTCCTGCTAATGGAAATACAGCATGCTGTATTCCTTGTCCTATCCAGTAATATTTTTCTGTATTTATGTTAAAATCAGCACGTTTATATTCGTATAAATATGCTGATTTTCTTAATTTTTGACAATTATTCTATGTACCGATTTTGTTATTTTCTTCTTGGGTTTCTGTTGATTCGTTGTGTAAATAATGAAGTTAAGCCAGAATTTTTAGATGACGATAGTTATGATGTCATAATAATTGATTCTTTTATCATTCCGAATTTTGCTTCTCTACGTTGGTTAGCGATGTCAGATGATGCTTCACAAGTAGTACTGTACAATGAAGAAGCACAGGAGGTAATAAACTATAATTTTGTGTCCAAATCAATAGTTAATACACACACTTTTGGACAGCCACCTTATTTTGACCAACTTATTGCGGCTACGTTTATTGATTCCGCGCCAATTCTAGTTACTAATCGAAACATTTACAAATGGGATGATAGGTCAGTTCAAGTATTAACTAGGAACAATTACGACAATAATATTTACAATATTCCTAAACGTGCTACGGCGATAATAGTTGATGCTGACACTTCATTGGTCTTTGAGCTTTCCCAAAATCGGCCAAAGTTTGATGTTAAAACGAGAGATGTCGATTCTGTAAAATATCAAGGTGAATTTCTTACCCTCAGACGGTTCACTAGCGATTCTATAGAACATATTGCATATGTGCCCTCAGCTTCGTTATTGTTGCAACCGTTGTATATGTCAAGACCTATGTTTGACATAGAGGCTGCACACCTGAATTGGAGAAATGAGCTTGGAGTAGTTTTCTCACCTGAAAATTTTATTCACTTATTCACACTAGAAGTGGATAGCTACAATTATACCAAGAGTATCGAGATTCCTATACCGGATTGGCGTATTATTAATAGGCATCTTGATAAGGTAAAGGATCCTAATTTTAAGTTATTTTTGCAACCGCGCATTCATTCAATAGTTTATAATAAGAATAGAGTAGTAATTCACTATATGCATGCTATGACTGAGGAAGCGCTTGTAGAAAATAAGCTGTATGATGCTTCAGCGTATAGTTTTAATCAAGAGCTGGTTTTTCGTTTGAGAGAGCAGCGGGTCGTGATTTATGATCATACTACTCAATTATGGCACGATACTGTTTTGCCTGACAAGATTGGTCTTATTAAAGCTATACTTCCGGAGGATAGGTTTATTGCTCTTCCTAATAGTGATTTAATTGAAAGTGAATTTGGACAAATGTATTATATAGTGAAGATAGAAGAGTGATTACGCCCTTGTGCACGTAGCGGATCTTTTAGTGAGTGTCATGGTGCATTTTTTCATTAGTTGTACTATCTTGCTCTAGTGAGACTTTCAGCTTTTTCTGTCATCTTAATTATGCTTGCGCTGAGTGTAGTCGGCTTTGGTTTGACGACATATCTGCAGATTAATTTTATTCCGACGGTGGATAGAAGTAACATTAGAATCAGCTATGTATATCCTCGAGCTGATCCAGAGCAAGTAGAACGCGTTATTACAACTCCTTTAGAAGCTCAACTGAGTCTAATTGAAGGGGTCGACAAGATTCATTCGGTATCCAATCTAAACGGGGGCTATATTTCAGCGGAGGTGGCTAAGGGCGCAGATATTGACTTTCTGAGGTTTGAGATTGCTACTAAAATTAGGGAGATTTATCCCAAATTCCCTCCCGAGGTGCATTTTCCAATCATTAGGCTTAATGATCCTAACCAAAAGGTGATAGATCCTGTCATCGTGAGTTATAGCTTGCTAGCTCCTCGCTCTGCAGAGCAGATATATGATTATTGTCGCGAGAGGCTCATTCCAATGTTGAGTAGTATCCCCATGTTAGAGCGTATAGACTTAAGTGGTCGTCAACAATCTGAGTGGGTCATTCGCTATGATCCGTCAATGATGGCCTTATATGGTATTGGCTCGGAGGATATCATTACTGAGGTTCGTAATGAATTGATTTCAGAGAATTTTGCATATCATCAACTCAATGAAGCATCGCTTTATGTGCGCACCACTGAAGGGGGGCTTGACCAATTGTTAAATCGATTTATAAGCCTGCCTTCAGGCGAGTCCGTGTTGATGTCTTCGATTATTACAATTCAACTTGAAGAGGCGGACCCGACTTCATACTACCGTATCAATGGGCAAAATAGTATTCGTATTAATTTTATTCCCAAAGGCGATGCAAATCATTTAGCCTTAGCCGAGAATATTCATGACGCTGTACAGAACTTGCAGACATCGCTGCCTAGTGAATATGATTTTCATGCTGACTTTGATTCGACTGACTATATTCGCGATGAGCTCAATAAGATATGGGATCGGACATTTTGGTCTCTTGGTTTACTGATGGTATTCGTTGCAATGATTTATCGTTCTTGGCGGGATTTGATGATCATACTGGTAAGCTTGTTGGTGAATATAGGTTTAGCCTTAATTGTATATTATTTACTGAATATTCAAATTAATTTGTACGCTTTAGCGGCCATTACGATTTCATTTGGAATTATAATTGATAATAGTATAGTCGTGTCGCATCATTTTCAGCGCAATCAAAATTTAGCGGTGTATCCGGCGGTACTAACCTCAACGTTGACTACTGTCTCGTCCTTGCTTGTTGTTTTCTTCTTACCTGCTGAGTTGCGGCTTTCTTTAATGGATTTTGCTCAAGTGCTGAGTATTAATTTGGTAATTTCTTTAGTGGTTTGTGCCTTAGTGGTTCCTGCTTTAATTCGAGTATTCCACAAAGAAGGCCAAAGGGTAGTGGACAGGAGGCTTCAAAGGGGATCGCTTTTGTTTTTAGCCAACCGAATGTATTTGCATATTTTAGCGTTGATTGTTAAAAGGAAAAATTGGTATATTCTAGCGACTGTCTTGTTGTTCGGTTTTCCGGTTTTTTATATTCCTAACTCATTTAAGAATGTAGAGTGGTACAATAAGAGCTTTGGTAGTGATTATTATATTGAAAATGTAAAGCCTTGGGTGAATAAGGCCTTAGGTGGCACGTTGCGGCTTTTTTCTGTATATGTCTATGAAGGTAGCAGTTATCGGTCACCTGAGCAGACGAAGTTATTTGTCAATGCTAGTTTGCCTTTAGGGAGCACTATCGAGCAAATGAATGACATTATGATCCGTCTTGAGGCCTATTTAAGCCAATATGAGTTGCAGATGGAAAGTTTTATAACTCAGATCACCTCAGGACAATATGCCCATATTACAATAAGTTTTGACCATGATACTGACTCTTCTTTCCCTTATATTTTAAAATCTCGCTTAGAGTCATTTGCTATAGATTTAGGTGGTGTTACTTGGGGTATTTATGGTGTAGGCAAGGGATTTAGCAACGCAACTGGATCGTCTGCACCAAGTTTTAATGTGTTGTTCAAGGGTTACAACAAGGACAAAATGGCGCTTTATGCTGATGATTTCGCCACCCTCTTATTGGCACATCCGCGAATACAAAAGGTGGACCAAAACGCCAACTTCAATTGGTATGAAAAGGATAAATACCATTGGGAGGTGATGCGAAGCCCACTGCGGGCCGGATCGGACCATATTTCAAATAGTGTTGTATATGGTATGTTTGATGAGTATAATCAATATCGATCAGCTATTGGAAGAAATCAAGACAATTTGGCTGTTGTATTGCGTCCAGCTAACTTAAGAAATCAAGACAAGTGGGGCTTATTGAACAAGCCTTTTTATCAGGACAGTACGCAATATGTTTTAGCCAATACAATAATGATGTCTAAGAAAAAAGTGGCGCAGAGCATACACAAAGAGGATCAAAGTTATATTCAAAAGATTCAATTTGAATATACAGGAAGTGGGCGATTTGGCCAGCGATATTTAGACGAATGCTTGGCTGTTTTCAAGCCTACTTTACCACTAGGTTATAGCTTGGAGCAGACTACGTTTAGTTATTTTAGTTCGAAATCGAAAACACAGTATTCTTTGGTACTCTTGATTATTGCAATAATTTTTGTGATTAGTACGGTTCATTTTGAGTCTTTTGCTATGGGTGGGTTAGTAGTGTTGCTGATTCCCTTGTCGTATATAGGTATATTTGTTACTTTTTATAGCTTTGATTTTCCATTTGATCAAGGTGGGTATACTTCTTTTATTTTAGTGAGCGGATTGGCCGTCAATTCAATTATACTAATATTATCGGACTATAAGCGATTAGTGATGACATATCCTCATTTAGCTGGTATCAAGGCCTATGCGAGAGCTTTTAGGTACAAGAGCTCGCCCATCTATCTGAGTATAGCTTCTACGGCCTTGGGCTTGATACCTTTTACTCTTCACGGGCGAGATGAGGTGTTTTGGTTTTCATTATCCGTCGGTACGATAGGGGGCTTGTTATTTTCTATTATTATATTGTGGTTAGTGGTGCCTTTGTTTATGCGCGCTGTGAGATAGCGTATAGTGTTTTTTTTCAATTAGGCTAGCGAATTTGAGTTAAATGCCTCACCGAAGGGGACTATGTTACGAGCGCTGGACAACAGGATTGCTAGCAAGTTTATCTTCTATTAATCGACTTGACTATGTGTAATTTCAATGGATACTACTTGTCTATATTTAAGTTGCCTTCCTCTTGATTTATGTCTCAGATTTGGTAGCTTATATTCCCTTTTTTGAATTTTATAATCTTATCTGTCTTTTTTGAATCGCTAACATGATTTTGTGGTACAAATCGTAATTAGGATAAATACCTTGAAATAATTCTTCGCCAATTCCTTTTGCAAATACAGGTACTAATTCTGCACTATGTTGATTTGAGTTAAATGCGATTTCAAGCTCTTCAGGGATTACTGATTTTTGTCCGAAGATGGGAATGGGATGGTATTTTTTTTCTAAACTCACTCCACCTGTTTCATGATCTGCAGTGACTATGACCAAAGTATTAGGATTTGTTTTGATAAAGTCCAATACCAGGTTAATCGTTTTGTTGAAGTCGTTTACTTCTTCGATAAGCATTTGGGGATTTTCTGCATGTCCTGCCCAATCAATATATGAACCTTCGATCATCAAGAAGAATGGCTTTTCTTTTTGGGTGAAATAGCTAAGTGCCATGGATGTTGCATGTTGTAAAAAATCGGTTCTACCTTCTATTTTGGAAGGCAGCGATTCTTTAGCCAATAAAAATGCATTTCTTTTACTCAGCTCTACTGGTCCTAATTGCGTTGTATCTAGCTGGTAGTTTTGTCTTTCCAACTCGGCAAATAAATTTATACCATCTTCACGCTGCGTCAGGTATTGTAGCCCTCCCCCGGCTAAAAAGTCTATATTGGATGAACAAAGTTGTCGTGCAATTTCTTCATGTTGGTCTCTATCTTTAACATGTGCGTAAAAGCAGGCTGGCGTGGCATGAGTTAATGTAGTCAAGCTAATTAGTCCAGTTAGGTAGTTTTTTTGATCTCTAAGTTGTTCAAGAATAGTTGGAATGGAAAGACTGTCCGGTGAAACGGAAATAGCTCTATTATACGTTTTGACACCTGTAGCTATGGCTGTAGCACCTGAAGCAGAATCGGGCACTTTATGGCTAAAGCTTTCGGTGATGCTTAAACCAATTTTGTTGAATCGTTGAAAGCTTATATTTTCTACACCAAAATAAAAGGCTGTAGACACTTGAGGAATCCCCATGCCATCACCGATCATGAGTATAATATTGGGCTGATCAGATGCAAGCTTATTCTTTGTTTTGTCAGTAAAATTAGTTGTACTCTGGCAGGCAATAATGGGTATGACTAACAGGCAATATATTGAAAGTCTTATTAAGAGAATGTTCATCTATGTGAATTTTGTCTTCGCCAATAAAGCTAGAAGAATAGGCTAAATGAAATCGACCATCTGAAACGTTTTGCGCTAGCAGATGGTCGATTATAAAAATACTTTATGCTCTATCAGAAAGTATCAATAGCCCGGATTTTGTACCAAGTAACCTTCTGAATTAGATGCGCCGTCTATCGCAAATTGAGGTATTGGGAATATACGATTAGTTGGTTTATTGTCAGTTTTTTCAGTCCAAGAATCTTCGTATTTGCCAAAGCGAATTTGATTTGTTCTCCGCAATCCTTCCCAGTAGAATTCAAAGCCATACTCTCTAAATAAGATATTTAAATCAATTGTCGACAAGGCTGGTGGTATAGGTTGTCTCGCTGTTCTTGAAGTTCTGATTGCGTTCAAATCAGTGAGTGCACCAGCGTTATCTGCTTTTCTTAGTTTAGCTTCTGCACGCATGAGGTATATTTCTGCTAATCTGAGCAACACGATATCGACACTGCTAAAGTTGTTGGCATTAGGTGAAGTTCTGCTAAATTGATATTTGGAAAATCGATATCCCGTATTGTGCAATCTACCTTCATTGGTAAAGTCTATTTGGCGCGTATGATTGACATAGCCTACATTTCTATCGGGACCGTTTCCTTGTCGTTGTATGACGGGATAGATTCTATAGTTTCCTGAGCCACATCTGATAAAGGCGCCATTTGCATCTTTACGCGGGCCCCATATTACCCCGCGAATTATTCCTCTGTTAAATTCATAATCCGCAGCAGACATACAGTAGTAGTGATCTTGATCATTCATTGGACTGATGCCAGTAAGGTCTTGTAGGCTATCAGGGATGATCTGATTCATTTTGAAAAAGCGAGCATCGGCATCTGCTGGATCGCCGTTGTATGCAGCCACCCAAGTATCGTAAAAATCAGATGTCATGGCTGGGCCATCTGTTCCGTCTGAGCTAGGAAATTCAGGACGACCAAAGTTCGATCCTGCCAGTGACCAATAGGTCCAACGGCTTTGCTCATTGCTCAATACGCCTCTTTGATCAATAGCAAAAAGAATTTCTTTGTTTGCATTATTGTTATCATCAAATAAGTCAAAATACTCAGGGGATAAACTATATTGGCTAGAGCTGATAATACGCGTAGTATAGTCAATCACATTATCCATATCACTAGCTAAAAAGTTTGGTGTTTCGGCAGGAGCTCTATATACGGCAGCATTCAAATAAAGGCGAGCTAAAAGGCCATACACAGCCGCTTGATTCATTCGTCCCGGCCCGCGGTTCGTATTGATCACACTGGCCACCGATAGAAACTCACTTTCTATATAATCTATAGCTGCTTGACCTCTCAGTATTTCAGAAATTTCAGCAGAAGTTTCCTTTTTAAAAATAAGCCCCCAATTATCTAACATAAGCATATTTAAATAGGCTCGTAACGCGATCATTTCATGTAGTGCACCTTCGGCTTGTGTATTACCATTGGCGGCGAGAGGGCGAAGCGCTTCTATAGCAGATAGTGTTCTTGATATATTAACGGTCAATGCACTCCAGGTATCTCCTACTAAAGAATTGGTAGGGGTAATACTATGTGAATGTACTGCCAAGAATTTTCCACCATCAAACCAGTCAGTACCTCCTCGGTGTGGCAAAATGGCTTCGTCGGAGGCGATCGACTGTAGACCAAAGTTTCGTGTATGTAGCCAAACATTGGCTAACTGACCATAAGCAGGTGCAATGGCGCCACTCACGGTTTCAGATAATCCAGTTCCTGTAAAAGACTCGTCTAACACGATTTCTTCTAGATCGGTGCAAGCTGAGAGACTGATCAATCCTAAAATAAGAAAGTAGTTGCAAAATTTATTTTTCATTTTAAAAAATTTTAGTCGTTAAAAGTTTACACTAAGATTCAAGGAAATGGTGCGAGCGCGAGGATAGCTGAAAAAGTCTATCCCAAAAGTTTGTATTGCATCTATGGAAGTTCCAGTGTTGAGCTCTGGATCGTATCCTGTATATTTGGTAAAAAGAAGTAAATTTTGCCCTGTTATTGCAAATCGTAAATCTCGGAGAGATTTACCCCATCCGAATTTTTGTACAGGTACTGTATAACCTAGCGTCGCATTATTCAATCTCAAGAAACTTCCATTTTCAAGATATCGTGTCGAAACTCGATTAGAATTGGAAAAATCCTCGTTTGGAAATTGTACAGCAAAGTCAGTTGTATTGAGCGAATTGGAAAGATTTCCTTTGTTAAAAACAGATAGCGCCGTATGATTGAAAAGTTTATGACCTCCCATACCATTAAAATTAAACCCTAAGTCAAATTGTTTGTACCCGAAATTGAGGTTGAAGGCATACATGTGGGTGGGTAGAGCAGAGCCTGCAGCAAATCGATCGTTATCTTGGATTTCACCGTCATTATTGCGGTCAGCAAATAAATTGAGCCCGTCATCTCCTATACCTATAAATTCTTGCACAAAATAAGTGCCTATGGGTTCACCATTTAATATTCCATTGACAGTAGCTCCTGATTGTCCTGCGCCGAGTACGGCTCCAGTCGTGAGAATGCTGTAGGGGGAACCTTTGACCTTGTTGCTCATTAAGGTCAAATTTCCACCAATCGTATATGTGAAACCACTAGCGCTTTGATCGCTAAATGAAAGGGCTAATTCTATACCACGATTATTGATCTGCATATTCGGAATATTAGTCCAGTACCGATTGGTCGGCTGAATAGGATCAACAGGGGCTACTTCGAGTAATATGTTTTCAGAAGATTTTATAAAATAGTCCAAGGTGCCTGATAGTTTACTGTCTAACATTCCAAAGTCGAAACCAATATTCGTTTGCGTGCTTACTTCCCATTGGATATCTGGATTGGCAAGTCGTGTATAAATTGAACCATAAGGGTAATCATTCAAAACTCTGGCGTTAGGGTCTAGTGGGTAAGTATTGCTGCCCGTATTGCTTTCGGTAAAACTAGCTTTGGTAATTTTTGAAGGTATCTCTTGATTACCTGTTCTTCCCCAGCTGGTTCTTAGTTTTAAATAATCAAAAATTTGGTTGCCTTTCATGAAATTTTCATTGCTCAAATTCCAACCCGCAGCCAAAGAAGGGAAATAGCCATACTTATTATTCGAACCAAATTTGGACGAACCATCCGCTCTTAGAGTAGCTGTAATCATGTAGCGATTATCGTGGCTATAGTTTACTCTTCCAAAAAAAGATTGCAATTCATTAATATTGGCAAATGATGATTGACTTGGAGGCAAATTTGCAGCACCTACTTGGTATCTCGGCTCGACTCCATTCGTGGGAAAACCAGATAAGTTGAACTGCTTGTTTTCGACATTAATTTTTTGATAAGAGTGGCCTACGAGCACATTGATCGTGTTAAATCGTACAGTCTTCTCATAAGTTAATGTGTTTTCAGCTAAGGTATTGCTATTTGCGGTAGAAGAGGATGACAAGCTACCCATCGCAAAATCAGAAATAGCAGGATACGGAATGAACTGAACATCTCTGTTAGCGCTAGAATAATCCACACCAAGGTTGAATTTGTATGTCAATCCTTTTACAATTTCGAGGGATGGGGCAAAATTGGCAAGTAAGCGATTGTTGATGGCAAAATCACCATAAAGTCTTGCTCTTACCGCGGGATTAACAATGTCACCGACGAGATCCGTCGTGACTCCATTTTCGGTTATCCCAAACGTTGGATTTAATTGCAGCATGTTATTAACGATCGAATTAGCATCTGCTCGCTGATTATCAACCCTGCTAGCCGTCAAATTGAGTTCAGCCTTAAAACGATCGTTCAATGCACGCTGTGTCAAGTTTAGTCTGCCCGAATATCTTTTCAAGGAGTTATCATTTAAAATACCATCTTGTTGTTCACCCCCAAATGATGCAAAATATGAGGAGTTTTCAGTGCCTCCGCTAAATGACACATTGATGTTATGTGTTCTTCCTGCGCGCGTAAGTTCTTCTTGCCAATTGGTATCCTCACCACCATCCAGTAATGTGCCACCGATAGATCTAACTTGATTTCTGAATTCATCAGCACTAAAGACATTAAGCTGTCGTGCCAATGTAGAAACCCCGGTTGTGGCGGATACATTGACCTGCGATTGGCCACTTTTCCCTTTTTTCGTTGTGATCACAATGACTCCGTTTGCAGCTCGGGCACCATAAATTGCCGCAGCGGATGCATCCTTTAGTATGTCTATACTTTTGATATCTTGAGGATTAATGAAATTAAGGGGGTTAGTTGCAATGCCATTCCCAGTGTTATCAAGTGCAAAACCGTCAATCACAAACAATGGGCTGGTTCCTGCTCGTAAGCTACCGATACCTCTGATAATGATATCTTGATTAGCTCCTGGTTCGCCACTATTACTTGTTACGTTGACGCCTGATACCCTACCTTGCAGCAATTGACCAGGGTTAGACACGATGCCTAAGTTAAAGTCCTCACTTTTGAGAGAAGATATAGATCCCGTCACATCGGATCTTCGCTGCGAACCGTAGCCTATAACAACTAGTTCTTTTAATTCATTGGATCCAGCCTCCATCAATACACTGAGAAAATCTAAACTGGTAATTGCTACCTCTTTGGTTTGCAAACCTAAGAAGCTAAATTCTAAAATGTCTCCTAACTTTGCTTCAATGCTGAATTTTCCGTTAATATCAGTAATGGTACCGACAGACGTACCCTTCAACATTATTGTCGCACCAGTAATGGGTTCATTTTTTCCATCTAGAACCTCACCATTCAGTAGGTTTTGACCTATCACATTTAATGATAAACCTAGCAACAAAAATAACAATGATAATTTTTTCATGCTTTGTAAAATTTAGTAGGCTAAAGGTAAAATGAATTTTTGTATCTGAATTTAAACCATGTATTAATAGAGTATTATTTGTAAGTTACGCCAAAGTTGCATTACTAGATTCCTATCGCTGAAAATTTGGAATAATTGTTACCACTAAACTATCGATTGGCAATAAGTATGTTTTGGAATCTATTTTGTAGGATACAACCAAAAATTACAAGCTGATCTGTACGCATCCATAATTTTTGAGAAGTGCTAAGATTTGCCAGATACCATTCCTAAGCTAGGTACTTAGAGCTATTATCCAACATTATACCTTGTTTAAATCAAATCGTCCAGACTATCGTAAAGAGCAACATACTAAAGTTAAATAGAATCAAATGTTACAATGGGTCGATTCATGTTGCTAGTTTTTTGAAATGTATTTCTTAGGATCGTATAGTTGCTAATTTCACTTTTGGTTAAATGGCTATTCGTGCCCCTTTAGAATAGCCATTATTTTGTGAAAGATTGCGGTGTTGTCTAAAAACCCGCCGAATGTATCTGAACCTGCGCCATAGACCCAATAAGGAATGGCAATACCCGTATGATCATTCGTACTAAACTCCCCAAGAACCCAAGCATTGTTAGGATCCCCATCAAGAAGACTCAATCCACCCGTTTCATGGTCAGCAAGAACTATTAATAAAGTTCCTGGGTGTTGATCTACAAAACGAGCCCCAATAGCCGCAGCGTAATCAAGGCTTAGTACTTCATTTACGACAGTAGCGATATCGTTACTATGTCCGCCTGAGTCTATTCTACCATTTTCAGCCATTAGGAAAAATCCTTTTTTAGATTGTTGCTTCAGATGTGATAAGGTGGAATCTAATAGTGAACCAAATCGCTGCCTACTATGCGTATCATTTCCAGCAAGATAAGTATCCCAAGGTGCTAGCCGAATAAGCTTACTTTTATCGGTAGGTATCGGATCTTCATAATGTGCAATGTGAAAGTTCTTTTTTTGAAGACTGTCTTTAAACCAATCATGCAGTTCAAATAATGGAAGTCCTTCACCTGCTATCAAGTTTATCGAACTGGATGTTAAATCCTTCAATATTGCTTCTGACATGTCCCTTTCAGGCACATGAGCGTAGAATGAAGCTGGTGTGGCGTCGGCAATATTTACAGAGCTGATGACTGCCGTCATTTTCCCCATTTCTGCTACTATTTCAATAATAGTCTTCAAATGGTTGCCATCATTTCCTACAGCCAACATACGGTTATTGGTTTTATGTCCAGTCGAATAGGCGGAAGCCCCAGCGGCAGAATCAGTACAATAGCTGTCAGAACTGATCGTATTAACCCATCCAGTAACTGGCAGTTTCATCAAGGTCAATTGGTTGCCATTAGCAGTATAACCAGCCTGAACATGTGCAAGCCCCATACCATCGGCTATGAGCAAAATGATATTTTGAACAGAGGCTATTTCTTGATTAAACTGTGGATGATAGGTGGACTGCAGGTTTTTATTGTGATAAAAGTTTGTAGGATATTTTTTTAAAAAATGGGCAAGTTGATCTACATGATCCGTGCCTATCCAATCCACCTTATTTTTTATTAACATTTGCCATGATGAGGGACTGTCTGGGGTACCCCAAAAACGCATCGGAACATTTTTTGCCCGAGCTTTCGCCATGATCACGTCCATGTTCGTTTGTTGGCTCTTGTCTAAAATCCCTTTTCCATTCCATTGGGCTACGTGCTGGAATGAAATACTCATCATGGCTACCTTTTGCCATTGATCTGGTGTAATGATATCAGTAATCCGTGAGTCAATCATTATGTATGGGGGCAAAGCTAGCCAGGTATCTGGTGTAGGTCTTTCTCCGGATAGCACAATGCTTACGCCCGAATCGGCTATAAATATGTCAGCATACTCACTCCCCAATTGTAATAAAATGGGCAATATGGTGTCTCTTGCATTCTTAATATCGAGCAACAATATTAGCCGTTTGGCGGTGTCCGTGTATATCCTTCCATTTTGATCATGCAATATTTGCCTTATGGGATCAAGGTAATTGGAGCGGAGATCTTTTGCATACGTCAAATTGTCTTCATCATGAGCCACCAGTAATCGATCCTCATACCACAATAAATCCACCTCTATAGATCCACATTGATTTGACCAAGCATTCCAAAAAGGTAAAATTTGAGCATAATCATTGTGGGAATGTATAAGGGGTATCTTTGGGCTTTCAGTAGATTGCGCCTGCAACTGACCGATTAGCCATAGAGAAAAGATTATTAAGTTGATTCTCACTTTCATGTGTTTTTACTCTATGCAAATTGAGGTGTAAAGGTAACCCACTATTTTTTGATTAGATGTTGGCTAGATTAATTTTGTATTAATTGATAATCGCAAAGTTGGGCAGATTGATTCTTTTATGGATAAGCCTATAGATGGAGCTACTTGTAGAATGTACGCTTTGCTGAAAAAGGAGTAAATATTTTACTTCTAGGCTGACAGAGGATCTTAGTTTGTATGAAATAAATATCTTTACGTGCGACAGTTAATCGTACCAAAACTCTAATACAAACATCCTATGATTAAAATGATAATTATGAATGCCCTGTTATGCTGTGCATTTTTTTCAGAAGCACAGACAGATAGATGGCAGCAGCGTGTTGAGTATAAGATGAAAATCGATTTTGACGTAAAAAATCATCAGTATGAAGGCGAACAAGAGTTGAGATATTGGAATAACTCGCCCGATACCTTGCGAAAAGTGTTTTATCATCTATATTTCAATGCATTTCAACCCAATAGTGTGATGGATGTTCGCAGCCGCACCATTGCAGATCCGGATGCAAGGGTGGGTGATCGCATCGGCAATTTGTCAGAAAATGAAATCGGTTATCAACGTATTCTTGAACTGAAGCAAAATGGCAAACCAGTTCAATACGAAGTCGTCGGCACCATCCTAGAAGTTAAGCTCAATGATCCTATTATGCCAGGCAAGAGGGTCAAATTTGACATGAAATGGCAAGCACAAGTACCTCTTCAAATTAGACGTTCTGGTCGTGATAGTGAGGAGGGGATCGCCTATTCGATGGCGCAATGGTATCCTAAATTGTGCGAGTATGATTATCAAGGGTGGCATGCTAATCCTTACGTTGCACGAGAGTTTTATGGTGTTTGGGGCGATTATGAGGTAGAGATTGAAATAGATGATAGCTATGTTGTCGCAGCAGGTGGAGTGTTGTTGAATGCAGATAAAGTGGGTCGAGGCTATTCTGACAAGACTGTAAAGGTAAGAGGTAAAACAGAAACGTGGAAGTATAAAGCAGAGAATGTACATGACTTCCTATGGGCGGCTGACCCTGATTATGTAGTCGATAGTTATAAATTTCATGATGGCACCATGGGCTATTTTGTCTATCAGCCGGGCGCTAACACGACCGAAAATTGGAAAGCCCTGCCTAAAATTATGGATGCAGCCTTAAAATTTATGAATCAACGGTATGGTAAATATCCGTACCCTGTCTATTACTTTATTCAAGGTGGCGATGGAGGAATGGAATATCCGATGGGTACGCTCATCACGGGAGTTAGACCATTAAATAGTTTGGTTGGGGTCTCTATCCACGAATGGATGCATAGTTGGTATCAGATGGTGCTGGGCACCAACGAGAGCTTGTACGCATGGATGGATGAAGGGTTCACTTCGTTTGCAACGGCAGAAGTGTTGAATCATCTTCGCGTCCAAAAACTCATCACTGGCGACCCTGTAGAGAATCCGTTGCGCAGAACCGTCGAAGGATATGTGCGATTCAATGGCTCCGGTCTTGACGAACCTTTGTCTATGCACAGTGATCATTTTAATACCAATCAGGCCTACGGAGTAGCGGCCTATACCAAAGGCGCCGTTTGCCTTGTACAATTAGAATATATCATGGGCAAGAATTCCTTTGATAGAGCGCTATTACGCTATTACGATACATGGAAGTTCAAGCATCCCAACGATAATGACTTTTTTAGAATTATGGAGCGAGAGTCCGATTTGGAGTTGGATTGGTTTAGACAGTATTTCGTCAACACAACCTATTTGCCAGATTACTCTATTTCTGCTGTGATCGAAAACAATGGACGCGCTCAAGTGCTCTTGGATCGCATAGGCAGAATGCCCATGCCGTTGGATGTTGTTGTGACATATACAGATGGATCATCTCAAACGATGGTACACATCCCTCTAGAAATGATGCGCGGACAGAAGCCGAGAGAACATGACAACATGCAATACATTTTAGAAAAGGACTGGCCGTGGACACATCCTAATTATAGTTTTGAGTTGAATGTCCCTATGGATAAAATTAAAAAAATTGAGATAGACCCCTCTCTTCGAATGATGGATAAAGATAGAAGTAATAATGTCTGGGTGCAAGAGCCATAGTGGACGTTTAAAGTTTACATATTTTTTGATGGACATATGACGAGCTTATTTTTTAAGTTTCATTTAATATTTAATTAAAGTAACTTAACATATGTATGCTATAGATTAGTGGAATTGTAGAACCATTCAATCTGGCATTATGATCGTATATTTATTTTTTTGTTTTCTTGCTGTTCCTGCTACTGATATCTTGTACTCAGCAAATAGTTATGGTCAATTAGAAGGAATTTGGTATGACCTACGCGAAAACGTGTTTGTAGAAATACGCCTAGGTCGCAGAATATTGCAAGTCCGAGAAATAAGGAGTAATGGACGAGCCAAAGCTTGGCGCGAGTATAATGACATGGGACGCGGATTTTTTGATGACTGTCGAGGTAGCGTGATCATCTACATCGACCCACAAA
The DNA here is from genome assembly GCA_964616755.1 of uncultured Saprospiraceae bacterium. Lineage (GTDB taxonomy): Bacteria > Bacteroidota > Bacteroidia > Chitinophagales > Saprospiraceae > CAYNFR01. Next base: position 30,719 of record CAZTSI010000028.1, on the reverse strand, counting down.
CAATTAAATGGAAACGGAAGAACAGATCAATCTCTGTGCTTCACAAAGAAAGACGAGCTCGTAATTCTAGTCTTTCAAGGATTACTCGAGGATTCTCGTTGAATGACTATTTGGGTGATTGGTATTGCGCATCAGATCGTTTGTCGCTCAGAATAGAGGTGTTTGGGCGAGGATTTAGAGCACGACAGCCTTTGGGTCCTTGGATTTATTATTTTCGATTTGGGGAGAATGATTTTCGCGATGATCGGGGCAATCGCTATTATTTCGATGAATTCGGGTTAAATTGGCGATCGCACGACAATAGGAGAACCTATAGTTTTCTACCTAGCGGATAAATCATTAGAACCAAAATTTTATATCGCAGGAGTCATTATTGTCGTCTAAGGTTTCAGTCAATTCATCCTGTATTGCTAGTAGTTGATAGAATAGCCCTCGTCAAGATGTAACTTCTCAAGAAGGGTGCATGTCTTTGGTGTAATAGCTTAAAACTAAAATTGCATCCGTATGAGACATCTGTTTATTTTTATAATATCTGTTCTATTCACAATTTCAGTCAATGCCGCGCAGATAAAGGGCGTATTATTTGAAGATAGTCAACCGTTAGCATTTGCGAATGTGCTCCTCCATGCTTCAAGCGATTCTAGCTTGGTGAAATTTGCTTATTCTGAAGATGATGGTAGCTTTTTATTTCAAGATATTTCTGAAGGTAATTATTATTTGAAGGTTATCTTCTTAGGCCTTGCCGACTATATGTCAGCGCCGATAGTAGTAGCCTCTTCAGAGATTGATCTAGGCGAGATTATTTTAAAATCCGCGGGTACAGAATTGTCAGAAATCACCATAACGGCCACAAAACCACTCTTAGAAGTTAAGGCGGATATGATGGTCGTCAACGTCGCTAGCAGCGTATTGGCATCGGGGGATGACCTCTTGAGCCTATTGCGCAAATCACCCGGTGTCTTAGTGGACAACAACGAGAGTATCTCAATTCTTGGTAAATCCGGCACCGTCATTTATATTGACGGTAAGCCCTCGCCATTAAAAGGAGACGATCTGGCTAATTTTTTGCGAAACATGTCTTCCGATGATATCGAGAGTATAGAAATCATCAGTAATCCGTCAGCCAAATACGATGCACAAGGGAGCGCAGGGATTATAAACATTAAGCGAAAGCGTATGAACCTTATTGGGTTCAATGGCAGCGCTAATGTTGCCCTAAGGCAGGGATTAACCACAGGTCTGCGAAGTGGTCTTACAATGAATTATCGTAGAAACAAACTAAACGTGTTCATGAATGGCAGCCTCTATCAGCAAGACAATCAGCAGTTTCAAAATTTCTACCGAGAACAAAATAATTTAGGATTTGAAACAAAAAATAGAGGGAACAATCGCAGTGCGGGATTTGCTACCAAACTAAATGTAGACTATTACTTATCTGATAAAAGCACTGTTGGATTTATTGCGGAGTATTCGGAAAATGAATTTAATCAGCAAAATACATCTAAAACTCGTCTAGGTAATTTTGATCTAGATAGGGTAGATTCGCTATTGTTAAACGACGGAAACTTTCACTCCAATTCATCCACGATTAATACAAATTTCAATTTTGCACATAACTTTTCTAAGGAGCAGTCGCTGACCATTGATGCTAACTATAGTGTTTTTGATAATTTGAATAATGTCTATTCGCCTAACCGATACACTACTGAGGATGGTTTAAATGAGACAAGCCGATTTGAGATAAGAAATATCACGCCGACCACTATAAGTATAAGTAGCTTAAAGGCAGATTATGAGCACTCTGCAGGAGCTGGAAAATGGGCGGCGGGTATTAAGTCTACCTTAGTGCAAACGGATAATGCGCTGGACTTTTACAATATTTTAGGAGGAGAAGAAGTAATCAACACAGATCGTAGCAACTCATTTTTATATGATGAATGGGTGCATGCCGGATATGCCAACTATTTTTTGGGTCTTGGGAAATGGAATGTTAACGCAGGCCTCAGAATAGAACATAGCAACACAACAGGTGAGTTAGTCGCCATGCAATCGCAAAATGACAAAATAGTTAAAAGGACCTATACCGATTATTTTCCATCTGTCGGTGTCGCCTTCTCGCCTTCTGAAAAGCACAGTTTTCAGATGAGCATAGGTAGACGGATCAACAGACCAAGTTATCAAGATTTAAATCCTTTTGAATTTCAATTAGACGAATTGACCTATGAAAAGGGAAATGCATTTTTGAATCCTGAATATTCTACTAATCTGCAATTGACCCATTCATTAAGTGGTGTATTGACGACTACATTATCGTACAATCATACGTCTGATGTGATTACAAGAATCATAGATATTGCAGGGCTTAAAGGAAGCTTTATCACTTGGGATAATTTGGCACAAAGGCAAATTTATTCTCTGGGCTTGAGCAGCCCTTTGGCCATCACTAGCGGGTGGAGTACATTTACTAATATAACCGCTTCTCATACTCAAAATAACGCGGATTTGGGTGATGGTAAACTCATTGATTTGGGCATCTCTTCCGTTAATTTTTACCACCAGCATACATGGAAATTAGGCATGGGCTGGAGTGCAGAGGCTTCAGCTTGGTACTCGTCTCCATCAATCTGGGAAGGAACTTTTGTGATGAATTCTATGTGGTCAGTAAATATGGGAATCAGTAAAAAACTTCCAGGAGACAAAGGAAAGCTGACTCTTAGTTTTGACGACATATTTAAAACCAATGTATGGCAGGGCGAAAGCACGTTTGGTGGCTTATTTATGAATATCAATGGTGGTTGGGATAGTCGACGGGTACGATTTGCGGCGAGTTACAATTTCGGAAGTCAGGCAAATAGTAAAATGCGAAGAAGAGAAACAGGACTAGAAGATGTCCAAGGGCGAATAAAATCTAGTGGAAACTAAGGAGTAACATATTTTCATACAAATCTTTAGACAAGGAGAACACAATTCATGGCTGCCAAGGACTGTGAGTCAAAAGGAGTTCTCCTTTTTTATTATGCACTTGGGATAGAGTCATTCATCTTATCCTATTTTAATAATCACAATCACCTCAAGGACTAATTGCCCATAGCAGTGTCATCTCCTCTAGGGTCGGCGGCTATTTCGTATTGGCCATTAGCTTTTTTTACGATCGCTTCTACGCGCCCTATTTTTCCTCTTTCAACAAATGAATGTCCCATGGAGCTTAATTGTAGCCTTGTCAGGCTATCGATACAGTTGGACTCGACCATTATTTGGTCGGGTACCCATTGATGATGAAACCGGCAGGCCTTTACAGCCTCAGTGGCGGACATGTCAAATTCAATTACATTCAATATCGTTTGAAAAACTTGTGTGATGATCGTAGATCCACCCGGAGTTCCTACAACCATGAACAACTGGTCATCCTTGGTCAAAATAGTGGGCGTCATTGAACTGAGCATTCTTTTGCCAGGAGCTATGCTATTGGCTTCATTGCCTATTAGGCCGAAGAAATTGGGCGTACCTGGTTTTGAGCTGAAGTCATCCATCTCATTATTCATAAAGAAACCAGCGCCACCAACAACTACTTTGGATCCATAACCTGTATTTATGGTCGTCGTTACACTCACGGCATTGCCCTCCGTATCGACAATCGAGAAATGGGTCGTTTGTTCGCTCTCTTTATCTTTAAAATCCTCAGCCGAAACATCAGAGCTAAGTGTCGCTTTAGTCGGATCAAAAGTGCTCATACGCTTCTTATTGTACTCGTCATCTAGCAACCGTAGAGTAGGTACTGGATAATAATCGGCGTCTCCTAAGTGTGTGGCTCTATCAGCATATACACGACGCTCAGCCTCTACCATTAGATGAACAGCGGCCGTGCTTTGAAAACCATAATCTCTTATAGGGAAGCTTTCTATAGAACTGAGTAATTGCTGCAATGCTATGCCGCCGCTGCTAGGCGGAGGCATGGATACTATCGTATAATTTCGATATTGAGCCGTCAAAGGCTCGCGCCATACAGCTTTGTAGGCTTTGAGATCTTCGAGGGTGATGATGCCACCTCCGCGTTTCATTTCAGCCACAATAGAATCTGCAACCCATCCTTGATAAAACCCAGCCGATTGCTCATCGCGAATACTTTCCAATACGCTGGCAAGCTCTGGCTGCAACAATATATCCCCTTCTTTCCATTCTTCGTCCTTGACAAATCTCGGACGCAGCGTGTTATATTTTTCAAAATTCTCTTTCCCTTGATTAAGGCTCTTTGCCTCTTTTTCCGTTAATAAGACTCCATGACGTGCCATATCAATTGATGGTTGAACTAGAGCTGCCCAATCCTTGAGTTTGCTATATTTCAAAAATGCTTTGACCATACCATCGACCGACCCTGGTACTCCAGAGGCCAAATGTCCGCTTATACTTAACTGTGCAATCACATTTTGCGCAGAATCTAGGTACATATTACGCGAAGCAGCCCCGGGAGCCATCTCTCTATAATCTAAGGCATCAATGGTGCCATCCGCTAGTCGTAAGACCATGAATCCTCCTCCGCCAATATTGCCCGCGACGGGGTAACATACTGCAAGGGCAAACTGGGTTGCAATGGCGGCGTCTATAGCATTTCCTCCCTTTTTCATGATATCCCAACCTACTTGTGAAGCAGCTGGATGCGCTGAAGCGATGCCGCCTTTTTCAGATAAAGCCGTCTTGTCTATACGGTAGCTATCGTTTACAGGATTACCTGATTTGCAAGACGCGATAAATACTATTAAACTCAAAATCAACATACGAGCCATGATCATTTTTTTGAAGATGGTAAAAGTATGTAATACTCAGCAATTCTATATACGCAGAAAGTTTTTTGTACCCATTATGCTCTCTGCTTTTGATCTAAAAATTCAGACATTTCAATATGAAAAAAAAGCTCATTTTTGAGAGGATATCAACGCTATCGTTGAAATAATATCTGCCGTATTCAGCAAAAATGGCCATGTTTAGCCAAAATTGATCATTCTGAATAGTAAGGGTTTATTAGATTCTACAAAAATGCTGACTCAAGAAAACTAAAGAGTAGGGGGGAGGAGATGTTTGAAATGGCCGTTAAGTTGCACTTTTCGTTTCATTTTCTCGGCCTCTTTCACCAAAGGTATCATATTGTCTAAATGATCGATAATGTACTGTTGGCGCTCTGGCTCGGCAGTTATTTTCAATAGATGATATTCCTGCTCCTTGCTTAAGCCTACTTTGTGTGCAACATCAAAACTTATAAAGGAAGTGTAAAATTCATCTGGCACTTGCGTTATGTTCATAAGTTCATAAAGATCAAGAATTCGAGCCAAAATTTTTACTCGCAACTCAAGGTCTGCTTCATCTTCCCAATAGGTTTCTATTACATAGCCGCCTGGGTATAATTTGTCTGGCATTGTTTTTACAAGGCGCTTTAGTTCAAATGGTCTCAATCCGATGGTCTTAATATCCATACTACCATTCGGATGATACTCACTCACTTCGTCAAGTTTTAGCAAGGTGCCATATTGCATGGCAAAGCCTTGTCGATAGAACGGAATTCCGAAGATCAAATCAGGGTTGCCAAGGCAATCTAGAATTAGTTGACGATATCGCTCTTCGAATATATGAAGGTTGAGCTGCTCACGAGGGAATACTACAATCTCTAAGGGAAATAAGGGCAAGAGTAACATATCTGTTTGTAGCGTTAAATCCTCAATAATAATGGTCTTAACCGTTCTGTGCAAAAAAAGGCCGCTCCAATTCATAGAAGCGGCCATGTTATTTTAAAGGCACGTCCGAATACTCCATTTTTTTTAGAGCGCAATTTTTTTTATTTCTGCTAAGCCTTCAGACTTATTTTGCGCTTCGTTGTTCCTCAGATATTTAGATACGGCTATAATTCTTCGTCTCTCGTTGTCTTAAACATATCGATATCAATTTCTAAAAAGCAGGCAGTTTTCGGAAATAGTTTTGTTTAAATGCTTAAAAGGCTAACTTGACAGACAATGTAAAATCGTCATAAATCATCTTGTCTCCTAAGCTATCGAAAAACTTTCCTGAATTATATTTCACGTCATATTTCGTTCGGTCTATCACAAGATTCGCCATCGCTTCATTTGCCTGTACGGTCGCTGTAAATTGCAAGGGGGCAGTAATGCCCTTTATCGTCAAATCTGCATTAATATCATAATTGGCGCCATTCATAGTAGCACTTTTGATGACTAAGGTAGCTTCTGGATGTTGTTCGACGCCAAAGAAATCATCAGAAGTCAAGTGAGTTCTTAAACGATCAGCCGAACCACCTTGAAGATCCGTTACAGCCAAACTCGACATGTCGATAGTAAAAGAACCACCAACCAGTTTGTTGTCATCAAAATCAAGTGATCCTTGCTTAATATTGATCGTTCCGCTATGTTTTCCCGTAACTTTTTTGCCTTCCCATTCTATTTTGCTATTGGCGGCATCAACGGGTTTTTTATCAACAGGCGTGGTACTTAATGACCAAAGCGCGAGAAGTGCGCAGAATAAAACGTTCATAATGTTGTATTTAAATTGTGAGTAATGTAAAAATCGATGTTTAGACATTGATCAAGACACAAAGTTTAATAGGTATCACAGCTTAACAAAAAATTAAGAGTGCTCGATTTTTTCCTAGTTGATCTCTACCATAAAAGGCAATCTCGCTTGAGGAGTCAGACAGGCATCATGAATAACTCTTAAGTACTGCTCGATATGTGCCGTATACTTGGTAAGTGGTTTATAAAAGATACTCTGCAATGAGGTCTTGTTCGATTCTTCGACTATATTTTCAAACATTTGTTCGAATATGTCTTTTTCTATGATAGGGTACTCTAAGATTTTATACTCTTCAATATTGGCTTTCTTGGCTGCGACAGCTATGGCGTCATCAATGCCTCCTATTTGATCTACTAAACCCACGTTTATTGCGTCAATTCCGCTCCATACACGTCCTTGGGCTATCTCCTCGATCTGTTCGGGGCTCATATTGCGGCCTTTTGATACTACACGCTTAAATTGAGCGTAGATTCGCTCAGTCTCAGATTGAAGTAGACGATTATCAGCCTCAGATCGATTGACCATGAGGGAGTAGAGAAACGTGTTTTTTCCTGTGCCAATGGTATCCCAATTGACGCCGATCTTGTCGCGAAAAAATTGATCTAAATCAGGCAGCATAGAAAAGACTCCAATAGATCCCGTCAAGGTTGTTGGTTCGGAAACAATATGATCAGCCCCTGCGGCAATATAGTAGCCACCAGAGGCCGCATAATCTCCAAACGAGGCAATCACAGGTTTACCGCTTGCCTTGATATCCTCTATTTTTTTCCAGAAGACATCAGAAGTGAACGCACTGCCACCGGGTGAATTTACCCTTAAAACAACTGCTTTGATCTTATTATTTTTTTCAATACGATCAAGGACTTCCTCGTATATATCAAGATTTATTTCACCTCTTTGGTTGGTACCCTGAGCTACTGTGCCCTCAGCATAAATGATGGCAATTTTGTTTTTATTGTCTTTGCTATCTTTAGGGTTGGCTTGTAGATATTCATGGATACTGACGAGATTTAATTTTTTTTCATCGAGCAAGAGCTCAAACTCGGCCTTAAAATCATCATAATATTTTAGGCCATCTACAAATCCTGCAGTACGAGCGTCGTCGGCGTTGTTCAGGCGACCTTCTACGATCCAACTGTTTACATCTTCGACTGATAATCCTCTATTCTTGGCGATAGTCTCATTTAGCATTTGCTGATAGTGTTGCAAAAAAACGCGACTTTGATATCTGTTTTCGTCACTAGACTCACTTCTGTAATAAGGCTCAATGGCACTTTTATACTTTCCAGCATGATATACATCAAACTCTATCGTAGTTTTTTCGGTAAAATCTTCCATATAAGGAATGACCATTCCATACCCTCGGGCATCAATGAGACCGTTAGGATTGAGGAAAACACTGTCGGCGGTGCTCGCTAGAGCATATCCCGATTGTGTAAAATAATCTCCATATGCCATGATTGGCTTGCCTGATTCTTTAAATTCCTTTAAGACCTCCACTAATTCAAAAGCTGCGCTTGGCGACAATTGCGGCATCTCGGTTTGGATAAATATGGCTTTAATCTTGCTATCGTTTTTCGCCGCTCTAATCAAACGTCTTACATCGTTTAATCCCGTTGCTTTAATACTCTCAAGGGCAAATACACTAGTCTCGGCTATATTGTCCGTCAATTCTGGAGTCGGCCCTTCAAATTTGAGGTGTAAAACGGAATTGTTCGCAATTTCCATACTTGGCGTCGAAAAAGATCCAATAAAAACGAAAATTAGGATAATCGCCCCAAGAGCCAATAGAGTCCCGAAACAAGATGCGAAAATGAATTTAAAAAACTGCCTCATAATGATAATGTCATTAAAGTATAAAGATATACGCTACTAGTGCGTAAAGATGACAATGTTTTGCTCAATCTACTCCAATATTCTACTAATAGCGGTTCACACAAGACAAAACTCTTTATTACATAATAAGGTTGATTCGATGTACGCCGGGGGCATATTTGCCCGACATAACATGTTTTAGGGTCTCATATTTTATTTGATCTTCTACGAAGTCATAATCCTTGAGATCAAGGATCACAATTGGGTAGGATAGGATGTTCTTGAAATATTCGAAATAGGTATTCTGAATTTGAAGAAGATAATCCTTCTTGATCAATTTCTCGTATTCTCTGCCGCGCTTGTCAATAAATTTCATGAGGATATCCACATCTCTGTGAAAATAGATCAAAATATCGGGTTTAGGAAATGGCGCGTTTAGCACATCCCAGAGCTTTTGAAACAAGCGGTATTCCTCCTCTATTAGATTATTTTTGGCAAAGAGAAGGGACTTAATAAAGGCATAATCAGAGATAACAAAATCGTGAAACAGACCTCTATTCTGCAATTGGCGTTGAAGTTGCTTGTAGCGCTCAGTCATGAAGAATAATTCTACACTGAAGGCATATCGCTCTTTGTCGCTGTAGAAATGAGGAAGGAAGGGATTTTCATTAAACTTTTCTAAAATGAGCTCACAGCTAGACTCTTGACTGATCATCTCACAGAATGATGTCTTGCCCGATCCGATATTGCCCTCAATACAGATATAGCGATATGGAAAATTGATACTCATAAATCCGTTAACAATGATACAGTACCTTTGTCAATGCACATGCGTTTTAACTCATCAATTGAAATGTTTTTTGTAGGATGTAGTTTCGTCGCAGCTATTTCTGCCAGTGGTACCAAAACAAAGTTCCTTTCTGTCATGCGTGGATGAGGTATTGTCAATTCGGGCATTTCGATCACAGCGTCACCATAAAACAGTATATCGATGTCGATAATTCGAGGTCCGTACTTCTCTTTATTTTCCTTGCCTACATACCGCTCGATCCGTTGCAATTCGGTCATCAAACCATGCGCTGATAATGCAGTATAGATTCGGATAGCTTGATTACAAAACGAATCTTGCTCAAGCATACCCCATGGGCTCGTCTCGTAAATACTTGAAACCTTATCGATTTTTCCAACGTGATAGCTTATCAAACGACTTGTCTGGTGAATATGTCCTAGTCGATCTCCAATATTACTGCCGAGCATCAAATAAACCTCTACCATACTTTTTATCTAGGCTCGGACATAGAATTGATGGATATAGCAATTCTGTCAAAGGCTGGTTAGTCTATCTGATCTTTAATCGCATCTAAATATATCTTCAAGGACTTCTTCACCTCTGGGAACAATATTAACAATCCTATCATATTAGGAAATACGAGCCCTAGGATCATCGCATCCGAGAATCCCCAGATACTGCTCATATTCGCGGCAGCACCTATGACGACAAAAAGTAAAAATATGATCTTGAAGGTCATATCGGCCACTTTCCCTTTGCCAAAGAAATATTTCCAAGATTGTAAGCCATAATATGACCAAGAAATCATCGTCGATACAGCAAACAATACCACACAGATAGTCAAAAAGCCACCCGCGAAGGGTATATATGATCCAAAGGCCTTAGAGGTGATACCAGCTCCGAAGGTTGTCACGCCGTCAATCACTACGCCTCCGTTTCCATCGCCACCATAGGTAAACTGCTCACCGCCATGATTGAAAATGATAATAACAAGCGCTGTCATCGTGCAGATGACCACGGTGTCAATAAACGGTTCCAATAGTGCTACTAAGCCTTCTGATGCCGGATATTTTGTTTTCACTGCTGAGTGAGCTATCGATGCAGACCCTGCCCCCGCCTCATTAGAAAATGCTGCCCGCTGAAATCCAACTATTAAAACTCCAAACAATCCACCCAATCCAGCTTGAGGGGAAAAGGCTTGAGAGAATATCTGCCCAAAGGCATCGTCAATATATGTGAAATTAACACCGAGAATATAGACACATGCAAGAATATAAATCACCGCCATTAATGGAACAATCTTTTCTGTTACAGACGCTATTCTTTTTATCCCCCCTATGATAATGATGCCAACAAAAACCATCAGAATGATTCCTATAATCGTTCGAGCGTTTCCACCTGACATTCCAAAATAGCTCGCTAGTTCTTGAGCCGCCTGATTAGATTGTGCTGCATTACCTCCTCCAAAGGAGGCGCCGATGCACAAAAAGGCAAAAACTCCTGCAAGGAATTTGCCTAGTTTCTCATATCCACGATCCTTCAGACCTTTGCTCAAATAATACATGGGTCCGCCATATACCGTGCCATCAGGGCCAATATCTCTAAATTTTACTCCGAGAGTACATTCAACAAACTTAGTAGACATACCAATGATTCCACAAACAATCATCCAAAACGTAGCCCCTGGACCACCAATAGCTATCGCCAAGGCCACACCAGCAATGTTGCCATTTCCAACCGTTCCTGAGACAGCCGTAGCCAACGCCTGAAAATGACTTACTTCGCCCATGCGACTTTCGTCTGCAATCGTTCCTATCACATCACCCCCTTGCACGTTAACAGGCGCCCCCGAGATAGCTGTGTGACGTTCCAATCTGTCGTATTTCCCCCTGACAACATTGATCGCCATAGGGAATTTTCTTATATTGACAAAGCCGAAATAAAACGTAAAGAACAACGCTCCCGATACCAATAAGATAATTATCGTAGGGATAGACGTGAATGGGAAATTGTGTAAAACAATGTTTTGAAAAAAAGTAGAAATAGGCGCAAACCCTTGATCAATGCGCTCATCCCAGCCCAATTCTAATTCTTGAGCCCTCGCGGCATGTCCTGACAATAATACAATGAACCCTATCAATACGGTCTTAATACTAATTTTCATTTCTCTTTTTTTTTTTTAACAATCACCTAAAAGGCCATACTTAGGCTTACCTGCGCAAAATCCTTGAGCTTGATCGCTTGAAATTCTTCACGCAATGAAGGATCTATTTTTCGCCAACGAGACAAGGTCACCAACAGCAGTACCTATAAAACACTGACAAAAAGACTGCCTTTCGGGTGGAAAGATATCTATATGACCTTAACCTAGGAAATAATGACATGATTATTTTGATTTCTTATATTTTGAGATCAAATAGGAAAGCTCGTATAGGCAAAATTCTTTCCTATTACTGCGTAGCTTTCGCGCCGAGACTCTAACTCAATTAAATACATCGATAATTTCATGTGATTAAAAAGGTTCATATATTGATGCTTCATGATTACATTTGTAATATGAAGAGGCGTCTATTAGTTTTTGGTTTTTTTATTGGTATGTCCTTGTTTGCATGCAAAGACGCCCAAGAGGTGCAAACCCAAGAACAAGGCATGTTGGTCAAAATATTGCATAGTAGCGGGGATGACTTTTCTTATACCGAAGGGGGGGAAACCATTTATTTTAGCGGTTATCCCTTTAACTATGGGCAGGTTGTGCACCAAAACGAAACCTATGATGTACTCGTATTATCTCGGCGGATTACGTCAGGTAATTACGAAAGCGTATTACCCATTGCTCGAATGCAAGCGAATGAGCCCAAACAAGGAAAATCAAAGGTGGTCATCGCCATACCTGTAGATGAATCTAAACGTATATGTAATGCAACGGACTTTATTGGTTTTATGATCGAACAATATTCCTTTAAACACATTGTTGAATACTGGTATTCAAATCGCTTTGGCCTTCAGGGTTCCCAGGTGGAATCGTGGCAAGCTACGGATTTAGGATATTTTAGCAATGCGAATTAATGCACGACACAACTAAGCAACATTCTTTACTCCAATGCCGAAGAAATTTGGGCGAATTAGCTAAAAACAACTCATACACACTTACCGAAGATATAAGTTTCAAGGTCTTTGATAAAATGGATTTTATCAAAGTTCAATGGGATGGACTAATGCCTGATGAGTGGTTTTATAAGAGTGCCTATCTTAAATCTTTAGAGGATTCTAATCCCGACCACATTGCCAACCTCTATGTGTTAGTGAGTAAGGCTGGTATTTTGTCAGGAGCACTCTTACTGCAACGTACCATTTTAGAGGTCAAAGAGAGTTTTAATTATGAACAATATTCGACTAATCGTTCTACCATGTCTATTTGGTGGCAGCGATTCAGGCAATGGTTCTTGTCTATGTTCTCTATTCGAATATTGACTATTGGCAATCTTTTTTTGACGGGCAATTATGGGATAATGCTCTCCTCATTTGGATCTAAAGAAGAACAATTTTTGCTTGCCCAAGCCATCGTTAACAAGCTAAAAATTGTTCTGAAGAAGTCCCCATATAGGTTTAAAGCCCAGTTGTATAAGGACTTTTTTGTGCCACACGTACCAGATAAGAAGGTCATTGAAATGGTCAAGTTTAGGATTGATCCTAATATGATCTTGGATATGAATAAGTCATGGAATCATTTCGACGACTATTTGCTCGATATGAAATCTAAGTACAGAGTCCGTATGAAGAGTGCTCTAAAAAGAGCTTCTTCGCTAACTCGGCGCACCATGAGCCTAGAGGAAATTGTGCGTCATGAGGCTACACTGTATAAGTTGTATAGTGACTTGCTCGATGGTGCAGGGTTTGTGTTAGCGAAGGGAAAACAGAATTATTTTACCGAGCTAAAAAGGGCATTTGGAGAATCATTCATGGTCGTCGGGTATTGGTCTGGTGATGAGTTAGTGGCCTTTTACACTTGGGTGCAAGAGGGCGACAAAATGGACACTCACTTTATTGGGTTCCGTCAGGATTTAAACAATCAATTTCAATTGTACCTGAATATTCTTTTAGACCTTGTCCGCGATGCTATATCCATCCAAGCCACAAAAGTTTACTTTTTTAGGACGGCACTGGAGATAAAAAGTTCCATTGGTGCTTCACCACATGAAATGGTCTGTTACTTTAGGTTGAATAACACATTGCTCAACCGTTTTGTCGTTTTAAAACTCTTTCCTGCTTTTGTTCCAAAGCAGACTTGGGAACAACGTCATCCATTTAAAGGATCTACAGAGGAGGGCGAATAACTCAATTGGTTAAGGCTCAAGATTAATTCAGCCGAAAATTTAGGAGTCGCTGTATTTTTCAGATCTTCAATCGTCTGAGAGTAAGTGTTTTGGTGATTTATCCACAAAGTACCCACTAACAAGCTAGCAGCCACCGCCCCCCATATTAGCCTCCAGCGAACAGCTGCTGTGGGCGAAGTCGTGGCTTGATCTAACTGTCGCTCAACACGATTCCACATCGTCTTAGGAACGGCTACGGTCTCAGCTTCAAAAGCCTGCTTAAACTTTTCATCTATAGGATATATGCTCATGGTTAGGCTGATTGTACGTTAGATTTTTTTTTAAATAATTCTTGCAATCTTTTTCGAGCAAGTAATAGTTGCGATTTAGATGTATTAACGCTGATACCTAGTTGCTCGGCGATTTCTCTGTGCTTGTATCCTTCAATGGCATAAAGGTTAAACACAGTTCTATACCCAGTAGGCAGTTCGTCTAATAAATGTAAGGCTTCTTGATACTCTAGGCGATGATCAAAATTCGCTACCGGCTCCTCGTGAATATCATCTAGAGATAAGGTCAAGTGAAAATTCTTTTTTCTTCTTAATTCCATAAGACACTCATTGATCACAATCCTTTTCATCCATCCTTCAAAGCTTCCTTCATTCTTAAATTCTTTGATATGATTGAAGATTTTTACAAATGCCTGAATCAAAATATCTTGCGCTGTGTCCTTATCTGATAAGTATCGATAACATATAGCTAGTGCTGTAGGTGAAAATGACCCAAAAAGAGCATTTTGCGCTTGGCGATTATTCTCTTGGCAACCCGCTATGTATTGATCGTGATTCATACCTCTCGTGCTTCAAAGATATAGATGTGAGAATAGTCGTTCGCGGTGTACGTCCTACGATTATTTTTTATAAAAGGGTAGGGTTAGCGTCCATTCTGGACAGTCTAACTCGCAATCCTTTTCGTATACTCTCCGGTAAATTGTCAAGGCATGAGCCCCAGGGTCAATATTATTGATATCTATATGACACAACAATCCTCGCTCTCCGAGATTAGGATGTGTATAGAAGTAAAAGGGAAGGCTGTCAGTGACCACAGTTGTATCGAGGACAAAACGATATTGAGCCGCGAGGGCATCCTTAATGGATTGAACCGTTTCTAGTTGATAATTACGTTTTAAGTCTAGGTATTTTTTCTTTATTTCACGCTCAAACTTTAGTTCGTCTTCCTTATCGGCATTGAGGTAAATCTCCTTTTGGTCTGATATCAAGGCCAATGATATTGAATCTGTGGGTAGTTCGCCATCTTTTAGAATAGAACGCATTGCTCTTAATTCTTTGTTGGAGCGGACTTGTAATTCTTTGACTCGCTCATCCACGATTTCTACATTGTTAAAAATACCGTGATAGATACCTTTTCTTTTGAACGCCTTAAGATTGGGATACGCCTTGGTCATGAGTTCGTTATCAGATTCGAGGTATTCTAAGAACAAATTCAATTGTTGTTCATTTTCATAATGGCTAAGGCTAACAAAACGTATTTTTGACTTATTATAATTGTCCGATCTATTGTACCGATTGAGAAATTCATCTCTCTGATCATCATAATACAGATAGTTGATCGAGTGCGTCGTGACAGCTATATTCATATCGGACCTAAAATTAAAATTGGGAATAAAAGTATACCGCTCAATATCAAGTTGAATCACCCCAATTAAAATAATCAAACTATAAGGAATCGCACCAAAAAAGAATTTTCTCGTATAACTATTGTCAATAAAATTGAGCAATAACGATCTATATAAAAACGAAAATGAAACCAGGCTAAAGAATCGAAATATTACAAGATATATTCTTGAAAAAATGCGGTCATTTATCTTCTTTAATGGGCCCAGAGTCAAGAAGTCAATAAGTACAATGAAACCTAATCCAAAATACATAATACCATATAATGTATAAAACATAGGCTTTAGGTCCGCTGCGTCCAAGAATAAATGAATCAAAAGTTGTCCACTGAGCGCAAAAAATAGAATGGTCATAATCAGAGAACAAAGCAAGAAGAATAGCAAAAACGTAAAGGAGAATATTACACTGCTAACTTTCTCTAGGCGCTCTATATAATCATCAAATGAGCCCAAACGTCTACCAAAGAATTTGTTGAAGGTATCCGAATAACCTAATTTCGCATAATCTACATCGCCTGACACATAGCGCAAGCCGATCGCCCCTATCCACAATCCTCTTACAGTAATGTGTCCTATCAGATTGATCATGAATAATATCCATCCTCCCTCCAACATGATTTGTAAAGAGTTCGCATAAAAATCGAGAGATTCTACAGAATGTACTCTAAAAAAGTCAGATATCTGACTAAGAAAATTCCTACTCTCCCATAGACCGAACAATGCCAAACCCGAAATCAGCAATTCTAATTGCCAGCTTTCTTGTTGCAGTTTCTCCAGCCATTCGCTAAAGAAGTTTTTGCGATTTTTTTCTTCCATATTGTTCCTATTGAATGGGTCGGTTAGTGATCGTTTGCTTATCTTCTGAATGTATCGTCTTGGCAATAATCCATGAGGCTGTTGTTAACATGAGAAGAGCGAGAATTGAGCCCTCAAACCCAAACACACCTCCCGTTATTATATCAGGCCCTTGCTCAGTGGTATTGAGAAAGCTGTAGACTTCTATGCCACTGACCTCAAAGCCAAAAAAAGAACCTTGAAAGAAATTCCACGCTGCATGCAGTCCAATAGGCGCCCAAATGCTTCGATAGCGTATATACAATAGACCTAATAACGCGCCGGCCATAAATAAATTTAATATAGGCAAAAGGGCTATGTTCGGATTAAACAAATGAAGAATACAAAACAGTATGGAGGATAAAAGTACCGCTACCCATTTGCCAAATTTGTTTTCAATAGCCGGAATAAGGTATGATCGAGACAATACCTCTTCCATTGTGCTTTGGATCAGAAACATAAAAGCGAATCCAAAAAATAGACTAGCATTCCAATCAATAGAATCAACCCTAATCCAATTAGAAAGCCATAGTAGCAAAAAACCAAAACTCAAAAACGCTATGGCTATAAATGTGCCCACCCCGAGTTGCCCCAATGCCCCATTAAGGTCATAGCCCAATGCCACTTTGTCTCGCTTGAAGACAACTATGTGAGTAATATAGGCGGCAATTATTGAAGCGATCAATAAAGGCATAAAGTTGGCTACTAATTCTTTCCAAGGATCTTCAATTATATCTGTACTAGCATCGAGATTCATGGTTTTGGTCAGAACAAATATAAAAATCCCGCTTACCAATAAGAAAATAACGAAGTAAAGAGATATGTCTAGAAGTAGCCAAAGGATTTTCTTTACTGTTGTCATGAGCAGATTTTGAGCCAAAGGAATAACATAATTATATGTCTACCCTTAAAAGACACAATATACTGTGCCTCGCATAAAAGTATACTGCCCTAGGCTATCAATAATACTAAATAGCCTGGATAATGTCGTATTGGGTGATTACTTGTAACTGGTCATTCTTATCTCGACACAACACCGCAGGAACCTCTTTGGTGATATATCGATTTAGATCCTTGAGTGGGGTGTCAACTGGCACCTCGGGGAAGGGTAAGCCCATAATGTCTCTTACTGGCCGCTCTGTATTGACGAGAGGGTTTTCTAGAATGAAGTTGAGCAATTTGCTTTCTGTAATCGATCCAACGATTTGACCATCTTTCGTGACGGGCATCTGCGAAATATCATGTTCTTTCATCAAATTTAGCACCTGACGTACCGTATGTTCAATACCAGCGGTGATAAACTGAGATTGTCTCTTAAGTTGAATAAGATCTTTAACCCGAATCTCTCGATCCAAAAATCCTCGTTGGATCATCCATTCGTCATTGAATATTTTACCTACATAGCGAGTACCATGATCATGAAAAATGATCACTACAACATCATCTGCTGTTAGGCGATCTTTTAATTGCCAAAGCCCAGCTAGGGCGCTTCCTGCACTATAGCCTAAAAGTAATCCTTCTTCACGGGCCATTCTTCGAGCTGCCAGGGCACCAGCCTTATCTGAAACTTTTTCGAACAAATCGATCAAGCTAAAATCAACATTCTTCGGCAAGATATCTTCTCCTATACCCTCGGTAATGTATGGGTAGATTTCTTTTTCGTCAAAAATGCCTGTCTCATGGTATTTTTTGAATACCGAACCGAAGGTATCAATGCCCCAAATTTGGATATTGGGATTTTGTTCTTTCAAATACTTTGCAGTGCCAGATACAGTGCCCCCCGTTCCAACACCCACCACTAGATGGGTAATCTTACCGTCTGTCTGCGCCCAAATTTCCGGTCCCGTTGATTCATAATGAGCTTGTCGATTAGATAAATTGTCGTATTGATTGCACCAAAAGCTATTAGGTATGTCCTCGCTTAATTTAGCTGCAACTGAATAGTACGAGCGCGGATCTTCGGGTCTTACATCCGTTGGGCATACGATAACCTCCGCTCCTACAGCTTTGAGGATATCTATTTTTTCTTTTGACTGTTTATCACTCGTGGTGAATATACATTTATATCCCCTAACAGCCGCAGCCAAAGCTAAACCCATGCCCGTATTGCCACTGGTACATTCGATAATGGTTCCACCAGGTTTCAATTTTCCTTCTTGTTCAGCGATGTCTACCATTTTTAAGGCCATTCGGTCTTTAATGGAATTGCCAGGATTGAATGTCTCGACTTTTCCTAGAACCAATGCTGGGATATCGGCTACTGTTCTATTAAGCTTGATCATCGGTGTGTTGCCGATGGTCTCAAGGATATTGTTTTTATAATCCATTATTCTTCGAATGACATTTCTACTAAAAATTTCTTGTCTCTTGCCCCTAAGGCTAAGGCTACAGAGGGCGAAATTACAACATCTACATTCGATGGATAAAGATTCTTGGGCAATTGGCTCACAACTTTTGCCCTCACGCGGCGTCGAAGCATCGGATTATATAAGAAAATATCCGAATTAACTTTGGCGGTCGCATGCATCACAACAAACTCTGGAGTGTCATTTCCGTCGTTTTCCCAATAAGCGAGCCCTTTCATTTTGTGTATGGAATTTTCAAGCTCTGATTTATCGCGTCCTATCTCAGCGGTGTATAACCCTGATTTCAATTGATCTGTAGTGACATTGATGGTTAGCTCTTCAAACTCCTCTATATGGGTAACAGGCAAGCCACTTTCTTCTTTGTCCCCAAGATAGCCTAAGATTAATTGATCCCCAATTTGAATGATATAATCACTTTTTCCATTCATGCGCATGAGTTGAGCGACCGATTGTTTGGCGATAACATGGGCTATTTTAAAGAGTGTTTCATTGGGTTTAACGGTATAAATCACTGGCTTGAAGCCATCCTTTCGCTCTAATGAAAGCTGGTTGACATCAATGACAATGGTTATGACATCGTTGGGTTGGATTATATCGCCATGGATGGTGTTTGCTGCCTTGATTTTTGCGGTTGAGCTCTGATAATTTTTAGCTAGGGCGTACAGCGTTTCGCCTTTTACAACTATATGCTCACAAACAATCCCTCGCTCAGTATCAAAACTGACATACATTTGTTGACTATAGAGTTCAACAAAACTAAAAATGCCTAAGAAAAAAATAATTACAGATTGTCGCATGGATTAAGCCGTGTAAACAAGATGTTTAAATAAAATGAGTACAAAATTAACTAAATAGCTGGTTTATAGGTTTAAAAATATTAAAAATATTTGTAATATGTTAAATCCTGAAAAAAATGCTATCCTCGCCGTACCTGCACGAATGGAATCCAAGAGGCTAGAGCGTAAATTGCTTTGTCTCATTCAGGGCAAATCTATTCTACGGCACACTCTCGAAGCCATAGAAGGTTTTTCTGGTGGAGGAGTGTTGTTAATTGCAGATCATGCAACATTGATTCAGGAAGCGCAGGGGTTAGGCATAGGAACACAACTTAGTCAAGGCCTTTTTGTGAATGGTACCGAGCGAGTTGCTGCAGCTATTTCCCCTAATTTTAGTGGAATCATCGTCAATGTACAAGCTGATGAATGGACCATTCGCCTTGATCATATAGAGCCATTGCTAGCTAGCTTTCGGCACGATCCAATGTTGAAAATAGCCTCTTTGTGCAGCCAAGTGCCTTCAGATGATGAGAGGTATGACGAAGTAAAAGTCTGTTTGAATAAAGAGGGATTCGCAGAGCGCTTTTTTAGAGGGGCAAATCAACGCCAAAAGGAAGCTTTCAAACATATCGGTGTCTATGCCTATCGAGCGGAGGTGTTACGCACCATTTCCCAGCTGCCTACCTGTCGTGCTGAAGAGGAATGGTCACTCGAACAATTGCGCTGGATGCATCACGGTTATGCATTGAAGATGATAAAAGTGGACTACCAAGGTTTCAGTATCAATTCTTTGAGTGATTTAATCAAGGCTAATTCCTTTGTCGACTATGACGCATAAAGAAGCATTTGATTATTTTATTTCTGCTATCATAGATCATTTTGGCGCAGGCGAGGCGAGATCAATCGTTAAGATAATTTTTGAAGATTTGTTTTTGACAAAGGACTTTGTGTCGTCGAACCTCTTTGATCGAGCAGGCTATCTTGATTCTGTTATTCATCGCTTATTGGACGATGAGCCTGTAGCTTATATCACTGGGAGTACGCTTTTTTATGGCCTTACACTCTCAGTGAACCCTCATGTCTTAGTGCCTCGGCCAGAAACTGAAGAATTGGTCCGCATTGTCTTAGCCGCCAATCAACACAAGGGACGTCAACTGGATGTGTTAGATATAGGTGTGGGTAGTGGCTGTATAGGTCTAGCACTTAAAAAAAACCGTCCTTCATGGCGCGTTTTTGGAGTCGAGTGGTCGCTCGATGCCATCAATGTTGCGCGAAACAATGCTAAGCGAATAAGGCTTGATTTTCCTATTTTCCGGCTTGACTTTCTAGATGAAGGCAGTTGGCATTCGCTTGGAAAGTTTGATGTCATCGTCAGCAATCCTCCGTATATCCCCCGCGCTGAGCAGAGGTACATGTCCGCGAACGTCTTAAAATTTGAGCCAGAAATGGCTTTATATCCTGACGGTGTAGATCCCCTTATATTTTATCGTCAGCTGGTCAAATTTTGTGCAAAAGGCTTGAAGCAACAAGGCGTGGTCTTCGTGGAAATAAATGAGTTTTTTGAGCTTGAAACCAAAGAGATTTTTTATCAATGCTTTGGTAATGTACATATTGAGAAAGACATGAGTAACAAACCTAGAATACTTGTTGCCTCAAATTACACTTCAGATAAATAAGTTTTGTGCACGCCTTGAAATCAATGAAGATTAATCTGTTGGGCGAATTCTGCGTCTAATTGCAGCAGTTTGTTTTGGTGCTTAATAGTTACGGCATTTTGATCAATGGAAACGATTTGGATAGCATCATTGGCAGAAAGACCCAGTTCCCAAAGGCGACTTTCTATATGATCTGATATTTGTTGCTTTGAGATTTTTCCTTTGTCATTGGGTCGTAAAGAGATGAGGGGTTTCTGAGCCATAATGCGCTTTGACGGAATAGGGGAACCATGCGGATCCATTGTCGGGAAACCCAACCGAGCGTCAAGTTGATCGAGCATTTGGAAATTCAAAAGATGCTCATGTTTTTCGGCGTCATTATGAATCATTTCATTATTTAATCCAACTGTATCCACCAAAAAGGTCTCCCAGAGTCGATGAGCTCTTACCAGTTGGTAGGCTCTTTCTTGACCTTTGACAGAAAGCGTTAATTCTGGATGCAAACTGACATAACCTTCGCGTTGAAGAGCTCTCAGACGGTTATGCATGACGCGATGACCGAGTTGAAGATCCTCTTTAAGTTTGGGCAAATCATTATTGTTTTGCTGCTTCGATAGATACTTAATGATATCCTCTTTTTGAATCTGAACGGATTGACGCCATAGTTTATATCGTTTGAAAACAATCCCCTTTGAGGGCGAAAAGAATACAGCCACTGCATATATGACCGTCGCTACTACACACATTAAAGGGCCTGGAGTCGTATTCAAATAAATCGCAAAGAGTAGGCCAATGATGGCCGATATGATGCCAAATAGCCCCGAAAGAGCTAATACATGTTTTAAACGATTTGTCAATAATAAAGCAGTTGAAGCTGGTGTAATGAGCATAGACACTACCAGGATAATACCAACAGTTCGCAAAGAGGCAACTACTGTTAGGGACAATAACATCATAAGGAAGTAATGTATCGTTTTTACCGAGATACCCATCGTTTGCGCTATGGTGGGCTGAAAAGTGGTAATGAATAAATACCGATATAGTAATATTATGCTACCGATCGTGTAGACCATGATGCCAAAACTAATCACGATATCTTCGTCAGAAACCCCCATGATCGTTCCAAACAAGAAATCTTTTAGGTCTAAATGCACCCCTTGTTTAGTATTCAAATAGGAGATGCCTATGACCCCCAAGGAAAACATGACTGTGAAAATGATACCTATCGCGGCATCATTCTTTGTTTTGACATTGTCTTGCACCCAAGTCATCAATACCGTTGCTAAAAGTGCCGCAATTAACGAGCCAGTGAGAAAGCCCACCGCTACATTGCCCACCACCACAAAGGCAACAAATATACCTGGTAGCACGGCGTGCGAAATGGCATCACCGATGAGAGCCATATTGCGCAGCACCATAAAACAACCTAATACCCCGCAACTAATGCCTACAAGTACAGAGGCCAGTAAGGCCCTTGCTGCCCATGCTTGAGCAAAAGATTCTGCTAATATTTCCAAGAATGTATCATATTTAGAGGTGCAAAATAATATATTTAGACTAATCTAAAAAAATTATTTATCAATACTCCTTCTTTTAATGCCGCTCTGCTCACCACAAAAGTATCTCCTCCTAAATGCTTCAAAAGTGAGCGTACCAACGCGAAAGCTTCAATAATATATTTTGCCCGATCAGCCGGTAAATAATCTACCAAACGTCGAGATTGAATATCCATGGACTTTATGGTGTCGTACCAATCAAATACTAGCTGAGATTTTACACTGCAAGCATCTTTTTCAAGGGCCAAAGATCTAGGTATGAATATTTCGAATGTCCCGGCACAACCGACTAATAGATATTTGTCTAAGGGCTTAATTTTTAGTTTTTTGTAAATGTTTTTCACTTCCGAATCAATATATTTTTCAAGCTTCAGTAAGGCGCCTTTCGTTAGTGGATCTGCTTCATGAAATGCATTGTACAGTCGCGCAATGCCTATGGGTTCACTCACTAGCCCCATTATTTGACCGTCTTGGACATGAACAAATTCGACGCTGCCACCGCCCACATCGACAATCAAAAAATTGCCTTGACTCATGTCGACTACAGACATAGCGCCTTTTGAGATAAATATGGCCTCTTCGGCTCCTGAAATTAACTGGACTTGCCAGCCAAACATGGCGTCAATGTCGTTAAGTATTTCAGCGCAATTGGTGGCATTTCTAAGAGCATCCGTGGCCACAATATGAGGTGTAAGATGGTGAAGATCACAGAGCTGCTTAAAAGTTGCTAAGGCTGCATATAGGCGACTCAACGTATCTTTTTGGATTAATTCCATGCCATTTTCCGCCAAATAGGTGAAAAATCTTTCCTTTAGCAAGGCGTGAATATGGCCCTTATGGTGTTCTGCTATCAACAAATGAGCCGTGTTGGTGCCAATGTCGATGACCGCCTTTTTTTCCATCTTTTACAGATTTAAGATATAGTTAAATTGTAGATTAATTAAAAAACTTTGAAAGCTCCATTCATCATTCTGCCTAGCTTTGTAAAGTCGCAATAAAGAACGTTCAAAACTAAATTTAATACTAGATTTTTTTCCTGTGGTATAGCTGGCAGCTACAGACAATGCAACATCCCAAGATCTAAACCTATCTATTCTATTGTCAAATGAAGGGTTGGTGCTGTTTACGGAAAAGAGACGACCCAAAAGAAGACCAGGCCTAAAACTCACCAAATACCGCCCTTTCGTTTCACTATACCAATCGTGAAGGGCATATTCTGCAAGCAATGAAAGATAATGAAGCCGAAGGGTCTCTCTGCTCAACGAAGGGCCTAGATTAAAACGAGAGCTACTGCCTTTAACGTCATAGAGGAAAGTGGTCGATACCTCTGATTTTTGTTTTTGAGGATAATACACTCTAAACCCCGCTCGCTGCCCAATATGATTATATCCACTCAGTCGATCGCCATCAATCTGTGATAGATTAAATCCCCCGACTACTTCAGCACCAAATCCTTGCGCGTCTATGCGTGCTGTGGTTAATAGAATAAGGCAGAGCCAAAACCATTTGGTCAAAAACAAAACGTCCATTGGGCTGAGTAAAGGAGAGAATGACATATATTAATTACTTTCATATCAGAATAAATATAATATATTCGCCCCGTAAATTGTATGTTATATGTCGCAAAATGGAGGAAGATATCAATTACAAAAATTGGTTGATGCATTAAAGGTCTATGAATATACGGTAAGATTCGAAAAAGGTAATTTTAAGACCGGTTATTGTATCTTAGAAAGTAAGAAGGTGATAGTGGTCAATAAATTTCATGATATTCAAGCTCGTGTTGAAAACCTCAGAGATATTCTTAAGGAATTAAAGCTAGCCTCGTAGCTCGACAATGAAATGAATAGTTATCCTTGGCAAGCATAAAAATTACCATAACGGGAAGTGGTACATCACAAGGTATCCCCGTTATTGCATGCCAATGCGATACTTGCAACAGTGCCGATCCGCGCGATACTCGATTGAGATGCAGTCTTTTAGTTGAATCTGAGCAAGCGACGATTGTGATTGATGCTGGGCCCGATTTCAGACAACAGATGTTGACGAACAAAGTAAAGAGATTGGATGCTTTATTTTTGACTCACGAACATAATGATCATATCATTGGCCTCGACGACGTGCGTCCATACATCTTTATCGTTAATAAGCCCTTAGTTATATATAGTATGTCTAGAGTCTTATCAGATGTACGTGCCAGGTTTGGTTATGCATTTTCTGAAAAGCCATATCCCGGCAGCCCAAGGTTTGAATTAAAAGCGATTGATAGTGGGGATGTGATCGTAATTGGCGATATTAAAATCGAAGTCATACGTTTGCAACATGGACGATTGCCCATCTTAGGGTTTATAGTTAATGATAAATTGGCCTATTGTACAGATACCAATTACCTGTCCGATAATATTGTGGAACGTCTACAAGATATCAATGTGCTAATTTTAGACGCCTTAAGACACGAACCACACCACTCTCACTTTTCTCTTAGGGAGGCTATCACAATTGCGCGAAAAATTAACGCTCAACGCACCTATCTTACCCATATTAGCCACAATCTTGGGCCTACAAGTAGATGGGAAATGGAACTTTCTAAAAACATTTTACCCTCATTTGACGGTTTAAGCTTGGTGATTTAGAGATAATTGACTTACCTTTCTACCTAAGATGGGGCGACTTATAATCTTTAGCGTATTCGTGTTAATTGGTGTTAGTGGGTATGCACAGCAACTGCCCCAGTATACGCAATATATGTGGCATCAATACGCCTACAATCCAGCCTATGCTGGTATGGAGCGCTCCTTGAGTGTTTCTGGCTTGATACGCTCACAATGGTCTCAGTTTCCCGGAAGTCCTAAGACCCAGTTGGTGTATGGACACATTCCCTTATATTTTCTAAATGGATCTGCGGGAGTTCGATTGATGAATGAACAATTAGGTCCTTCGCGGCGCGTCCAAATGGACTTTTCATATAACTATGTTCAATCATTTAATGGCGTTTTAGTCTCAGCAGCTTTGCGTGCTGGTGCTCAACAGTTTTCGCTCACAAGTAGTGATTTGAGGACTCCATCTGGACAATACCTTGATGGTCTAATAGCTCATAATGATCCTTTTCTTGAAGAAAACTTAACCATTATCAAGCCCACCATTGGCATCGGAAGTTTCGTTCGTTACAAGGGACTCGAAGTAGGTTTGAGTGTTGAGAACCTGATTTCCTTTGCGATTCGTCAGCCTACCTTTGTGTATTCTACTAGTCCACATTGGCATTTATTTGGTCAATATTCTCTGTATATCAATGAGTTAGTTACAATTAAGCCTTCCTTTTTACTAAAGTCGGACGGAGTGAGAACACAATTGGACATAGGAGCGATGGCTGTGTTTGACAAATTTGAAGCAGGTTTATTTATTCGAGACCCAAACCGTCCTGAGTCTTTGAATATTTTAGCAGGGGCTAAGGTTAGCAAGAATGTTCGGATATTTTATTCATTTGATATAGGTCTCAGTCCATTAGCAACAAATCACGATGGCACCCATGAATTTAGCGTAAATTATAACCTAAATCGACCTATCAAAACAGGTGAATTGCCCAAAATCATTTATAATCCAAGGTTTAATTAACCCCAAAATAGGGGTACCTGCAAAAAACAAAGGTTATAGTTACATTGTTAGCTTGGCAACTTCTGAGAAAAAATATTCAGCTCAAAAGACATTATTTATACTATTGCCAAGTTTAGCACGTTTTTTGACTGTAAAATTTTACCTTTTGTTAAATCATTAATTAATGGTCTCTATATACTATGCACCTTAATAATCAGTTTGTATATAGTTCAACAAGAAAACACATTAACAACAATATTGTGAGAATGACTTCGAGAAGTTTTTTAGCGCTCATAGGTAGCGTAGTGTTGCTGAGTCTAGCCTCTTGTGGCAAAGACACTAAAGGTCAATTGGTCGGTGTTAAGGATAGACCCAAATGGAAAGGGCCTGTCACGCCTATTGGAATGGTGTATATCAAGCCAGGCTATCTTAACGTAGGTCAAAGTGACCAAGATATCTTTAGCGCCTATAATCAGCGTCAAAAGACAATATCGATTACGGGCTTTTTTATGGACGAGACGGAAATCACTAACAATGAATATCGTCAGTTCGTCAATTGGACACGTGAAAAGAAAGCACATGAGATCTTTGGTGATTTCATTGAAGATGATTATGGCAATGAGGAGATTGATTGGGAACTAGAAATAGATTGGGAAGACGAAACCTTGGATGAGTTGTATTATAACAAAGATTTATCTCTTTCAGGTCGTCGCGAGTTCAACAACGATATTCTAGAATACTCTTACCAGTGGATTGACTATAAAAAGGCTGCTCACAGCCAAAGAGGCATTAGTCGAAGTGATGTTATAGAAGAACGAAAAGTAAAAGTGGCTCCTGACCAGTTTGTATGGATTAGAGATTTTTCTTACAGCTACAATGAACCTATGACGCGACAATATTTTCAGAGCCCGTCATATGATGATTACCCAGTAGTAGGGGTGAATTGGCAGCAAGCTAAGGCATTTGCTCATTGGAGAACACTTATTTGGAATAGTGAAGTGGCCGCTGAGGACGCCTTAATCGAAGATTTCAGATTGCCTAGCGAATACGAGTGGGAATATGCTGCGCGGGGTGGTCTTGATAATGCACCCTATCCTTGGGGAGCTTATTACCCCCGAAATGCAAAAGGTTGCCTATTGGCCAACTTCAAGCCAGGAAGAGGTAATTATGCCGAAGATGGCGGATTGCACACTGTAAAGGTAGGATCTTATTTCCCCAATGATTTCGGTTTGTATGATATGGCAGGGAATGTATCTGAATGGACTGAATCAGCGTATTCAGCCAGTTCTAACAATCATGTTCACGACTTAAACCCTGACTTTAAGTACGATGCTAAAGATTCCGATCCAGAAGCTATGAAGTTAAAGGTTGTACGTGGTGGCAGTTGGAAGGACATTCATTATTTCCTCCAAACACATACCAGAGATTTTGAATATCAAGATACAACGAAGTCGTATATAGGATTTAGATGTGTCATGACCTTCCTTGGTCGCTCGATTGATGACTTTTAATCTATTAGAATAAAAACGAAAACTAATTTTTACTACCCTAAAAAATCTTAAGTAATGAGTATGTTTCATTCAAAGGCATTTAAGTACCTTAAAAACTTGATAATTGGCGTTGGTGCCTCTCTTGTAATGCTCGGAGCCCTATGGAAAATCCAATCGTGGCCGTATCCTGAAATTGCAGGATTTAAAATTGACTTGCTGACCATCGGATTGGTTGTAGAAGCAATTCTCTTCTTCATCTTGGGTATTTTGGGTCCAGATAAAGACTATTATTGGGAAAAACTATATCCTGGATTAGATAAGTATAACGCTAAACTTTCTCCTCAAGGCATTAGTGCATCTGCCACGGATAATACCCGTGGATTAAATGCTGATACTGTAGAAAACCAATTAGGTGGAATGCTGAATGAGCTCCAATCTATGTCAAAAAGTTTAGGATCACTCAAAGCCCTTCAGGAGATTGACTTCAGTGAGACTTCACAACAACTGAAATCAGCGCACAATTTTTACACTAAATTAAATGAGGCGATGGAGACACTGTCGCATTCGGTAGAGGATACCAAGCAATATCAGACACAAATGGCCTCTTTAAATAAGAATTTGGGCGCGCTGAATAATGTTTATGGTAATGTTTTGGGGGCATATACTGTGCGTCAATAGATAGACATTCATTGATTAATACCTAAAACAAAGAAAAATGTCTATACCTAAGGAACCCAGGCAATTAATGATTAACATCATGTATCTGGTGTTGACAGCGATGCTTGCGTTGAATGTATCTGCTGAAATATTTAATGCATTTAAGATAGTCGATAATGGATTAGTGAAATCCAATAAGGCGTTATCAGAATCAAATTCTGCTCTTCCGGCACTCATCAGAGACGGGGCGAAGAAAAAACCATCTTTAGAGCAATACGCAGAAAGAATTGATCCGGCAAGAGACGCGGCGAAAACCTTGTCAGCCGAAATTGAAGCACTTGTCAATGATATGATTGACGGCAGTGGTAATATCAATGGCATCGTAGATGATGGCGATTGGGTGATCAAAGACGGTGTCAAAACAGAATTGCGAGGTAAGAAAAACAATGACGCCACCACTCGTATTCTTGTAAATGAAGGCAAAGGTGAAGAACTCAAAGGAAAACTTAACGAGTATAGAGACCTAATCATTAGCCTTGTTGATGAAGGAAAAGATCGAGAAGAGTTCTTAAGGGAGATTCCTGAGATCATCGATGATGAAACATGGAAAGAAAAGGGCGTGGGCAAAAAGGATTATACATGGGCTAAGTTTAATTTCGATCGTATGCCTTTGCAAGCTGTATTGCCGATATTACATAAGTTTCAAAATGATGTTGTGTCTTTAGAGTCTAGTTTTTTAGGCTATTTGGCAAATAAGGTAGGTACAACAACAGATGTAGTTTTAGACAAGTTTACCGTCGTATCGGCACCTGAAAAGACGTATGTTATTGACGGTGAGGAATTTAGCACGGATGTTTTTTTGAGCGCGTCAGCATCAGCAGAATCGAACACAGGTATCTCTATCCGCGTAAATGGACAGACCCTGCAGGTCAATAGCGATGGTGTCGCTACCTTTTCTCAAAGAGCAAGCGGTATTGGTAAAAAGACTTATTTAGTAGAGGGATCGATTCGCAACCCTGTGACAGATGAGGTACAGTCCTTTAAGAGAGAATATGAGTATGAAGTTGGCCAGCGATCAGCGGCGATTAGTGCTTCAAAAATGAACGTATTTTATGTCGGGGTTGATAACCCAGTAGAAGTGTCTGTAGCCGGAGTCCCCAGTAGTCAAGTAAATGTATCCGTTAGCGGCGATGGTGCACCGACAATTTCGAAGAACAGCGATGGCACGTTTACAGTTAAGGCTACGCGCGCCACAGGAAACAAGGTAGGCGCAGTAGTAACCGTCTCAGCACCTGGGTTTTCAGCTAGTAAAGATTTTAGAGTAAAGGCTATTCCAGACCCAGTCCCTACACTTTCTAATCAACGTGGTGGTGCTATGTCTAGTGGTCAATTTAAGGCACAAGGAGGTATTTTACCTGTACTTGAAGGTTTTGACTTTGATGCTCGTTGCACCCTAGATGGATTTAGAATCGTGCGGGCTGCACCAAGAGCCGACCCTGAAGTGGAATCAAACCCAGGCGCATCCTATAGTGATGCGGCAAGAAGAATTGTTGCTAAGGCAACAGCTGGTGATCGATATTTTTTCGAGAATATAAAATGTAAGTGTCCAGGCGACGTGGCATCAAGAGATATCGGAACGATGACTTTCTTGATCAATTAAAGAAAAAGGTTTATCAATTTAATTATGAAGTATCTAATTATTTTTTGTTTGAGTTTGTTTTCTCTTGGCTTGTTTTCTCAAGATGATGATTTTTTCTTGAGAGGTAATAACGCAAAGAAGGAGCCAACGGAATCCACTATTTTTCAGTCGGACGATGATGCATATTACGATGATATCGTTCCTCGCACATTGGTCGAGAACAGTATGGTATTAGAATATGAGCCATTGCGCGAATTAGATGTGATGTGGGAACGCAGACTTTGGCGCATCATTGATGTTCGCGAAAAAATGAACATGCCATTTCAAAATTTTGATAAGCCGTTCTTCACCATACTTCAAGAGTTGGCTGACAATGGAGATATCAGAGTGTTCAGAGATGAAAATTTTAAGGAAGCACTAACCACAGATGAAGTAAAAGCAAAATTAAATAAAATAGATACATCACAAGTCTATGATCCAGAGACATATGAGCAAAAAATAGTCATTACTGAGAGTCCCGTAGATCCGCGTGCCATACTGCGGTTTAGAGTAAAGGAAGTATGGTATTTTGATAAAGAATCTTCTGTAGTTAAATGTCGAATTTTGGGAATTGCACCAATAAAGGATGAATACGATGCAGAAACGGGTATATTCAAGTATTCAGAACCATTATTTTGGGTTTATTATCCAAAGGCCAGATATCACTTGGCTAAGCAACGTGTCGCCAATGATAATAATGATGTAGCGCCGATGTCTTGGTATGACTTGTTTGAAAGTCGCTTTTTTGCGAGTTACATCTTTAAGTCGTCTAATTCTTTAGGACTGAGACTCCAAGACAAATTTCCCAATAGCGAATACGATCAATTACTGGAGTCAGAGTTGATAAAACAGGAGCTATTTAATTGGGAACACGATTTGTGGACCTACTAATGGTATTAAAAGTATAAAAGAGCCTCGGATGATGGACATGCCCC
>CAZTSI010000027.1:0-48540 GCA_964616755.1 uncultured Saprospiraceae bacterium | reverse complement strand
AAGAAGAATTTAATTTATTAACTAAAGTTGCATTTGCCGCTTGAATTCAGGAAATCTACACTTGTCTTACAGCCAATTTTGCTGCTTATGACCGATATATAACAAATCTATTGGGTCTGTGAGATTTTGTATGCTTTTGATGCGAATCACTGAGAAGGCCAACTACAGTATGTACAGCCCACCCCATTTTTTGGGGGGCGGGGGGATAATCTCACCTACATTTTAAAAGCGCAATGGTAGTATTTTATGGGCCTAGTCGTTGATTAAAGATTTAAACATTTTCAACCATCACATTAAAAGTAGTATGATTACTCATCGAGCAAATCAAGAGGCACGACAAGTTTATATTTACAACAAAAGACCTTCTGAGCGTTGACTTAAGATTATGCTGCCACCCTTTGTGAGTTCAGATTTAAACAAATAATCTACTTTAGTACAACAAAGTTGTGGTGCGTACAAACCCTAAGTCCATAAGCCAATCAAACAATAGGAAAATTAAAAACGGCTAATCAATTACTTCAATTCAGGATTCTTCAGATTCTTCTGCTACTAAAATAGTCCCAATGGAAATAAAAATTCATATTGCTCCTTCCCTCGACCTTACAAATCCGAACCCACAAAGGCAACGACATCTTGATAAGCAAAGCCTCCTAAAACACCAAATAGATTATGCTTACTGAGCTTGGACAAAGAAATCGCTGGCGAATTAATACCTAATAAAAAACAAATTATCTTTCTATCATCTTTAAGCAATTGTCTATGGCTCTCTTTTAATGCCTTTAGTTCTTGTATCTGATCATTAGAAAGAAATATCGAAGGCCTTGGAAGGTTCTTTTTGCTTGAAACATCAAATGTCACATTTGGCTCTATACACCACGCACAATGTCCACAACTCGAGTATGACTTTTCACCGAAGTAAGTCTTAATATAATTACTTTTACATTCAGAAGCCTCAAGAAAAGAAAGCACTTGTTCGAGTCGTTCAAGGTCATTTTTTTCGCGAATCACAAATTTATCAAATAGCGCCCTGCTAATTTCGTTTGCACTTCGACTACGATCCAGCAAAGTGTAACGATGCAAAAGCCCTGAAGACTTAGTAGTCCCAAAGCCAGAAGACTCAAGGTAACTGAGAGAACGCAAAATTTTCTCGCGCGTAAAACCAGTTTTGGCCACCGCTTCGTCTAAGTCAAGTGTAATGTGAATAGTACCACGCTTGGCAGCACTAAATAATTGCTTATAAAAATCAACTGTTGCCGCATTCGCTTGCTTGTAAAAATCACTTTCGGGTTTTGTATAAGTGATTCTGTAGGTGCTGTATTTTGGGGTGATTTGCTTTAAAATACCCATTAATTCGAGATAAGTAAGTATCGTTGCCAAACTAAGCGGTCTAAAATCAAATTTCCTAGATGTATGATAAAGACTAAGCTCAAAATGCTCATCTTGTTGCAATATGAAGCTTGCAAAGTCGAAGAGATCCGACTCACTCGGTGTATCGCCAAGCGTAAATGCGGCGAGTTTAGGTAAATCTTCTGCATTACCTAGTACCGTCACCTTGCTTTCTTTGCCATCTCTGCCTGCACGACCGATTTCTTGCACATAGTTTTCTAAGCTTTTAGGCAAATCGTAATGGTATATATATCGCACATCGGCCTTGTCTATTCCCATGCCAAAGGCAATAGTTGCCACTACAATTTCACTATCGCCTTGTGTCCAATTTTCTTGAATCACAGCTCTTAAATCTGCGTCCAAGCCTGCATGGTAAGCGTGGGCGAGCAATCCTACCTTTTTCAGAGCTTCCGCCAAAACTTCGGTTGAGTGTTGAAAAGTTGCGTAGACGATAGTCGTACCTGGTGGGTTTTGACGTAAGCTGTCAAGAAGTGCATCGAAACGATCATCTTGACTTGTAGGCCTAATGTCAATAAATAGATTTGGGCGATAAGCGGAATTGATAATAGAAGCCGCCTCAGAGATTTTCAAAGCCGATTGTATATCCTTAACTACGGCAGGAGTTGCAGTGGCGGTCAAGGCTAGCACTGCTTCAGCCTTTATTCTTTCAGCATATTGAACCAGCTTGAGATAATCGGGACGAAAATTATGGCCCCATTGTGAGATACAATGTGCTTCATCTACGGCAAAAAGACGGATTTTAATGCCTGAAATGAGCAAAATGAACGACTCGTTATTAAATCTTTCAGGCGATACATAAAGTAACCTTAATGCTCCTGAACGAAGTTGAGATTTGATTTCATAATGTTCGTCTGGATTGAGCGAGGAGTCTATTCTCGCTGCTAACACTCCCTTCTTTCGCAGATCGTCTACTTGGTCCTTCATTAAGGCTATGAGCGGACTCACCACCAAAGTGAGGCCTGAGTCGCCAAGCTGACTATAGAGCTGATAGCAAATGCTTTTTCCGCCACCAGTAGGGAAAAGTGCCAATGAAGCCTGGTGCTCAAAAAGCGCTGTTAGCACATCTAATTGACCTTGCTTAAAGTCATCGAATCCAAAAAGCTCATTGAGTTTTTCTCGCGCGTTTTGACGAAAGGCTTGTACTTCAGTATTTAGAGCCATATGCATAGAAGCTAAATCAGAAAAAACACAAATTTATCTCCTTTAAAATATCATTGTTTTATATCCCATAGTAGTGTATTCTACTCAACAATCTAGCTGACAATCCTGAAAAACAAAAAAGCGGTCACTTCGTCAATGCCTAGCTCATAGCCACTTATCTCCACTTTGGCGGTTCTGAATGTATGCGTGTTCTGTCAAGAAAAGATCTAATGAGCAGTATAGGTAGTGCGGATCGAGTTTCCAAATTTTTTTTTTTTGAATACTAGCCCTACCCTTTCACCAACATAAACACATTGTACCTACCAGCCCACAAACCTTGGCGGCGCAATATCCTTTAATCGAAGGTAAACGACCAGTTGGCCTTTATGATGTGTCAAGTGATCGTCGAGCAAATTTATCATTTGTAAGATAGTCATTTCGCCTGCAAAAAAATCCACCTTGCGAACAAGATCGGCAGGAGTAATTCCGTCAAGTGCCAATGCAGCGTTCTCAAATGCCTGTTCGAGCAAGGCGATAAGCTCTTCCTTACTCGGATTCGCATCTTTCATATCGTTAACAAGTCCTTGACCGCCCAAATAATCTACAGTGATCCAATTCATGTTTTGTAAGGAATGTATGAGTTGCTTTTTGTAGCTGAGCACAATCGGCGTTGGCTTAAAGTCATAATATTCAGAAGGCATAGACTTTGCGCAAGTCACAACATAGTCCTTGGCGTGCTCCCATTTTGCTCGAGCCGAGCTCAGAAAAAGATCCCCCACCTCCGATTGTCCATAGGCTGAGGTCGATAATACCATACATGTGATCAGTAAAAGTGATTTCATAACGCGTTAACTAAAAGATGAATGAATTATCCAATATCAGCAATGGCAGGTATAAGGACGACTGCACTTGTCCTTTTCCGTTATCTGCAAAATGTAGCTCAAGATATCAATTGCTCCATAAACCAAGCAATCCATTAATGTATTAGGTTTGTATTATATTTACAGATCATGAAAAATTTTCACTTTTTTGTACTCGTATTTTTATTCGCGATTGGCTGTAATACAGAAGGCTGCGGCACAAAATCGTACAACCAAAGGACTGGTGCGCCTATTGGTAAAGGAGCTGACCTTAAGCCACTAGTCAAAAAAAGAGGAAGTTTACTAGTGAGCACCTGCTATCTCATTGATGTTCAAGAAATAGCTGAGTTGCTCGGAATTGAAGCCAATGTCATTCAGATAAAGGATAGTACCCCGAGAAACAATAATCCGAGTCATGCCTCATGTTTCTTTAGATTCGAAGATCCGAGAGTGGTCAGCGCTGGTATCTTGCTACAGATTATGAAAAGCCCCGAAGAAGGTGAAGAATATGCGGCCTTCGCCGAAAAAATGATCGAATCCAAAATCGTTCTAGGAGAACAATCCATCGACGGTCCACCAGAAAAATTTCAGCCCTTGGCTGGGTTTGGAGAAGGTGGCGCTTATTCTATGGCTGCCGGTAGATATTTTTGGAATGTTGGCAATCAATTGGTATTTAGCATTGCGTTCAATACAGCCCACACCCCGCAACAACAATTTGATATTGCGCAACAGTTAGCCACGAAGATGACGCTCAATTATTTGAATAATTAAGGTGGGCGTATTCCTCTGACTTGATGTGGCTTGGGTCATAGCATAAACTTCACTAGTTACGCTGGTGTTTAAAAAACAAAAGGCTCTGCATAGAGCCTTTACATTTTTGTACCGATCGGGGGAATCGAACCCCCACTCCCGAAGGAACTGGATTTTGAATCCAGCGCGTCTACCAATTCCGCCAGATCGGCCTTTCTGCGGGCAGGCGTAAAACCTTTAACCCCGAATGGACGGCAAATGTAAATATATCTCCTTATTTAAGTTCATTTTTTCTCTGGCAAAACAAAAATATATACACATACTTGACTCGCAAAGCGAGCTAAATGGCACAAACCTACATATCACTTAATTGATCTTTGATCCGCTGCAAATACTTGTCCTTCAGATAGTAAGACAATACTTCTTGTAAGGGTTTATCACTCTTATCCCCATTATCCCATGCGGTCATCCACGTCAACACATCATTGGCTTCTTGATCCATGATCGATGTTACTTGCTGCAAAAACATTTGCTTTTTGCTTGCCCTTTCTTCTTCAAACCCTAACTCCATTATTTCTTCATTTATCTCCATCATTTGCAGCAAAAAATCATTGGGCACTTTCGCTTCCCCTTCACCAGGCATACAATTAAACAGCTCCAAGATATGCTTGATGCGCGTCCGTTGATCTGATAAGGTTTTAAATGCTGTATTGTTGAGCGTAGACAATTCGAGCATTTGATCTTGGATTTCTTCCGCTGATTGGCTATGATAATCGGGATGAAACTCCTTACTTTTCGTTATAAATGCTGTGCGCAAGTCAGTTACATTAATATCAAACTTAGGTGTTAAACCAAAATGTGCAAAATAATTAGGTAAACGGTCTGACATGTTAAAAGAATCTCGAAATATCTAAGCCCAAAGCATAGATCATTAAGCCTATCAAGAGGAAAAATCCGACCATTGTTGAGTATTCTAATACCTTCTCACTAGGTTTGATACCAGTTAAGGCTTCCCACAATAAGAACACTACGTGCCCGCCATCTAGCGCCGGAATAGGTAAAAGATTGATAAATCCCAATAGCACGGACAAGGTCGCTGTCATATTCCAAAATCGTCGCCAATCCCATTCAGTACCAAACATAGAACCAATAGATATAAAACTTCCTAGAGAGTCCTTTGCTTTAATCTTTCCCTTAAATATTTGCCCAAACGCAACCATCTGATCCCGCACAAACCCAACGCTTTGCTTAAAACCACCCTTCAATGCAGGAAAAAAACTATAGCGCTCCGAGGTAACGTCAAAGTACTTGTCGTATCCGTAGGGCGCAAAACCTAGTTTGCCACCCTCATCAATTGTCGTTTCTAAGCTTACTTCTTGACCATTTCTATTCACCACTAGTGTTACGGATTTACCAGCATTCTCCAAGGCCACTTTCGTAAATTCATGATAATATAATGTCGGTTGACCCGCTAGATTGGTAATGATATCATCCTTTTGGAGTCCTGCTTTATAGGCATTGGTGCCTGTCTTGACATCGCCCACGGTCATAGGCAGTCGAATGTTAAATAAATCTTTGTCTTTATTTTCGTAGGTACCTACAGCTGCAGCGGCATCTTCAGCGATGGGCAAGGTGATAATACCATCACCTCGTTTGACCGAAAGACTGCGGGCACCGTTGATGACTATTTCTTTTGCAATGAGAGATGGCTCAAAATCGACAAAGTCAGTGCTGCCGATTTTTAAAATCTGGTCACCATCTTGCAATCCAAGCTTAGCGCCTAATTCTTCTACAGCTATACCGTATTTTGCATCCTCAGTTCGGAGGAATTGCCGCCCCCAAACCATCAAAATCATGGCAAACAGCAGAATACCCAAAATGAAGTTGACAGTTACTCCCCCAAGCATAATAATGAGTCGCTGCCAGGCGGGTTTCGCTCTAAACTCCCAAGGTTGGACGGGGCCTTTCATTTGCTCTTTATCCATACTTTCATCTATCATTCCCGATATTTTCACATAGCCTCCCAAAGGAAGCCACCCGATACCATATTCCGTGTCCCCCTTTTTGACCTTGAATAAGGAAAAGTAGGGATCGAAAAACAAATAAAATTTCTCTACTCTGGTGTTAAACCATCGGGCTGGAAAGAAATGTCCACATTCATGGAGGATGATCAAAATACTAATGCTCAAAATAAATTGGCTAATCGTAATAAGCAAGTCCATCGAGGGAAAATATATAGGTTATGTTAATAGCTAATTTCTGAGCGGTCAAAGGTATGTATCTTTACCGATCAATTTGCAAAAGACTCTCTATGAACCTATTTTACGCTTCCAAAGTTCATAACGCAGAAGCCTTATTAACGGATCAAGAGGCGGTGCATTGTGCTAAAGTATTGCGACATAGAATCGATGACCGTATTTTGTTAATTGATGGTCAGGGCTGCCGTTATACTTGTAGTATAACCTCCATATCCAAATCCTCCGTGCAGTGCAGAGTATTAGATACATATCATGAAGCGATAGCAGATTATTTGCCTGATATCGCCATTGGCGTCATTAAAAACCCAACAAGGATAGAATGGATGGTCGAAAAAATGGTCGAAATAGGTGTCAGAAGTATTATTCCGCTGGTAACTCAACATTGCGAAAGGCCTAAATTAAATATGGATCGATTAACCAAAATAGCCATTAGTGCCATGAAGCAATCGCAAAAATTGTATCTCCCAAGTATTACAGACTTGACCAATTTTTCTGACTTCGTTGAGCGGACTAAAGCCAACACTGATACAGCGTCCAAATATATTGCCAGCTATGCTGTCAATCAAAAGGAGCTTCGTGCTATGGTGCCGACGCCACATCCTATTATTCTAATTGGTCCTGAAGGCGATTTTTCGAATGAGGAAATTCGCTTAGCCAACCAATCCGGCTTTCAAAGTGTAAATATGGGGTCGTCAAGATTACGAACAGAGACCGCCGCCGTCGTCGCCGCCACTTTGTGCAGTATTGATAGACACGAATAATGAATATTTATAAAATAAAAACAACTTAGACGTAAAAGAGCGTTACTATGCTATCATTTAGTTATTAATAATATGAGGATGCCCAGAATGATTCGAATGCTTTTTATATCTTTTTTGATTATCGTCTCAAGTGCCTATAAGCCAATGAATTGGGTCGAAAAACCAAATATCAAATTAGCCTTGCTCAAGTATGGCGGTGGTGGTGATTGGTATGCGAACCCAACAGCGTTGCCGAATCTAGCGCGATTTTGCAACGAAAAAATGAAGACCATTTTAGATCCTGATTATGCTACAGTGGATGTTGGCAGCGTGGAAATTTTCAGCTATCCGTTTGTCCATATGACGGGCCATGGCAATGTAGTGTACACGGACGGGGAGGCACAGAACTTGCGAAATTATCTTTTAGGGGGTGGTTTCTTGCACATAGATGACAATTACGGTATGGATCCATATGTTCGGCCTGCAATGAAAAAAGTCTTTCCAGAGTTAAATTTCGTGGAACTACCCTACGAGCATCCCATTTACCATCAGTATTTTGATTTCAAAAATGGTCTACCTAAGATACATCAGCACGAAGGCCTTGGCGCGCAGGGCTTTGGATTGTTTTGGGAAGGAAGATTGATTTGCTTTTATAGCTACGAGACTGATCTAGGCGATGGATGGGAAGATCCTGAAGTGCACAATAACACTCCTGAAAAAAGACTTTTAGCCTTACAGATGGGAGCTAATATTATTAGTTACGTGTTTGGCGAATGGGACAATCAGTCGATCAAATAAGACTTAGAGTCCATCTTGCGATTCATCAAATCTATACCCTCTTGCGACAATCAGTCGATCAAATAAGACTTAGAGTCGCGGATGTAGACTCTGATATTCATCCAAAAGGCTGTGATCAAATAGAGTGCTAGCGGCGAACCAACGGTAATAAAGCTTAGATAAATAAAGTATTTGCGAACCACCGAATGAGGAATGCCCATCTTCTCGCCAAGATATCCGCAAACACCGAAACCTGATCTTTCTACGACAGATCTTAGAAAGACTTTATCTAAGTTCAAACTCATCTTAAGTTGTTCCAAATTATACTTCATTTTATATAAGACATAAACTCACACCGAGAACACCAAATATAATAATAAAGATGAGCATTATGAGTTCTGCTTTGAATGGTGTGAAATATTCTTTGTTGGATGGGGAATAAGGGACGTTAGAATTCTTAATCATCGGTAAAGACTTGGGTTCTATTACTAAATAGACATTCTGATCACAGGTAAGGGAGCAAATGTCATTCCAAAGGTATAGATTATTGTATTTGTTTGTATTACATATTATCATTTTATTAAATATATAAAATTTAAAATATATAATTCCCTCAATCATAAGGTTGATTTGTCCATCATAAGAACAAGTCTTCCAACTAGATTGCCTAATAAAAGTTCATGTTTTTATGCATCTTTGCATTCAACAAGTAAAGTGAGTTATGGCTGAGGATAAAAAAAGTAATCAGAATCAAATCAACATTGAGTTACCTGAAGATATTGCCGAAGGTATCTATTCTAACCTAGCAATTATTTCGCATTCACATAGTGAGTTTGTGATTGATTTTGTGCGCATGCTTCCCAATGTACCGAAGGCTAAAGTAAAGTCAAGGATAGTGCTAACCCCAGAACATGCCAAGCGATTTTTAAAAGCCCTAGCAGAAAACGTTAGCAAATACGAAGCGCAAAATGGTACAATCAGCGATAAAAATGGCGGAAATCAATTTCCTCCTTTAAACTTCACCCCTACAGCTCAAGCCTAAGCCCGATCGTAGACAAATAAAAGCTAACTTTTCAGTTATCGGTTTGAAATAGAATTTAAGACATCTTTATATAGGAAAGAGCTCATTTTTGCGAGAATAGCCGCACTATCTTTGAGAAAATTAACCTTGTAAAAATAGCTGCATTATGGCCTTAAAAATGGCCTTTTTCAGCCAAAACTGATAATAGCTTATGAGTCATAAAAATGAAGCGTATGTCTATTTGATATTTTCAAAACAAGGTACCCTCTCTTAGCGGAGGCACAATTCCCAAATGCTTATAAGCTCGATCGGTCGCTACCCTGCCTCTTTGAGTTCGTTGAATAAAACCCTCCATTATCAAAAATGGCTCATATACTTCTTCTATCGTGCCTGGTTCTTCTCCGACAGCAGTGGCTATGGTCGTCAATCCTACTGGCCCTCCTTTAAATTTATCGATTAGTGCTGTTAGTATTCGATTGTCCATCTCGTCAAGACCAAGTTCGTCTACATCTAAGGCCGAAAGTGCTAAACGACTGATGTCGAGTTGAATATCACCGGTGCCCTTTACTTGCGCAAAGTCGCGCACACGTCGCAACAATGCATTGGCTATTCTCGGTGTACCCCTACTCCTTCTAGCGATTTCGCCAGCGCCTTCATCACTAATTTGCACTTGCAATAGCTCTGCACTTCGACATATGATCTTATGTAATGTAGCCACGTTGTAGTAATCAAGATGGCAGGTAATACCAAATCTTGAACGCAATGGTGGTGTCAACAAACCCATTCGAGTCGTCGCCCCAATAAGCGTAAATGGATTGATATTCAATTGTATACTCCGCGCATTGGGGCCGTTATCAATCATAATATCAATTCGATAATCTTCCATTGCAGAGTACAGATACTCTTCGACAACACTATTTAGCCGATGAATCTCATCAATAAACAACACGTCGCCTGGTTGAAGATTTGTTAATAAACCCGCTAAATCGCCTGGCTTTTCTAACACTGGCCCGGAGGTCAACTTTAATTCAGACCCTAATTCATTAGAAATGATATGCGATAGCGTCGTCTTTCCTAATCCTGGAGGACCATGAAGTAATACATGATCCAAAGCATCACCTCTCATCGTCGCCGCTTGGATAAAAACCTTAAGATTATCGACGATCTTTGCTTGTCCATTAAAATCAGCTAATTGTTTTGGACGAAGCGCCTTTTCAATTTGGCGCTCATCGTTGACAACGGCAGAATGATCGAGATTTGTATTCAAGATATATACTTCATTTTTGTTATATCAAAGGTATACAATTTACTTGAACCTTGGTTTGCTTAGCAAGTATCTGGGATCAAGGTTATGCCCATAGGCCAGGAATTAAGACAACTGCCTGATCGCTGATTAAAATAGTGAAGATCCTACCAAATCTTGACATTTATTTTTTTTGAATCTCCCAAAGACTTTCTGCCATTGAATTATCAGGCATCTTTTTATCTTTAGGAACGTTAAAGAAACTATGCATCGCAATCCATATTGCCATATTCTCCAAATTTTTCTGATAACAATGCTGATGGGCAAAGGAGGAGAGTCAATTGGGCAAATTCGCGGCATTGATATGATGCCTCAAGATAAATCTTCTATCGAGGTGCCCTTTGAGTTTGAAAATGGATTTATTGTTATTAATGTTTGGCTTGGGGGTGTTCTCCCTATACGCCTCATCTTTGATACAGGTGCTGAGAATACGGTCATTTTTGATAAAGAGTTGGCAACACTTTTGGGGATACCCTTTGAGCGTCAAATCGCTATAACTGGTTCAGATTTAGACAGTGCTTTGATGGCCAATATTGCTCGAAGTATTCCCATTCGCATAGCGGGAACCAATCAAGTCACCCGTGACATAATCGTATTAGAAAACAATCATCTACTGCTCAAAGAGCGACTGGGCATTGATATCCATGGTATTGTCGGCGGTACGTACTTTAGTAGCCTAGTGGTCAAGATCGATTACAACAAACAGATATTGACCTTTTACCGCTCCACAAAGGGAATAAAGGGCTTAGATAAATTTAAAGAAATCGATATTGAAGTCTACAATCACAAACCTTATATCGATATTGAGACAAGTATTGTAGAAGGCAGCCAGAGAAAGTTAAGACTGCTGATTGATTCGGGGGCATCACTTCCCTTGCTTATCCATTCTAATTCTGACAGCTCCATCAAATTGCCTGCAAAAGTAATGCCCGGCAATGTGGGATTTGGGCTATCGGGAGTGATTGTAGGCTTTATTGGTCGTATTCATCAATTGAATATTGATGAATTCAATTTCGATCAAATCGTCACCAGTTTTCAGAACTTTACTTCAGACAATTTTTTGACCCTCAAATCTACAAGAAACGGTCTGATTGGTAATACACTTTTGGCTCGTTTTACGGTTATTTTAGACTATTCTAAAGAAAAGCTATACCTTAAACCTAATAAGAAGTACAACAAGGATTTCTACTTTGACAAGTCGGGAATGACCGTATTCGCTTTTGGTAAAGAATTAAATAAATACTACGTTGTATCTGTCCTTGAAGGGTCGCCCGCAAATCTAGCAGGAGTGCAACCTGGAGATATCCTTCATCGCATTAACGGCCGGTTGGCCTCTAATCTCAACTTAGAAAAAATCAATAAGAGACTTTCCGGAAAAGAAGGTAAGAAGGTAAAAATTACTGTCCTGCGCAATGAAAAGAAGATTCGTACTCAGTTCAGATTGAAAGAATGGTATAATAATTCTTAGAATGTGGATAACATTTATCAAATGAATATTCTATATTTGCAGCCCATTTGGAAAAGCATAAGAAATGTTTGCAATAGTAAGTATAGCTGGTCAACAGTTTAAAGTAAGCGAAGGACAAGAAATTTTTGTTCACCATCTTAATAAGGAAGAGGGGGAAAAGATTTCGTTTAACGAGGTATTACTTGTTGAAAATGAAGGAAATATCAGTGTTGGCGCCCCTTTAGTTGCCTTTGCATCTGTCGATGCGACTGTCCTAAATGATCAAAAAGGTGACAAAGTAATCATATTCAAAAAGAAGCGAAGAAAGGGTTACAAGGTAAAAAATGGTCATCGTCAGTTGTTCACTAAGATTAAAATTGACTCAATAAAAGCGTAAATCATGGCACATAAGAAAGGTGTTGGTAGTTCTGATAACGGCAGAGATAGTAAAAGCAAGCGTCTAGGCGTAAAACTTTTTGGCGGACAAGCAGCCACTGCAGGTAATATTATTGTTCGTCAGCGAGGCACTAAGTTTCATCCAGGGGCTAAAGTAGGTATCGGAAGAGACCATACTTTGTATGCTCTCGAAGATGGCGTTGTGTCATACATTAAGAAAAAAAACAACCGAACATACGTTAATGTAACGAATAGCACTACGTTG
Organism: uncultured Saprospiraceae bacterium; assembly: GCA_964616755.1. GTDB lineage: Bacteria > Bacteroidota > Bacteroidia > Chitinophagales > Saprospiraceae > CAYNFR01. The sequence continues at coordinate 36,176 of CAZTSI010000027.1, read as the reverse complement.
GTTGCTGACGCGGTTGTAACAAAAGCACCTAAAGCAGCCGTCATAACAATACCTGATACTGACAGCGAAGAATAAACACTGCTTTAAAAAAAATCAAGAAAGGCTAAGATCAAATGATTTTAGCCTTTTCCTTTTTTACCCAACCCTCGTCACGATCTGTCAGTCTGATTTTATACCAGTCAGTCAACTCATCCAAAATAAGCGCCTTCATACCCGCGGCTAGCGGCGCGACCACTGGGCTTCGCTCATCGGCAGCTTGCATTAATTCAACATTATCTTCGATAATAATTCCATATCTCTGCTCAAATTGTGCCGAATGGTGCACCCTACCCATAGCAATGCAAAACAAAATAAATAATGACGCTAAGGCAATAGGCCATAGCTTTCTTCTAGCATCGAAGGCCGTAAACCATCTTCGATAAATGAGGGAAATGAGCACGACAAACCCTAGAAGCTGGATGAAGATCCACCCATATTGCCCCACAGACAATGCGATATATCGGAAGGCTCTTACCAAAATAAAATCAGGTATGTCAGATAATGAAATAGTCATTTTGCCTTGCAGGTTCTCAATCACTGCTTGAATACTTTCATCATCGCCATAATACTTTAATGCGCGCTCATAATAAAGTAGTGCATGGCCGATATTATTTAACTCGTAATAGATGCGACCCATATTGGCATAAAGCTCTTTAGAGATTTTTCCTTCTGATTCGACGCGCTCATATGCCTTGAGAGCCTGCTCAAGATTGCCGTTGCTATGCGCTTTTACAGCTTCCGCAAAATCATCATTAGCCGTGAGCCAAAGAGGCATTATTATCAACATTAATCTTATCGACATCTTCATTTCTGAAAAATTAATAGGTCGTCTAAAAGAGGTCGTTCTGCTAAACGCCAAGAAAAACCGCTAAGATATTGAGAACTGTAGTTTTTGTCTTTGTCAAAGTTTTCAAATGTACTCTCTGGGTTACCAAATAACCGCACTTGGTCAATTTGCCTCGCCACAAATGCAAAGACCATAGACAAGGATTTAGTGGTGCTAAGGCCTTTGAACACACCCCCAACCTTAACAAAATATAAAACCTCTGCATTGCCCTTTACTTCCGAACGAGAAATAGCTCCCGCGTCTAAGGTATTGCTGATGTGTTCGCCCTTTATCTGATTAAATAGCTCCAATGAGTCCGGCATAATGATAAATGCGTTCTCTATTAAGTCGACCTTATGTATTTTATTATCAATCAAATATATTCCTATGGTATCCGCACGCATTTGCAAACTATCTGACCACAATATCGGATCTCCATACAGCCAAATGATAGAATCAGCCGAACTAAATCGCATATAATTAGCACGTCCAGCGATGCCTGCTTTTATCAGAAGTACCCCATTAAACGCATCTAAAACACTATAAGTGCTATCTTCAACACCAAATTCAGTGCTCACCAAGGTGTCGCTTAAGAGATATAAGCTATCATTCTCTACCATGAGCGCCATCAAGGTTTTTGTGCTGTCGAGTCTATAAATGGTCGTGGACCGCAATTCATCATTCGTTTGTGAATGATCCGACCAAATACTAGTCTGGTTAATACTATCTTTAATGATCACCCCTAAAGAGGCAATCGCACCAAGCTCCGACTTGATAAAACTGCCCGCTGTGATAACCCTACCTTTATCAACTAAGGTTGAATTGCCTACGGTACTGTATTGATCTGTGGACTCATTATACCAAATCGATGAGGCACGAATATCTGAACCATCGCTAGCAATATAATGGGCTCTACCTTTAAGTTGGATATCCCCTGATTCTTCAAAGTAAATAATGGTATCTGCCCGAGCAGTGCTTCCATCTTCATCGATAATGTATGGGTCAAAATATAAAGTATATACTTTTTGTTTACCATTGAACTCAGCAATGCCGCTGGTGATTATTTTGGCTCCATCCCTGATTTGAACGTCATCACTCAAAATTAAGAGGTTCTCTCGTTTATCATATATTCCTGCCTTGCTATACATCTGGACACTATCTCTGGTAATATTAGCAGGGCTAAGAAAACGAATACGCTCTTCGTTGATATAATAGAGCATACTGTCAGCGAGCACCACCTGCAGGCTATCTTCAAACTTCACATTTTCATAAAAGTAGGCCGTCTTTTGTGCACCGTTATAGACCCCCCTGTTACTTTGAAGTTTACTCAATCCCGAGAACATAACGGCACCTTTTTCATAAATTCCAATTTTCGTCTCTGTGTTATAATCTAATCGATAAGTGTATAATTCATGCCCCCCATCAACCAATATAACCTCTCCCGTTAAGGCTGCATTTTTTGTATCCCCGTTATAAACGATCGTATCACTAAAAATAAGCGTGCTATCCTTTTGAACAACGACGACATCCCCATAAGCAAATGCATTTGTTTTATTCTTAACAACAGCAAAACGACTTGACATCAATAAGCTATCCTGGGTCAACTCGACATTTCCCGTTAGTGAATCTATTTCAACTCCGTTCAGTTGGCTATAAATTACCTTATCAGCACTCGCGATAATATAACTCGTAGAATCTTGTGCATTTGATTGCCCTAATAAAGTCCATGGTACAAACGTGAGCAGTGCTAAAAAAAACAGTACTTCTTTCATATAATCAATAATCTCACATAATAGCAATATCCGCCACCTGCTTGCCAATAATAGGCGCTATTGCCACCCCCATGCCCCCTAAACGCAATGAATGTGCAATACGTTCAGATGTACGCTGTATAATTGGCCTTCTATCTTTGCCCCCAGAAAGTACTCCAGACCAGGCATAATCTATCGTTGGCTCAATTCCTTTGGGCAAGATGTATTGCCTAAGTATATCCAACAGAAACTGCTGATTATTACTATTAGCACCAAGTACCCCTGTATTCTCTTGCTCGAATCGATTTCTCGCCCCCCCAATCAAAATTCTATTTCCGATATCTCTAAAGTAAATATACCCTTCGTCTTGGTGAAAAGTACCCCGAATATATGCCTGTCCAAAATCACGCGTTACAATCACTTGATTTCGAACAGGGGTCAATTCAAAACCGTGTTGAGCGACCCATGCTGGATTTAGGCTATTTGTACAATTAATTAAAAAACTTGCTTTCATAGGCTCATCCATACCCGCTACATTGATCATCACTGCTGATTCATGTTCGTCAAATGAATGTACATGAGCATTTAACAAAACCTCTATACCACCGATCGCACACTGTTTCCGTAATGCATCAAAATATTTACCAGTATGCAAATGTCCTTCATGGTTATTTAAAATACTGCATGCGGCTAGTCGCATCTGATGCGGAGTATTGACTATCGAATAGGTGTCTGTATCTGTTATATCTTTGAGTAAGTTATTGTAAACACCCAACTGATCTGCCGCCTGTTCAAAAAGATGGCTATTCTCGAAAAGCTCATAACCACCACAAGTATTATATTCTATAGTTTTTCCAAATTTTTCTTTGATCACAGCAAGTCCGTCATAGCGCATTTTCACAATTTCCCGTACGTTGTCAAAACCATAGGTGTTCACATTATCGATCAACTCAGTGATACTCCCAATACAGGCGAAACCCGCATTTCGGCTCGAAGCCATAGCACCTTTATTCAATCGATCTAGGATGACAATAGAAGCTTTAGGCTTATATGATCTTATGGCTAGCGCCGCATACATGCCTACAAACCCACCGCCGATGATCACAAAATCAAACGATCGACCCTGCGTCCAATCATGCCAATAACAACGGTCATGTGAATGTGTACTCATGAACTATCTTTTTAGGAAAACGAATATATCATTGCTTTATAATTGATGAAGCATAAAATCACGGTAGAATACTACCTTTGAGGGTAAAATACATCACTATGATTCAACGACTTCAAAGTATATTTCTCTTTTTAGGTGCCTTATGCTTTGGTGCAAGTTATACCCTTCCCTTCGCGACGTCTTCTCAACAGGTGTCTGGAATTTTTGAAGACCAACAATATAAGATTAACGACCACATTGCCCTGCTCATATTAGCTGCATTGGGATTCTTCATCGGTTTAATGGCCATCTTTTTATATAATAATCGTAAGCTTCAACTTAAGCTGGCTTATCTAGGCGCTACCTTAGCCATCATATTGCCCGTCGTTGCGGTACTTATTTACACTAACCATACGGCAAATCTTCAAAATGTCAATGTAGAAGATGGTATGGGGCTGTATCTCCCGATTCCAATTTTAGCCTTTTTTCTTTTGTCGGCTAGATATATTAATAAAGATGAAAACCTAGTAAGATCAATGGATCGATTGAGATAAAAAACGCTTGTTTCCTTACCCATATAATAGCCGTAAACGTTTAATGAACTACTTTCCTTAGGCTCAAAAAGAGCTCAATGTATTGTTTAATCATTTGACTTTCAACCATTTTAAGCGCAAGCCAGCTCTTTGTTCACCTACGGGTCTTAAGATTAATGTATCGCCATTGAAACTGTATCTCCTCCTTACTACATCATTCCACTCACTTGGGTTAGAGTGTGTAAATCGATTGTGTTGCACGATATTTTCCTGCTCATCCACTGTATAGTTTGCAAAATAGACGTATGAGTTGGTGATATACTTCAGTGCCTCTAGGGGTATCGTATCTATAAAATTAGGAAACTGTAAATCTGTATTCTCATACCCCTTTGTTGTCAGGTGCATTGCCATAGAATTATTATCATGGTACAAAATATATCCTTGCATCCCTACTCCACGCCATTCACTCCAATCTCCAGTGACGGAGTCTTGTTGCTCCATAAGATGCAAAGTCCAAAGACCGCTCAGCCTATTGGCAGGCTCAATAACAGAAGGCTGTTGACATCCAAAGGCTAAAGCGATGATGCACAAAATCAAGAAAATGTAATTAATTCTCATATCATGTTCATTTAATCATGCATCATAGGTTAACCATTTACCTTAGCTCTTTACAAAAGTATTCGAACTTGATTATTCTGCGCTAAAGGTACGTCTTCAGAGGAAACACAAAAGCCTACTACCTAGTTATTTGACTATCATGTTAGGTTCCTATTAGATCATTCACTATATAGATACTTGAGTAGACAGAATATACGAAAAAAAAAGGAAGTAAGTCACCTTACTTCCTTATCAAAAGTTTATTACTCAGTTTATACGCCTATTTTAGATCATCATCCCGCTGTTTGGCTGAATAGTTAATCTTCAATTGGTTTGCTTTTCGTAAGGCTGTCTTAATATCTCCTACAATCCCCATAGTAACGTTTTCGTCTACTCTAAGAGAGGAGGTAATTAAACCGCGTTGATTTTCAGAAACAGTGATACGATGTTGCTCTAAGAACAATGGAATATCATCGACTGTAGAAAATTTATCGCCCAACTGCAATCTTGGAGTTGTCCCCCATTCTGCCTTAAACTTATCGACAGGTTTTCCTACATACAGATAGTTTACCAAAGACTTCTTTTCAAGTTTAGTCAATTGCGTCGCTCTAGGTGTGACAACACTTACTTTAAGAGACGCATCTCTTAAAACTGTCACCACCATAAAGAAAAACAGTAGCATGAAAATTATATCCGGAAGCGATGCTGTCGATACTTCAGGTTTGGCTGAGCCTCTTTTCTTTTGAAATTTTCCCATAGTAATTTCTATTTATGATTCGTCACCAAATGTTGTCGGTTCTGCTTCAGAAAGCTTTAAAGGCACTAAGTCATTTATTTCTTTCTTTTGCTCAGACGTTAAGAATTCGTAGAGCTTTCCAAACTTTCGCTCAGAGGCCTCATCTCTCAATTCATCGTACGCTGCTTTGACCTCATTATACACCTCAAGATACGTCTTGTATTTAGTACCCCTATCATTTTTTATTGATACGATGGCATCTTGCGATGATTCTGCATAGTCTTCACGCTTCGTTGGATTCAAAATAAATTCCTTAATATTCTTCTTTAATTCAGCTACCCGAGATGGTTCACCTCTTACGAGTAGATCATTATTAGCATTCACCAAGATAGAATATACGTTTCTTATTTTGAATTTGAGTGTCTCTGGGGGTTCTTCTGACCAAGGTGGTAGCCTGACCAAAACACCTTTATCTTCGACAATGGTTGTTGTCACAAGGAAGAAAATAAGTAACAAGAACGCAATGTCGGCCATCGAGCCTGCATTGATCTCATTTTTCATTCTATCCTTTGCACTTTTCTTTGCCATAAGATGTTATTTGAATATGTTATAAATCTCCATTACAATCATAGACAACGCTGATAAACCAGCTAATAGTAGGGTCGTCTTTAGTCCGCCACTAATTAGCTTACTGACATTCTCGCCTACTTCAAATTTTTGAAGTGTATCAGAAATAGGATTTCCTACTTCTAAATCAGCACTTGATGTAGAATACAATGCGAAGAATACTCCAATAATTACTGCTAGTGCAATGATCATTTTAAGGGAGTTCTTAGGAGCAGAAAACATCTGAAACAGTCCAAACCCAATGGCCGTAACGGCACAGATGATAATCAACACGCCAGTAAGCATCAGACCAGGATTGAAAAAGTCAAACGTTTGTCCAGGATTGTCCTTCATTATACGGTTTAGGTCATCGGATACGCTGTAACCTGCGCTACTCAATCCGCCAAACACTGAACCTAAATAAATGACCGTCAATAGCACGCCCAACATCACAGCTAGTCCCTGTCCCTTTCTTGATAAAAATGAATACATAAGATTCGATTTTTAATGGTTAATAAATGAATAGGTGACAGTTACTTAAACACCTTATTTCTTGACAAAATATCTACGAAACTAATGGTAGCATCTTCCATTTTATTGACAATACCGTCAATCTTAGAAACTATGTAATTGTATAAAATTTGAAGTATGATGGCAACGATTAGACCGAAAACCGTCGTAAGGAGGGCTACTTTGATACCCCCTGCAACTACTGAAGGTGACAAGTCACCAACTGCCTCGATTCTGTCGAAGGCTTGGATCATACCAATTACAGTTCCCATAAACCCTAGCATTGGTGCTATGGCAATGAATAGTGATATCCACACTAATCCTTTTTCCAAAAGTCCCATTTGGACAGATCCGTATGATACTATAGCTTTTTCAACTGCTTCTGGACCACCACCAGAGTTTCTAAGTCCTTCATACAATACACTTGCCGTCGGGCCAGGGGTTGATTTTGCTACTTCCATAGCACCATCAAGGTCACCTGTAGAAAGTTTTTCATCGATTCGGTTCAACAACTTGTCCGTATTCGTTGTGGCAATGTTTAATGTAATGATTCTTTCAATACAAAATGCCAAACCTAAAATAAGACAGATTAACACTGTACTCATAAACTTCCAGTCACCTTCAATAAATTTTTCCTTGAGGGATTGGAATCCAACAGCGCCACCTGTTTCAGCATCCGCTGCACTTTGCGCCAACATATCTACCGCACCAAAATAGGATACGCAGACAAATACAAATACCAAAGCTATTACTTTTCGCATGGTCAGTTAAATTTAGTTCTGATTAATTGATTAAGAAAATTCGTCTTTACGTGCTAAAAATAGAAAGTTTTAGGAAACCAACAGAATTCAAGCAAAAATTTTTCAAACTCTGTGATTCTCTTCGCTTCTATCCTTCGCCGTCACAATATCTGATTTTTCTTTTCATATCAAAGCTATTTTTTTGATAGATGCACAATTTTCTTGTTAAGGTTTGTCTTGAAGGGACTTTTTTTGATCACTTAAGCCAACTATGGGTTCAAAGCTTACAAAGTCATGACAAACTAGGCTCAAGGGTGAAAAGTCAAAATGTGATTGGTGAAGGCTATAAATAGGACATAATCATAATTGCGGAGAGGATGGGATTCGAACCCACGATACACTTTTGGCGTATACACGCTTTCCAGGCGTGCCTCTTCAACCACTCGAGCACCTCTCCTTGAAAGCGCGCAAAGGTAGAGCTATCCTATGAAATATATCACAAGCTTAATTAAATATTGAACAAGCTCTTGGCATTAGCTGTGGTTAAGGAGGCTGTTTGTTCTATGGTCAAGCCCAAACATTCAGCCACAACTGCCCCTACCTTGGGCAAAAATGCACTTTCATTGCGCTTACCTCTAAAAGGCTCTGGAGATAAATACGGCGCATCGGTCTCTAAAATTAACATCTGCCTATTGATATTACTCAGCAAAGATCTGAAATCATTCATTTTTTTGAAACTCGCTACGCCCCCTATACCGATCATAAATTGCAATTGCTCAACACGATCAATGATTTCTTGTGATTCAGAAAAACAATGAAATACACCCCTCAATGTACCATCTTGCACTTCTTCAATTATGCGCACAGTCACATCTATACTATCTCGAGAATGTATAATAATTGGCAGACGCAACTGGCGCGCCCAGTCTATCTGTATTCGAAAAGCTTCTTCTTGCTGTTTTATAAAGGTCTTATCCCAATAAAGATCAATGCCCGACTCTCCTATAGCCACTACTCGAGGATCTTGGACATATTTTTCGAGATTTCTCAACACAGCCTTATAATTACTCTTGACAGAACAGGGGTGTAAGCCCACACTCGGAAAGCAAACCCCTGGAAATTGATCACATAAGGAAAATACTTTCTCTTGAGTCGATTCGTCAATATTGGGCAACACAATTTTGTCAACACCTGCCCTTACGGCTCTTTCTACGACGGCAGATCGATCAATATCAAATTCGGAAACATATAAATGTGCGTGTGTGTCAATAAACATATCCTATCTTAGAGAATAACGGCTAAAAAGTCCAAATTTGCGACAATAAGATTATATATCCTTATTTGATCGATTGACAAGAAAAGTTTATCGTAAAAAATGTCAAGAAAAATGAAAAAGCAAAAATTCTATGTTGTGTGGCAAGGTGTCGTGCCAGGTATTTATGACAATTGGCCTGATTGCCAAAAGCAAGTAAAAAACTTTGCGTCAGCTCAGTACAAATCATTCGACACGCTTTCAGAAGCTGAAGAGGCTTATCTCAAGCGGCCCACTAAAACAGAAGTCATACGCCGCTCAACTAGTACTGCACCAGAATCAATTATCAATAAAAGCAATAATAAAATTATCGTTCCAAGTTTATCTGTCGATGCCGCTTGCAGTGGTAATCCAGGATTAATGGAATACCGAGGAGTTTGGACCTCAGATAAGACGGAGCTATTCCATCAAGGTCCCTTTAAAGAAGGGACCAACAATATTGGAGAATTCTTAGCTCTTGTCCATGGCCTTGCGTATCTTCAAAATAACCATTTAGGGCATATTCCAATTTACACAGACTCCAAAACTGCGAAGAGTTGGGTGAGCAAGAAATTCGTTAAAACCACTTTAACCCAAACGGCGGCGAATGAAGTCTTATTTACATTGATAGAACGAGCGCTTGATTGGCTCAAAAAGAATCAATATTCTACTCCAATATTGAAATGGGAAACAGAGAAATGGGGTGAGATACCCGCAGACTTTGGTAGAAAGTAAGTTTATTCCTCTTTAAGTGAGTAAACGCGCATTAAACTTCATCTTATAATCAGTGGGGATATTGCCCGTGCGGATGGCCTCAAGTTTTCGTTTCATCAAGCGTCGCTTTAGAGGCTTCAGCCTATCGACAAATAATACCCCTTCGATATGATCATATTCGTGTTGTATGACTCGAGCTTCCATACCCGCAAATCGTTCAACAATGGTCTCGAATTGCTCATTTTGATATGAAATGGTCAAGTCTGAGTACCGCTCCACATCGCCCGTCAATAAAGGAATGCTAAGGCAACCCTCTTCATAACTCCACAATTTGCCCTCTTGTTTCAGAATGACTGGATTAATAAAGGCTTGCTTTATGCCCTTTTCTACATCAACTTTCTCGTTCGTCTGAACAGTATCTACTATAAAAAGGCGAATACCCAATCCGACCTGAGGCGCAGCTAAGCCGACACCCTTCGCATTATACATGGTTTCAAACATGTCTTGAATGAGTTTGTCCAGATTAGGATATGTTTCATCAATCGGGTCGCTAGGTCTTTTAAGCACTGGCTGTCCAAAAGCGTAAATCGGTAATATCATAAGCTACAAAGATTCTAAATATTTTTTTAAAATGAGTACAGCGCTCATTTGGTCTATAGATGATTTATCATGTCTTTTCTTTTTTGGCACACCAATATTGACTAGGACTTGTATTGCTTCTTTGCTGGTAAACGATTCATCTATTAGGACAAAGTGTATTTCAGAGAATATCTTCTTCCACCTTTCTATGCACTTTTCTATGTCTTTTGCCAAATAGGTTGGAGTGCCATCAGCATGTGTCGGCCAACCCATGACGACCGTCGTGATGTCACCTTGTTGGAATCTACTGGAAAGTTGAATCTCCAGCAGGTCAGTGGATATTGTAGGTAATGGGTTAATAGAGATATTCAGCATATCTGTAACAGCAAGACCGCAACGTTTCGCACCATAGTCTATTGCAAGAATTCTAGCCATAGAAAAAATATGGCGCGAAAATAAGACATATTAAATAAGGAAGGCAAGGGAACGATAGGCGGATCGTACTCCAAAAAGGGAACGTAATCAAAAATGATTGCTCATAAGAAGTAAGCTACTCTTTTCTTCAACAAAAAAGGCCAAACCCGATCAAAGGTCAAAACGGCACCTTACCAAAATGAAAAAGGCCCCCCACCACCTATGTGGAAGGGGGACCTCATCCCAAAAACAGTAAACTCTTTGTAATTTTCCTATTTCAAAACGACCATGCGCTTTGTATCCAAATGACCTTCCGTCTCAAGTGTATAATACAAGAGACCTGAGTCTGTAATATCCGATTTGTGCAATCTTACGGTATTCATGCCTTTAGCATATTCCCCTCTTATAATCTTCACTACCTTACCTGTCACATCGCCAATCGTAATGGTTGCTACACCTGATCTAGGTAGGCTAAAGTTTATATCTGTAAAGTCGGCGAATGGGTTAGGTGTGTTCTGATAAAGTTCAAACCCACCTGCCATATTCTCTTTGCTATAATTCAAGACAATACCTCTTGTCTCAAATTGCTCATTGTACACTTCTGCAGCAGTCACTTTTGATGTGATATTTAATAAATCACTCAATAAACCATTGTACGTTGACTCAAAACTAAGATTCAACAAGACCTCCCCAGCCGTTACGCTAATAGCCTCTATATCATTCCAGCTAAGGGTAATGATACCTTGGCTTGCTCTTTCAGTATTGATATGTTGTGGACTCAACGCAAGTGCTTCGCCATCGATACCTACAAAGAACATCTTGTCAGCATCAAAGCTAATCGTGAATTGAGTACCCGCAATTTGCTCATCTGTAGTCGACGTTAAAGCTACTTCAAACGACTGACCCGGGGCTAATCGCTGATCAATTGCTTGTATACTGTAATAGGATCTTGGTTTCGCTACAACACCTGCAGCGCTAGCCGTGCCATTAACATCACCGACTTTTAATCCGATGAAATCAACTTTCATGTTACTGTTAAGTGCGTCAATGGCATATCCCTCTGTAAAGTTGTTATCAAAAGGACGCTTAGGATCTTCAAACTGGAAGCCTGCATCAATAAATCTCCAAGAACTATTGTTACTAAACTCATCCTTAAACCCTAACAATGTACTTCTCAAGTCAACTAAGTCAAGTGCCGATACAACGCCATCTTTGTTAATATCTGCTGCGATTAATTTATAAGGCCCTTCAATAGTATAAAGACCTAGGATATATCGCTGGATCATTACTAAGTCAAGTGTGGACACTCCATTGAGGTAATTATCACTGCTCTTTGGATCGATAGCATATTTACCCCCGACTGGCATAGCAGGGAAAGCATATTCACCCAATGCGTCCGTCATTGAAGATTCTATCGCAGCTGCGATAGAATCTTCAATGACGGACGCATTGGGTGAATATGCTTTCCCTGCTATGCCAGTCGGGGGTAAATATGCTATCGATCCAAAGAGCAGTGATAATTACCTCAATGGAGTGTCCACACTTGACTTAGTAATGATCCAGCGATATATCCTAGGTCTTTATACTATTGAAGGGCCTTATAAATTAATCGCAGCAGATATTAACAAAGATGGCGTTGTATCGGCACTTGACTTAGTTGACTTGAGAAGTACATTGTTAGGGTTTAAGGATGAGTTTAGTAACAATAGTTCTTGGAGATTTATTGATGCAGGCTTCCAGTTTGAAGATCCTAAGCGTCCTTTTGATAACAACTTTACAGAGGGATATGCCATTGACGCACTTAACAGTAACATGAAAGTTGATTTCATCGGATTAAAAGTCGGTGATGTTAATGGCACGGCTAGCGCTGCAGGTGTTGTAGCGAAACCAAGATCCTATTACAGTATACAAGCAATTGATCAGCGATTAGCCCCGGGTCAGTCGTTTGAAGTAGCTTTAACGTCGACTACAGATGAGCAAATTGCGGGTACTCAATTCACGATTAGCTTTGATGCTGACAAGATGTTCTTTGTAGGTATCGATGGCGAAGCACTTGCGTTGAGTCCACAACATATCAATACTGAAAGAGCAAGCCAAGGTATCATTACCCTTAGCTGGAATGATATAGAGGCTATTAGCGTAACGGCTGGGGAGGTCTTGTTGAATCTTAGTTTTGAGTCAACGTACAATGGTTTATTGAGTGATTTATTAAATATCACATCAAAAGTGACTGCTGCAGAAGTGTACAATGAGCAATTTGAGACAAGAGGTATTGTCTTGAATTATAGCAAAGAGAATATGGCAGGTGGGTTTGAACTTTATCAGAACACACCTAACCCATTCGCCGACTTTACAGATATAAACTTTAGCCTACCTAGATCAGGTGTAGCAACCATTACGATTGGCGATGTGACAGGTAAGGTAGTGAAGATTATAAGAGGGGAATATGCTAAAGGCATGAATACCGTAAGATTGCACAAATCGGATATTACAGACTCAGGTCTCTTGTATTATACACTTGAGACGGAAGGTCATTTGGATACAAAGCGCATGGTCGTTTTGAAATAGGAAAATTACAAAGAGTTTACTGTTTTTGGGATGAGGTCCCCCTTCCACATAGGTGGTGGGGGGCCTTTTTCATTTTGGTAAGGTGCCGTTTTGACCTTTGATCGGGTTTGGCCTTTTTTGTTGAAGAAAAGAGTAGCTTACTTCTTATGAGCAATCATTTTTGATTACGTTCCCTTTTTGGAGTACGATCCGCCTATCGTTCCCTTGCCTTCCTTATTTAATATGTCTTATTTTCGCGCCATATTTTTTCTATGGCTAGAATTCTTGCAATAGACTATGGTGCGAAACGTTGCGGTCTTGCTGTTACAGATATGCTGAATATCTCTATTAACCCATTACCTACAATATCCACTGACCTGCTGGAGATTCAACTTTCCAGTAGATTCCAACAAGGTGACATCACGACGGTCGTCATGGGTTGGCCGACACATGCTGATGGCACTCCAACCTATTTGGCAAAAGACATAGAAAAGTGCATAGAAAGGTGGAAGAAGATATTCTCTGAAATACACTTTGTCCTAATAGATGAATCGTTTACCAGCAAAGAAGCAATACAAGTCCTAGTCAATATTGGTGTGCCAAAAAAGAAAAGACATGATAAATCATCTATAGACCAAATGAGCGCTGTACTCATTTTAAAAAAATATTTAGAATCTTTGTAGCTTATGATATTACCGATTTACGCTTTTGGACAGCCAGTGCTTAAAAGACCTAGCGACCCGATTGATGAAACATATCCTAATCTGGACAAACTCATTCAAGACATGTTTGAAACCATGTATAATGCGAAGGGTGTCGGCTTAGCTGCGCCTCAGGTCGGATTGGGTATTCGCCTTTTTATAGTAGATACTGTTCAGACGAACGAGAAAGTTGATGTAGAAAAGGGCATAAAGCAAGCCTTTATTAATCCAGTCATTCTGAAACAAGAGGGCAAATTGTGGAGTTATGAAGAGGGTTGCCTTAGCATTCCTTTATTGACGGGCGATGTGGAGCGGTACTCAGACTTGACCATTTCATATCAAAATGAGCAATTCGAGACCATTGTTGAACGATTTGCGGGTATGGAAGCTCGAGTCATACAACACGAATATGATCATATCGAAGGGGTATTATTTGTCGATAGGCTGAAGCCTCTAAAGCGACGCTTGATGAAACGAAAACTTGAGGCCATCCGCACGGGCAATATCCCCACTGATTATAAGATGAAGTTTAATGCGCGTTTACTCACTTAAAGAGGAATAAACTTACTTTCTACCAAAGTCTGCGGGTATCTCACCCCATTTCTCTGTTTCCCATTTCAATATTGGAGTAGAATATTGATTCTTTTTGAGCCAATCAAGCGCTCGTTCTATCAATGTAAATAAGACTTCATTCGCCGCCGTTTGGGTTAAAGTGGTTTTAACGAATTTCTTGCTCACCCAACTCTTCGCAGTTTTGGAGTCTGTGTAAATTGGAATATGCCCTAAATGGTTATTTTGAAGATACGCAAGGCCATGGACAAGAGCTAAGAATTCTCCAATATTGTTGGTCCCTTCTTTAAAGGGACCTTGATGGAATAGCTCCGTCTTATCTGAGGTCCAAACTCCTCGGTATTCCATTAATCCTGGATTACCACTGCAAGCGGCATCGACAGATAAACTTGGAACGATAATTTTATTATTGCTTTTATTGATAATTGATTCTGGTGCAGTACTAGTTGAGCGGCGTATGACTTCTGTTTTAGTGGGCCGCTTGAGATAAGCCTCTTCAGCTTCTGAAAGCGTGTCGAATGATTTGTACTGAGCTGACGCAAAGTTTTTTACTTGCTTTTGGCAATCAGGCCAATTGTCATAAATACCTGGCACGACACCTTGCCACACAACATAGAATTTTTGCTTTTTCATTTTTCTTGACATTTTTTACGATAAACTTTTCTTGTCAATCGATCAAATAAGGATATATAATCTTATTGTCGCAAATTTGGACTTTTTAGCCGTTATTCTCTAAGATAGGATATGTTTATTGACACACACGCACATTTATATGTTTCCGAATTTGATATTGATCGATCTGCCGTCGTAGAAAGAGCCGTAAGGGCAGGTGTTGACAAAATTGTGTTGCCCAATATTGACGAATCGACTCAAGAGAAAGTATTTTCCTTATGTGATCAATTTCCAGGGGTTTGCTTTCCGAGTGTGGGCTTACACCCCTGTTCTGTCAAGAGTAATTATAAGGCTGTGTTGAGAAATCTCGAAAAATATGTCCAAGATCCTCGAGTAGTGGCTATAGGAGAGTCGGGCATTGATCTTTATTGGGATAAGACCTTTATAAAACAGCAAGAAGAAGCTTTTCGAATACAGATAGACTGGGCGCGCCAGTTGCGTCTGCCAATTATTATACATTCTCGAGATAGTATAGATGTGACTGTGCGCATAATTGAAGAAGTGCAAGATGGTACATTGAGGGGTGTATTTCATTGTTTTTCTGAATCACAAGAAATCATTGATCGTGTTGAGCAATTGCAATTTATGATCGGTATAGGGGGCGTAGCGAGTTTCAAAAAAATGAATGATTTCAGATCTTTGCTGAGTAATATCAATAGGCAGATGTTAATTTTAGAGACCGATGCGCCGTATTTATCTCCAGAGCCTTTTAGAGGTAAGCGCAATGAAAGTGCATTTTTGCCCAAGGTAGGGGCAGTTGTGGCTGAATGTTTGGGCTTGACCATAGAACAAACAGCCTCCTTAACCACAGCTAATGCCAAGAGCTTGTTCAATATTTAATTAAGCTTGTGATATATTTCATAGGATAGCTCTACCTTTGCGCGCTTTCAAGGAGAGGTGCTCGAGTGGTTGAAGAGGCACGCCTGGAAAGCGTGTATACGCCAAAAGTGTATCGTGGGTTCGAATCCCATCCTCTCCGCAATTATGATTATGTCCTATTTATAGCCTTCACCAATCACATTTTGACTTTTCACCCTTGAGCCTAGTTTGTCATGACTTTGTAAGCTTTGAACCCATAGTTGGCTTAAGTGATCAAAAAAAGTCCCTTCAAGACAAACCTTAACAAGAAAATTGTGCATCTATCAAAAAAATAGCTTTGATATGAAAAGAAAAATCAGATATTGTGACGGCGAAGGATAGAAGCGAAGAGAATCACAGAGTTTGAAAAATTTTTGCTTGAATTCTGTTGGTTTCCTAAAACTTTCTATTTTTAGCACGTAAAGACGAATTTTCTTAATCAATTAATCAGAACTAAATTTAACTGACCATGCGAAAAGTAATAGCTTTGGTATTTGTATTTGTCTGCGTATCCTATTTTGGTGCGGTAGATATGTTGGCGCAAAGTGCAGCGGATGCTGAAACAGGTGGCGCTGTTGGATTCCAATCCCTCAAGGAAAAATTTATTGAAGGTGACTGGAAGTTTATGAGTACAGTGTTAATCTGTCTTATTTTAGGTTTGGCATTTTGTATTGAAAGAATCATTACATTAAACATTGCCACAACGAATACGGACAAGTTGTTGAACCGAATCGATGAAAAACTTTCTACAGGTGACCTTGATGGTGCTATGGAAGTAGCAAAATCAACCCCTGGCCCGACGGCAAGTGTATTGTATGAAGGACTTAGAAACTCTGGTGGTGGTCCAGAAGCAGTTGAAAAAGCTATAGTATCATACGGATCTGTCCAAATGGGACTTTTGGAAAAAGGATTAGTGTGGATATCACTATTCATTGCCATAGCACCAATGCTAGGGTTTATGGGAACTGTAATTGGTATGATCCAAGCCTTCGACAGAATCGAGGCAGTTGGTGACTTGTCACCTTCAGTAGTTGCAGGGGGTATCAAAGTAGCCCTCCTTACGACGGTTTTCGGTCTAATCGTTGCCATCATACTTCAAATTTTATACAATTACATAGTTTCTAAGATTGACGGTATTGTCAATAAAATGGAAGATGCTACCATTAGTTTCGTAGATATTTTGTCAAGAAATAAGGTGTTTAAGTAACTGTCACCTATTCATTTATTAACCATTAAAAATCGAATCTTATGTATTCATTTTTATCAAGAAAGGGACAGGGACTAGCTGTGATGTTGGGCGTGCTATTGACGGTCATTTATTTAGGTTCAGTGTTTGGCGGATTGAGTAGCGCAGGTTACAGCGTATCCGATGACCTAAACCGTATAATGAAGGACAATCCTGGACAAACGTTTGACTTTTTCAATCCTGGTCTGATGCTTACTGGCGTGTTGATTATCATCTGTGCCGTTACGGCCATTGGGTTTGGACTGTTTCAGATGTTTTCTGCTCCTAAGAACTCCCTTAAAATGATCATTGCACTAGCAGTAATTATTGGAGTATTCTTCGCATTGTATTCTACATCAAGTGCTGATTTAGAAGTAGGAAATCCTATTTCTGATACACTTCAAAAATTTGAAGTAGGCGAGAATGTCAGTAAGCTAATTAGTGGCGGACTAAAGACGACCCTACTATTAGCTGGTTTATCAGCGTTGTCTATGATTGTAATGGAGATTTATAACATATTCAAATAACATCTTATGGCAAAGAAAAGTGCAAAGGATAGAATGAAAAATGAGATCAATGCAGGCTCGATGGCCGACATTGCGTTCTTGTTACTTATTTTCTTCCTTGTGACAACAACCATTGTCGAAGATAAAGGTGTTTTGGTCAGGCTACCACCTTGGTCAGAAGAACCCCCAGAGACACTCAAATTCAAAATAAGAAACGTATATTCTATCTTGGTGAATGCTAATAATGATCTACTCGTAAGAGGTGAACCATCTCGGGTAGCTGAATTAAAGAAGAATATTAAGGAATTTATTTTGAATCCAACGAAGCGTGAAGACTATGCAGAATCATCGCAAGATGCCATCGTATCAATAAAAAATGATAGGGGTACTAAATACAAGACGTATCTTGAGGTGTATAATGAGGTCAAAGCAGCGTACGATGAATTGAGAGATGAGGCCTCTGAGCGAAAGTTTGGAAAGCTCTACGAATTCTTAACGTCTGAGCAAAAGAAAGAAATAAATGACTTAGTGCCTTTAAAGCTTTCTGAAGCAGAACCGACAACATTTGGTGACGAATCATAAATAGAAATTACTATGGGAAAATTTCAAAAGAAAAGAGGCTCAGCCAAACCTGAAGTATCGACAGCATCGCTTCCGGATATAATTTTCATGCTACTGTTTTTCTTTATGGTGGTGACAGTTTTAAGAGATGCGTCTCTTAAAGTAAGTGTTGTCACACCTAGAGCGACGCAATTGACTAAACTTGAAAAGAAGTCTTTGGTAAACTATCTGTATGTAGGAAAACCTGTCGATAAGTTTAAGGCAGAATGGGGGACAACTCCAAGATTGCAGTTGGGCGATAAATTTTCTACAGTCGATGATATTCCATTGTTCTTAGAGCAACATCGTATCACTGTTTCTGAAAATCAACGCGGTTTAATTACCTCCTCTCTTAGAGTAGACGAAAACGTTACTATGGGGATTGTAGGAGATATTAAGACAGCCTTACGAAAAGCAAACCAATTGAAGATTAACTATTCAGCCAAACAGCGGGATGATGATCTAAAATAGGCGTATAAACTGAGTAATAAACTTTTGATAAGGAAGTAAGGTGACTTACTTCCTTTTTTTTTCGTATATTCTGTCTACTCAAGTATCTATATAGTGAATGATCTAATAGGAACCTAACATGATAGTCAAATAACTAGGTAGTAGGCTTTTGTGTTTCCTCTGAAGACGTACCTTTAGCGCAGAATAATCAAGTTCGAATACTTTTGTAAAGAGCTAAGGTAAATGGTTAACCTATGATGCATGATTAAATGAACATGATATGAGAATTAATTACATTTTCTTGATTTTGTGCATCATCGCTTTAGCCTTTGGATGTCAACAGCCTTCTGTTATTGAGCCTGCCAATAGGCTGAGCGGTCTTTGGACTTTGCATCTTATGGAGCAACAAGACTCCGTCACTGGAGATTGGAGTGAATGGCGTGGAGTAGGGATGCAAGGATATATTTTGTACCATGATAATAATTCTATGGCAATGCACCTGACAACAAAGGGGTATGAGAATACAGATTTACAGTTTCCTAATTTTATAGATACGATACCCCTAGAGGCACTGAAGTATATCACCAACTCATACGTCTATTTTGCAAACTATACAGTGGATGAGCAGGAAAATATCGTGCAACACAATCGATTTACACACTCTAACCCAAGTGAGTGGAATGATGTAGTAAGGAGGAGATACAGTTTCAATGGCGATACATTAATCTTAAGACCCGTAGGTGAACAAAGAGCTGGCTTGCGCTTAAAATGGTTGAAAGTCAAATGATTAAACAATACATTGAGCTCTTTTTGAGCCTAAGGAAAGTAGTTCATTAAACGTTTACGGCTATTATATGGGTAAGGAAACAAGCGTTTTTTATCTCAATCGATCCATTGATCTTACTAGGTTTTCATCTTTATTAATATATCTAGCCGACAAAAGAAAAAAGGCTAAAATTGGAATCGGGAGATACAGCCCCATACCATCTTCTACATTGACATTTTGAAGATTTGCCGTATGGTTAGTGTAAATAAGTACCGCAACGACGGGCAATATGATGGCTAAGGTAGCGCCTAGATAAGCCAGCTTAAGTTGAAGCTTACGATTATTATATAAAAAGATGGCCATTAAACCGATGAAGAATCCCAATGCAGCTAATATGAGCAGGGCAATGTGGTCGTTAATCTTATATTGTTGGTCTTCAAAAATTCCAGACACCTGTTGAGAAGACGTCGCGAAGGGAAGGGTATAACTTGCACCAAAGCATAAGGCACCTAAAAAGAGAAATATACTTTGAAGTCGTTGAATCATAGTGATGTATTTTACCCTCAAAGGTAGTATTCTACCGTGATTTTATGCTTCATCAATTATAAAGCAATGATATATTCGTTTTCCTAAAAAGATAGTTCATGAGTACACATTCACATGACCGTTGTTATTGGCATGATTGGACGCAGGGTCGATCGTTTGATTTTGTGATCATCGGCGGTGGGTTTGTAGGCATGTATGCGGCGCTAGCCATAAGATCATATAAGCCTAAAGCTTCTATTGTCATCCTAGATCGATTGAATAAAGGTGCTATGGCTTCGAGCCGAAATGCGGGTTTCGCCTGTATTGGGAGTATCACTGAGTTGATCGATAATGTGAACACCTATGGTTTTGACAACGTACGGGAAATTGTGAAAATGCGCTATGACGGACTTGCTGTGATCAAAGAAAAATTTGGAAAAACTATAGAATATAATACTTGTGGTGGTTATGAGCTTTTCGAGAATAGCCATCTTTTTGAACAGGCGGCAGATCAGTTGGGTGTTTACAATAACTTACTCAAAGATATAACAGATACAGACACCTATTCGATAGTCAATACTCCGCATCAGATGCGACTAGCCGCATGCAGTATTTTAAATAACCATGAAGGACATTTGCATACTGGTAAATATTTTGATGCATTACGGAAACAGTGTGCGATCGGTGGTATAGAGGTTTTGTTAAATGCTCATGTACATTCATTTGACGAACATGAATCAGCAGTGATGATCAATGTAGCGGGTATGGATGAGCCTATGAAAGCAAGTTTTTTAATTAATTGTACAAATAGCCTAAATCCAGCATGGGTCGCTCAACACGGTTTTGAATTGACCCCTGTTCGAAATCAAGTGATTGTAACGCGTGATTTTGGACAGGCATATATTCGGGGTACTTTTCACCAAGACGAAGGGTATATTTACTTTAGAGATATCGGAAATAGAATTTTGATTGGGGGGGCGAGAAATCGATTCGAGCAAGAGAATACAGGGGTACTTGGTGCTAATAGTAATAATCAGCAGTTTCTGTTGGATATACTTAGGCAATACATCTTGCCCAAAGGAATTGAGCCAACGATAGATTATGCCTGGTCTGGAGTACTTTCTGGGGGCAAAGATAGAAGGCCAATTATACAGCGTACATCTGAACGTATTGCACATTCATTGCGTTTAGGGGGCATGGGGGTGGCAATAGCGCCTATTATTGGCAAGCAGGTGGCGGATATTGCTATTATGTGAGATTATTGATTATATGAAAGAAGTACTGTTTTTTTTAGCACTGCTCACGTTTGTACCATGGACTTTATTAGGGCAATCAAATGCACAAGATTCTACGAGTTATATTATCGCGAGTGCTGATAAGGTAATTTATAGCCAACTGAACGGAGTTGAAATAGATTCACTAACGGGAAATGTCGAGTTGACCCAGGATAGCTTATTGATGTCAAGTCGTTTTGCTGTTGTTAAGAATAAAACAAATGCATTTGCTTATGGGGATGTCGTCGTTGTTCAAAAGGATAGCACGCTTATTTTTAGTGATACGATCGTTTATAACGGGGATACAAAAAATGCAGCCTTAACGGGAGAGGTTATATTGGTTGATGGGGGGCATGAATTATACACTTATCGATTAGATTATAACACAGAGACGAAAATTGGAATTTATGAAAAAGGTGCCGTTATGTTCTCGGGATTGAGTAAACTTCAAAGTAACAGGGGGGTCTATAACGGTGCACAAAAGACGGCCTACTTTTATGAAAATGTGAAGTTTGAAGATAGCCTGCAGGTGGTGCTCGCTGACAGTATGCTCTATTATATCAACGAAGAGCGTATTCGTTTTCTTAGCCCTGCTAATATTACCAGAGATAGTGTCCAGATGTATAGCAAGGCAGGAATATATGATAAACGAGAGAACCTCTTAATTTTGAGTGATGACGTTCAAATCAGGGATGGAGCCAAAATAATCACCAGCGGCATTGCTGAGTTCAATGGTAAACAAAAAGTATATACTTTATATTTTGACCCATACATTATCGATGAAGATGGAAGCACTGCTCGGGCAGATACCATTATTTACTTTGAAGAATCAGGGGATATCCAACTTAAAGGTAGAGCCCATTATATTGCTAGCGATGGTTCAGATATTCGTGCCTCATCGATTTGGTATAATGAGTCCACAGATCAATACAGTACCGTAGGCAATTCAACCTTAGTTGATAAAGGTAGGGTTATCACAGCGGGCAGTTTTATCAAGTCGGAGCTTGGTGCGATTGCCTCTTTAGGGGTGATCATTAAAGATAGTATTAACCAGACTAGTATTTGGTCGGATCATTCACAAACGAATGATGAATTGCGGTCCACGACCATTTATAGACTCGACAGCACAAAAACCTTGATGGCGCTCATGGTAGAGAATGATAGCTTATATCTCTTAAGCGACACCTTGGTGAGCACTGAATTTGGTGTTGAAGATAGCACTTATAGTGTTTTAGATGCGTTTAATGGGGTACTTCTGATAAAAGCAGGCATCGCTGGACGTGCTAATTATATGCGATTTAGTTCGGCTGATTCTATCATTTGGCTGTATGGAGATCCGATATTGTGGTCAGATAGTTTGCAAATGCGTGCGGATACCATAGGAATATATTTGATTGATAATAAAATACATAAGGTCGACTTAATAGAGAACGCATTTATCATTATGCCGGACTCATTGGAGCTATTTAATCAGATAAAGGGCGAACACATCAGCAATACCTTAGACGCGGGAGCTATTTCTCGTTCGGAAGTAAAGGGCAATGCAGAGGTTTTATATTTTGTTAAGGTTGGGGGTGTGTTCAAAGGCCTTAGCACCACTAAATCCTTGTCTATGGTCTTTGCATTTGTGGCGAGGCAAATTGACCAAGTGCGGTTATTTGGTAACCCAGAGAGTACATTTGAAAACTTTGACAAAGACAAAAACTACAGTTCTCAATATCTTAGCGGTTTTTCTTGGCGTTTAGCAGAACGACCTCTTTTAGACGACCTATTAATTTTTCAGAAATGAAGATGTCGATAAGATTAATGTTGATAATAATGCCTCTTTGGCTCACGGCTAATGATGATTTTGCGGAAGCTGTAAAAGCGCATAGCAACGGCAATCTTGAGCAGGCTCTCAAGGCATATGAGCGCGTCGAATCAGAAGGAAAAATCTCTAAAGAGCTTTATGCCAATATGGGTCGCATCTATTACGAGTTAAATAATATCGGCCATGCACTACTTTATTATGAGCGCGCATTAAAGTATTATGGCGATGATGAAAGTATTCAAGCAGTGATTGAGAACCTGCAAGGCAAAATGACTATTTCATTATCTGACATACCTGATTTTATTTTGGTAAGAGCCTTCCGATATATCGCATTGTCTGTGGGGCAATATGGGTGGATCTTCATCCAGCTTCTAGGGTTTGTCGTGCTCATTTCCCTCATTTATCGAAGATGGTTTACGGCCTTCGATGCTAGAAGAAAGCTATGGCCTATTGCCTTAGCGTCATTATTTATTTTGTTTTGCATTGCTATGGGTAGGGTGCACCATTCGGCACAATTTGAGCAGAGATATGGAATTATTATCGAAGATAATGTTGAATTAATGCAAGCTGCCGATGAGCGAAGCCCAGTGGTCGCGCCGCTAGCCGCGGGTATGAAGGCGCTTATTTTGGATGAGTTGACTGACTGGTATAAAATCAGACTGACAGATCGTGACGAGGGTTGGGTAAAAAAGGAAAAGGCTAAAATCATTTGATCTTAGCCTTTCTTGATTTTTTTTAAAGCAGTGTTTATTCTTCGCTGTCAGTATCAGGTATTGTTATGACGGCTGCTTTAGGTGCTTTTGTTACAACCGCGTCAGCAACCAACGTAGTGCTATTCGTTACATTAACGTATGTTCGGTTGTTTTTTTTCTTAATGTATGACACAACGCCATCTTCGAGAGCATACAAAGTATGGTCTCTTCCGATACCTACTTTAGCCCCTGGATGAAACTTAGTGCCTCGCTGACGAACAATAATATTACCTGCAGTGGCTGCTTGTCCGCCAAAAAGTTTTACGCCTAGACGCTTGCTTTTACTATCTCTGCCGTTATCAGAACTACCAACACCTTTCTTATGTGCCATGATTTACGCTTTTATTGAGTCAATTTTAATCTTAGTGAACAACTGACGATGACCATTTTTTACCTTGTAACCCTTTCTTCGCTTCTTTTTGAATATGATTACTTTGTCACCTTTTTGATCATTTAGGACAGTCGCATCGACAGATGCAAAGGCAACTAAAGGGGCGCCAACACTGATATTTCCTTCATTTTCAACAAGTAATACCTCGTTAAACGAAATCTTTTCCCCCTCTTCCTTATTAAGATGGTGAACAAAAATTTCTTGTCCTTCGCTTACTTTAAACTGTTGACCAGCTATACTTACTATTGCAAACATTTCTTATGCTTTTCCAAATGGGCTGCAAATATAGAATATTCATTTGATAAATGTTATCCACATTCTAAGAATTATTATACCATTCTTTCAATCTGAACTGAGTACGAATCTTCTTTTCATTGCGCAGGACAGTAATTTTTACCTTCTTACCTTCTTTTCCGGAAAGTCTCTTATTGATTTTTTCTAAGTTGAGATTAGAGGCCAACCGGCCGTTAATGCGATGAAGGATATCTCCAGGTTGCACTCCTGCTAGATTTGCGGGCGACCCTTCAAGGACAGATACAACGTAGTATTTATTTAATTCTTTACCAAAAGCGAATACGGTCATTCCCGACTTGTCAAAGTAGAAATCCTTGTTGTACTTCTTATTAGGTTTAAGGTATAGCTTTTCTTTAGAATAGTCTAAAATAACCGTAAAACGAGCCAAAAGTGTATTACCAATCAGACCGTTTCTTGTAGATTTGAGGGTCAAAAAATTGTCTGAAGTAAAGTTCTGAAAACTGGTGACGATTTGATCGAAATTGAATTCATCAATATTCAATTGATGAATACGACCAATAAAGCCTACAATCACTCCCGATAGCCCAAATCCCACATTGCCGGGCATTACTTTTGCAGGCAATTTGATGGAGCTGTCAGAATTAGAATGGATAAGCAAGGGAAGTGATGCCCCCGAATCAATCAGCAGTCTTAACTTTCTCTGGCTGCCTTCTACAATACTTGTCTCAATATCGATATAAGGTTTGTGATTGTAGACTTCAATATCGATTTCTTTAAATTTATCTAAGCCCTTTATTCCCTTTGTGGAGCGGTAAAAGGTCAATATCTGTTTGTTGTAATCGATCTTGACCACTAGGCTACTAAAGTACGTACCGCCGACAATACCATGGATATCAATGCCCAGTCGCTCTTTGAGCAGTAGATGATTGTTTTCTAATACGATTATGTCACGGGTGACTTGATTGGTTCCCGCTATGCGAATGGGAATACTTCGAGCAATATTGGCCATCAAAGCACTGTCTAAATCTGAACCAGTTATAGCGATTTGACGCTCAAAGGGTATCCCCAAAAGTGTTGCCAACTCTTTATCAAAAATGACCGTATTCTCAGCACCTGTATCAAAGATGAGGCGTATAGGGAGAACACCCCCAAGCCAAACATTAATAACAATAAATCCATTTTCAAACTCAAAGGGCACCTCGATAGAAGATTTATCTTGAGGCATCATATCAATGCCGCGAATTTGCCCAATTGACTCTCCTCCTTTGCCCATCAGCATTGTTATCAGAAAAATTTGGAGAATATGGCAATATGGATTGCGATGCATAGTTTCTTTAACGTTCCTAAAGATAAAAAGATGCCTGATAATTCAATGGCAGAAAGTCTTTGGGAGATTCAAAAAAAATAAATGTCAAGATTTGGTAGGATCTTCACTATTTTAATCAGCGATCAGGCAGTTGTCTTAATTCCTGGCCTATGGGCATAACCTTGATCCCAGATACTTGCTAAGCAAACCAAGGTTCAAGTAAATTGTATACCTTTGATATAACAAAAATGAAGTATATATCTTGAATACAAATCTCGATCATTCTGCCGTTGTCAACGATGAGCGCCAAATTGAAAAGGCGCTTCGTCCAAAACAATTAGCTGATTTTAATGGACAAGCAAAGATCGTCGATAATCTTAAGGTTTTTATCCAAGCGGCGACGATGAGAGGTGATGCTTTGGATCATGTATTACTTCATGGTCCTCCAGGATTAGGAAAGACGACGCTATCGCATATCATTTCTAATGAATTAGGGTCTGAATTAAAGTTGACCTCCGGGCCAGTGTTAGAAAAGCCAGGCGATTTAGCGGGTTTATTAACAAATCTTCAACCAGGCGACGTGTTGTTTATTGATGAGATTCATCGGCTAAATAGTGTTGTCGAAGAGTATCTGTACTCTGCAATGGAAGATTATCGAATTGATATTATGATTGATAACGGCCCCAATGCGCGGAGTATACAATTGAATATCAATCCATTTACGCTTATTGGGGCGACGACTCGAATGGGTTTGTTGACACCACCATTGCGTTCAAGATTTGGTATTACCTGCCATCTTGATTACTACAACGTGGCTACATTACATAAGATCATATGTCGAAGTGCAGAGCTATTGCAAGTGCAAATTAGTGATGAAGGCGCTGGCGAAATCGCTAGAAGGAGTAGGGGTACACCGAGAATAGCCAATGCATTGTTGCGACGTGTGCGCGACTTTGCGCAAGTAAAGGGCACCGGTGATATTCAACTCGACATCAGTCGTTTAGCACTTTCGGCCTTAGATGTAGACGAACTTGGTCTTGACGAGATGGACAATCGAATACTAACAGCACTAATCGATAAATTTAAAGGAGGGCCAGTAGGATTGACGACCATAGCCACTGCTGTCGGAGAAGAACCAGGCACGATAGAAGAAGTATATGAGCCATTTTTGATAATGGAGGGTTTTATTCAACGAACTCAAAGAGGCAGGGTAGCGACCGATCGAGCTTATAAGCATTTGGGAATTGTGCCTCCGCTAAGAGAGGGTACCTTGTTTTGAAAATATCAAATAGACATACGCTTCATTTTTATGACTCATAAGCTATTATCAGTTTTGGCTGAAAAAGGCCATTTTTAAGGCCATAATGCAGCTATTTTTACAAGGTTAATTTTCTCAAAGATAGTGCGGCTATTCTCGCAAAAATGAGCTCTTTCCTATATAAAGATGTCTTAAATTCTATTTCAAACCGATAACTGAAAAGTTAGCTTTTATTTGTCTACGATCGGGCTTAGGCTTGAGCTGTAGGGGTGAAGTTTAAAGGAGGAAATTGATTTCCGCCATTTTTATCGCTGATTGTACCATTTTGCGCTTCGTATTTGCTAACGTTTTCTGCTAGGGCTTTTAAAAATCGCTTGGCATGTTCTGGGGTTAGCACTATCCTTGACTTTACTTTAGCCTTCGGTACATTGGGAAGCATGCGCACAAAATCAATCACAAACTCACTATGTGAATGCGAAATAATTGCTAGGTTAGAATAGATACCTTCGGCAATATCTTCAGGTAACTCAATGTTGATTTGATTCTGATTACTTTTTTTATCCTCAGCCATAACTCACTTTACTTGTTGAATGCAAAGATGCATAAAAACATGAACTTTTATTAGGCAATCTAGTTGGAAGACTTGTTCTTATGATGGACAAATCAACCTTATGATTGAGGGAATTATATATTTTAAATTTTATATATTTAATAAAATGATAATATGTAATACAAACAAATACAATAATCTATACCTTTGGAATGACATTTGCTCCCTTACCTGTGATCAGAATGTCTATTTAGTAATAGAACCCAAGTCTTTACCGATGATTAAGAATTCTAACGTCCCTTATTCCCCATCCAACAAAGAATATTTCACACCATTCAAAGCAGAACTCATAATGCTCATCTTTATTATTATATTTGGTGTTCTCGGTGTGAGTTTATGTCTTATATAAAATGAAGTATAATTTGGAACAACTTAAGATGAGTTTGAACTTAGATAAAGTCTTTCTAAGATCTGTCGTAGAAAGATCAGGTTTCGGTGTTTGCGGATATCTTGGCGAGAAGATGGGCATTCCTCATTCGGTGGTTCGCAAATACTTTATTTATCTAAGCTTTATTACCGTTGGTTCGCCGCTAGCACTCTATTTGATCACAGCCTTTTGGATGAATATCAGAGTCTACATCCGCGACTCTAAGTCTTATTTGATCGACTGATTGTCGCAAGAGGGTATAGATTTGATGAATCGCAAGATGGACTCTAAGTCTTATTTGATCGACTGATTGTCCCATTCGCCAAACACGTAACTAATAATATTAGCTCCCATCTGTAAGGCTAAAAGTCTTTTTTCAGGAGTGTTATTGTGCACTTCAGGATCTTCCCATCCATCGCCTAGATCAGTCTCGTAGCTATAAAAGCAAATCAATCTTCCTTCCCAAAACAATCCAAAGCCCTGCGCGCCAAGGCCTTCGTGCTGATGTATCTTAGGTAGACCATTTTTGAAATCAAAATACTGATGGTAAATGGGATGCTCGTAGGGTAGTTCCACGAAATTTAACTCTGGAAAGACTTTTTTCATTGCAGGCCGAACATATGGATCCATACCGTAATTGTCATCTATGTGCAAGAAACCACCCCCTAAAAGATAATTTCGCAAGTTCTGTGCCTCCCCGTCCGTGTACACTACATTGCCATGGCCCGTCATATGGACAAACGGATAGCTGAAAATTTCCACGCTGCCAACATCCACTGTAGCATAATCAGGATCTAAAATGGTCTTCATTTTTTCGTTGCAAAATCGCGCTAGATTCGGCAACGCTGTTGGGTTCGCATACCAATCACCACCACCGCCATACTTGAGCAAGGCTAATTTGATATTTGGTTTTTCGACCCAATTCATTGGCTTATAGGCACTTGAGACGATAATCAAAAAAGATATAAAAAGCATTCGAATCATTCTGGGCATCCTCATATTATTAATAACTAAATGATAGCATAGTAACGCTCTTTTACGTCTAAGTTGTTTTTATTTTATAAATATTCATTATTCGTGTCTATCAATACTGCACAAAGTGGCGGCGACGACGGCGGCGGTCTCTGTTCGTAATCTTGACGACCCCATATTTACACTTTGAAAGCCGGATTGGTTGGCTAAGCGAATTTCCTCATTCGAAAAATCGCCTTCAGGACCAATTAGAATAATAGGATGTGGCGTCGGCACCATAGCACGAAGCTCCTTTTGATTGACAGCATAGCTGGCAATATATTTGGACGCTGTATCAGTGTTGGCTTTAGTCCGCTCAACGAAGTCAGAAAAATTGGTCAAGTCTGTAATACTTGGGAGATACAATTTTTGCGATTGCTTCATGGCACTAATGGCTATTTTGGTTAATCGATCCATATTTAATTTAGGCCTTTCGCAATGTTGAGTTACCAGCGGAATAATACTTCTGACACCTATTTCGACCATTTTTTCGACCATCCATTCTATCCTTGTTGGGTTTTTAATGACGCCAATGGCGATATCAGGCAAATAATCTGCTATCGCTTCATGATATGTATCTAATACTCTGCACTGCACGGAGGATTTGGATATGGAGGTTATACTACAAGTATAACGGCAGCCCTGACCATCAATTAACAAAATACGGTCATCGATTCTATGTCGCAATACTTTAGCACAATGCACCGCCTCTTGATCCGTTAATAAGGCTTCTGCGTTATGAACTTTGGAAGCGTAAAATAGGTTCATAGAGAGTCTTTTGCAAATTGATCGGTAAAGATACATACCTTTGACCGCTCAGAAATTAGCTATTAACATAACCTATATATTTTCCCTCGATGGACTTGCTTATTACGATTAGCCAATTTATTTTGAGCATTAGTATTTTGATCATCCTCCATGAATGTGGACATTTCTTTCCAGCCCGATGGTTTAACACCAGAGTAGAGAAATTTTATTTGTTTTTCGATCCCTACTTTTCCTTATTCAAGGTCAAAAAGGGGGACACGGAATATGGTATCGGGTGGCTTCCTTTGGGAGGCTATGTGAAAATATCGGGAATGATAGATGAAAGTATGGATAAAGAGCAAATGAAAGGCCCCGTCCAACCTTGGGAGTTTAGAGCGAAACCCGCCTGGCAGCGACTCATTATTATGCTTGGGGGAGTAACTGTCAACTTCATTTTGGGTATTCTGCTGTTTGCCATGATTTTGATGGTTTGGGGGCGGCAATTCCTCCGAACTGAGGATGCAAAATACGGTATAGCTGTAGAAGAATTAGGCGCTAAGCTTGGATTGCAAGATGGTGACCAGATTTTAAAAATCGGCAGCACTGACTTTGTCGATTTTGAGCCATCTCTCATTGCAAAAGAAATAGTCATCAACGGTGCCCGCAGTCTTTCGGTCAAACGAGGTGATGGTATTATCACCTTGCCCATCGCTGAAGATGCCGCTGCAGCTGTAGGTACCTACGAAAATAAAGACAAAGATTTATTTAACATTCGACTGCCTATGACCGTGGGCGATGTCAAGACAGGCACCAATGCCTATAAAGCAGGACTCCAAAAGGATGATATCATTACCAATCTAGCGGGTCAACCGACATTATATTATCATGAATTTACGAAAGTGGCCTTGGAGAATGCTGGTAAATCCGTAACACTAGTGGTGAATAGAAATGGTCAAGAAGTAAGCTTAGAAACGACAATTGATGAGGGTGGCAAACTAGGTTTTGCGCCCTACGGATACGACAAGTACTTTGACGTTACCTCGGAGCGCTATAGTTTTTTTCCTGCATTGAAGGGTGGTTTTAAGCAAAGCGTTGGGTTTGTGCGGGATCAGATGGTTGCGTTTGGGCAAATATTTAAGGGAAAGATTAAAGCAAAGGACTCTCTAGGAAGTTTTATATCTATTGGTTCTATGTTTGGTACTGAATGGGATTGGCGACGATTTTGGAATATGACAGCGACCTTGTCCGTGCTATTGGGATTTATCAATCTTTTACCTATTCCGGCGCTAGATGGCGGGCACGTAGTGTTCTTATTGTGGGAAGCCTTAACTGGTATCAAACCTAGTGAGAAGGTATTAGAATACTCAACAATGGTCGGATTTTTCCTCTTGATAGGCTTAATGATCTATGCTTTGGGCTTAGATATTTCGAGATTCTTTTAACATGTCAGACCGTTTACCTAATTATTTTGCACATTTTGGTTTAACACCTAAGTTTGATATTAATGTAACTGACTTGCGCACAGCATTTATAACGAAAAGTAAGGAGTTTCATCCCGATTATCATAGCCAATCAGCGGAAGAAATCCAAGATCAAATGCTCGAATTGTCTACGCTCAACAATACAGCATTTAAAACCTTATCAGATCAACGGACGCGCATCAAGCATATCTTGGAGCTGTTTAATTGTATGCCTGGTGAAGGGGAAGCGAAAGTGCCCAATGATTTTTTGCTGCAAATGATGGAGATAAATGAAGAAATAATGGAGTTAGGGTTTGAAGAAGAAAGGGCAAGCAAAAAGCAAATGTTTTTGCAGCAAGTAACATCGATCATGGATCAAGAAGCCAATGATGTGTTGACGTGGATGACCGCATGGGATAATGGGGATAAGAGTGATAAACCCTTACAAGAAGTATTGTCTTACTATCTGAAGGACAAGTATTTGCAGCGGATCAAAGATCAATTAAGTGATATGTAGGTTTGTGCCATTTAGCTCGCTTTGCGAGTCAAGTATGTGTATATATTTTTGTTTTGCCAGAGAAAAAATGAACTTAAATAAGGAGATATATTTACATTTGCCGTCCATTCGGGGTTAAAGGTTTTACGCCTGCCCGCAGAAAGGCCGATCTGGCGGAATTGGTAGACGCGCTGGATTCAAAATCCAGTTCCTTCGGGAGTGGGGGTTCGATTCCCCCGATCGGTACAAAAATGTAAAGGCTCTATGCAGAGCCTTTTGTTTTTTAAACACCAGCGTAACTAGTGAAGTTTATGCTATGACCCAAGCCACATCAAGTCAGAGGAATACGCCCACCTTAATTATTCAAATAATTGAGCGTCATCTTCGTGGCTAACTGTTGCGCAATATCAAATTGTTGTTGCGGGGTGTGGGCTGTATTGAACGCAATGCTAAATACCAATTGATTGCCAACATTCCAAAAATATCTACCGGCAGCCATAGAATAAGCGCCACCTTCTCCAAACCCAGCCAAGGGCTGAAATTTTTCTGGTGGACCGTCGATGGATTGTTCTCCTAGAACGATTTTGGATTCGATCATTTTTTCGGCGAAGGCCGCATATTCTTCACCTTCTTCGGGGCTTTTCATAATCTGTAGCAAGATACCAGCGCTGACCACTCTCGGATCTTCGAATCTAAAGAAACATGAGGCATGACTCGGATTATTGTTTCTCGGGGTACTATCCTTTATCTGAATGACATTGGCTTCAATTCCGAGCAACTCAGCTATTTCTTGAACATCAATGAGATAGCAGGTGCTCACTAGTAAACTTCCTCTTTTTTTGACTAGTGGCTTAAGGTCAGCTCCTTTACCAATAGGCGCACCAGTCCTTTGGTTGTACGATTTTGTGCCGCAGCCTTCTGTATTACAGCCAATCGCGAATAAAAATACGAGTACAAAAAAGTGAAAATTTTTCATGATCTGTAAATATAATACAAACCTAATACATTAATGGATTGCTTGGTTTATGGAGCAATTGATATCTTGAGCTACATTTTGCAGATAACGGAAAAGGACAAGTGCAGTCGTCCTTATACCTGCCATTGCTGATATTGGATAATTCATTCATCTTTTAGTTAACGCGTTATGAAATCACTTTTACTGATCACATGTATGGTATTATCGACCTCAGCCTATGGACAATCGGAGGTGGGGGATCTTTTTCTGAGCTCGGCTCGAGCAAAATGGGAGCACGCCAAGGACTATGTTGTGACTTGCGCAAAGTCTATGCCTTCTGAATATTATGACTTTAAGCCAACGCCGATTGTGCTCAGCTACAAAAAGCAACTCATACATTCCTTACAAAACATGAATTGGATCACTGTAGATTATTTGGGCGGTCAAGGACTTGTTAACGATATGAAAGATGCGAATCCGAGTAAGGAAGAGCTTATCGCCTTGCTCGAACAGGCATTTGAGAACGCTGCATTGGCACTTGACGGAATTACTCCTGCCGATCTTGTTCGCAAGGTGGATTTTTTTGCAGGCGAAATGACTATCTTACAAATGATAAATTTGCTCGACGATCACTTGACACATCATAAAGGCCAACTGGTCGTTTACCTTCGATTAAAGGATATTGCGCCGCCAAGGTTTGTGGGCTGGTAGGTACAATGTGTTTATGTTGGTGAAAGGGTAGGGCTAGTATTCAAAAAAAAAAAATTTGGAAACTCGATCCGCACTACCTATACTGCTCATTAGATCTTTTCTTGACAGAACACGCATACATTCAGAACCGCCAAAGTGGAGATAAGTGGCTATGAGCTAGGCATTGACGAAGTGACCGCTTTTTTGTTTTTCAGGATTGTCAGCTAGATTGTTGAGTAGAATACACTACTATGGGATATAAAACAATGATATTTTAAAGGAGATAAATTTGTGTTTTTTCTGATTTAGCTTCTATGCATATGGCTCTAAATACTGAAGTACAAGCCTTTCGTCAAAACGCGCGAGAAAAACTCAATGAGCTTTTTGGATTCGATGACTTTAAGCAAGGTCAATTAGATGTGCTAACAGCGCTTTTTGAGCACCAGGCTTCATTGGCACTTTTCCCTACTGGTGGCGGAAAAAGCATTTGCTATCAGCTCTATAGTCAGCTTGGCGACTCAGGCCTCACTTTGGTGGTGAGTCCGCTCATAGCCTTAATGAAGGACCAAGTAGACGATCTGCGAAAGAAGGGAGTGTTAGCAGCGAGAATAGACTCCTCGCTCAATCCAGACGAACATTATGAAATCAAATCTCAACTTCGTTCAGGAGCATTAAGGTTACTTTATGTATCGCCTGAAAGATTTAATAACGAGTCGTTCATTTTGCTCATTTCAGGCATTAAAATCCGTCTTTTTGCCGTAGATGAAGCACATTGTATCTCACAATGGGGCCATAATTTTCGTCCCGATTATCTCAAGCTGGTTCAATATGCTGAAAGAATAAAGGCTGAAGCAGTGCTAGCCTTGACCGCCACTGCAACTCCTGCCGTAGTTAAGGATATACAATCGGCTTTGAAAATCTCTGAGGCGGCTTCTATTATCAATTCCGCTTATCGCCCAAATCTATTTATTGACATTAGGCCTACAAGTCAAGATGATCGTTTCGATGCACTTCTTGACAGCTTACGTCAAAACCCACCAGGTACGACTATCGTCTACGCAACTTTTCAACACTCAACCGAAGTTTTGGCGGAAGCTCTGAAAAAGGTAGGATTGCTCGCCCACGCTTACCATGCAGGCTTGGACGCAGATTTAAGAGCTGTGATTCAAGAAAATTGGACACAAGGCGATAGTGAAATTGTAGTGGCAACTATTGCCTTTGGCATGGGAATAGACAAGGCCGATGTGCGATATATATACCATTACGATTTGCCTAAAAGCTTAGAAAACTATGTGCAAGAAATCGGTCGTGCAGGCAGAGATGGCAAAGAAAGCAAGGTGACGGTACTAGGTAATGCAGAAGATTTACCTAAACTCGCCGCATTTACGCTTGGCGATACACCGAGTGAGTCGGATCTCTTCGACTTTGCAAGCTTCATATTGCAACAAGATGAGCATTTTGAGCTTAGTCTTTATCATACATCTAGGAAATTTGATTTTAGACCGCTTAGTTTGGCAACGATACTTACTTATCTCGAATTAATGGGTATTTTAAAGCAAATCACCCCAAAATACAGCACCTACAGAATCACTTATACAAAACCCGAAAGTGATTTTTACAAGCAAGCGAATGCGGCAACAGTTGATTTTTATAAGCAATTATTTAGTGCTGCCAAGCGTGGTACTATTCACATTACACTTGACTTAGACGAAGCGGTGGCCAAAACTGGTTTTACGCGCGAGAAAATTTTGCGTTCTCTCAGTTACCTTGAGTCTTCTGGCTTTGGGACTACTAAGTCTTCAGGGCTTTTGCATCGTTACACTTTGCTGGATCGTAGTCGAAGTGCAAACGAAATTAGCAGGGCGCTATTTGATAAATTTGTGATTCGCGAAAAAAATGACCTTGAACGACTCGAACAAGTGCTTTCTTTTCTTGAGGCTTCTGAATGTAAAAGTAATTATATTAAGACTTACTTCGGTGAAAAGTCATACTCGAGTTGTGGACATTGTGCGTGGTGTATAGAGCCAAATGTGACATTTGATGTTTCAAGCAAAAAGAACCTTCCAAGGCCTTCGATATTTCTTTCTAATGATCAGATACAAGAACTAAAGGCATTAAAAGAGAGCCATAGACAATTGCTTAAAGATGATAGAAAGATAATTTGTTTTTTATTAGGTATTAATTCGCCAGCGATTTCTTTGTCCAAGCTCAGTAAGCATAATCTATTTGGTGTTTTAGGAGGCTTTGCTTATCAAGATGTCGTTGCCTTTGTGGGTTCGGATTTGTAAGGTCGAGGGAAGGAGCAATATGAATTTTTATTTCCATTGGGACTATTTTAGTAGCAGAAGAATCTGAAGAATCCTGAATTGAAGTAATTGATTAGCCGTTTTTAATTTTCCTATTGTTTGATTGGCTTATGGACTTAGGGTTTGTACGCACCACAACTTTGTTGTACTAAAGTAGATTATTTGTTTAAATCTGAACTCACAAAGGGTGGCAGCATAATCTTAAGTCAACGCTCAGAAGGTCTTTTGTTGTAAATATAAACTTGTCGTGCCTCTTGATTTGCTCGATGAGTAATCATACTACTTTTAATGTGATGGTTGAAAATGTTTAAATCTTTAATCAACGACTAGGCCCATAAAATACTACCATTGCGCTTTTAAAATGTAGGTGAGATTATCCCCCCGCCCCCCAAAAAATGGGGTGGGCTGTACATACTGTAGTTGGCCTTCTCAGTGATTCGCATCAAAAGCATACAAAATCTCACAGACCCAATAGATTTGTTATATATCGGTCATAAGCAGCAAAATTGGCTGTAAGACAAGTGTAGATTTCCTGAATTCAAGCGGCAAATGCAACTTTAGTTAATAAATTAAATTCTTCTT
>CAZTSI010000026.1:25106-50757 GCA_964616755.1 uncultured Saprospiraceae bacterium | reverse complement strand
AGGTATAATAACTCAGTTCAATAATCAACGTATAGTTATTACGTTTTATAGACTATAATCTTATCATTATGATCATAGGCTATGCGCGCGTCTCTACTCTCGACCAAAATCCGGATCTGCAGCATGATGCGCTCAAAAAAGTGGGATGCGAAAAAATCTATACCGACAAAGCGAGTGGATCTATCGCAGATAGACCACAGCTCGATAAGCTGAAGTCTATCCTCCGCAGAGGTGATACCCTGGTCATCTGGAAACTGGATCGTCTCTCTCGCAGTCTCAAGCACCTCATGGAGTGGATCGACTTCCTGGATAAAGAAGGGGTGCAGCTCAAGAGCATCCAAGATGCGATTGATACGAGTACGTCCATGGGCAAGTTTATCTTTCATGTATTCGGTGCCCTGGGTCAGCTGGAGAAAGATATCATCCGCGAACGTACCATGGCCGGGCTGTCCTCAGCTCGTGCTCGCGGTACAGTAGGAGGTCGCCCACCGAAGCTCGACAAAAAGAAAATCAAACGCCTCAAAGAGATGTATGACAAAAAAGAAATGACAGTCAAAGAGATCTGCGAGTGGGGCGGGGTGAGTAAGGCTACGCTGTATAAGTATATAAGTGCACATCCGACAACAATGTAGTTGTCGGAAGAATGAAATTTTATTTCTTCTAGGTGATTTGATTAACAAATATTGGGTCGCTAGATGATATTTTACTAATAACCGAGCAAGATCAACTGGTTGGTGTAGGAACATTTACTTTGGAAAAAAAATCTCCGCCATCATACACCTCGCACTTCCGCCGCCATACTTTTCTATTGTATCAAGATCGTAATGGCAAATAATATTATGTTTATTTATAATATCTAATTGATTATAATTCAAAGAATTATATGCATTCGTCGACATAACTAATAAGGGTTTTTCTGCAGACCCCAGAACTTCCAACATATTTCCAGCAAACTGCTCCACTTGAATGCGTGAGATTTCTACAATGGCTTTGTTTGTATCTTGAAGACTTTTCTTGACTCGATGCGCTTGTTTTTCATCCTCAATACACTCTAGACAAATGATGCTTACAGATTTTCCAAGCGCCATAATTACGTTTGTATGATAATAAGGAACACCATTTACGTCCTCCGCATCAAATCCGATAAGCTCATACCCCAATAACATAGCCATTTTACGTAATAATTTGGGATGCGTTCGCTCGCTGTAGCAGGCATATATAAGGCCATTGCAGCGATCAAGAATCATGCTTCCTGTACCTTCAAGAAAAATATGACGATCTTCCTCTGCGAGAAGATCGTCATATTTTTGAAATCCATATTCGCCTATTAATCTTGAGAGAATGTCTTCTCTTCTTTCTAAGCGACGATTAGCGCTGTACATTGGGTAAACAAATAATCTTCCGTCTTCATGGGTCGAAAACCAATTATTGGGAAAAACAGCATCAGTTTTAATTGGAAGTTTAGTATCTTCAATAATGATAAGCTCCACTCCTTTTGATAGTAGATCTTCTGACATTCGGTCAAACTCAATTTGAGCCTTTTGAGCAATAGACGATGCACTCATACTTCCATCATCTTTTTGAAACGCATTATTGGCCGCTGTTTCTGGGTTGAAGCCAAAATTAGCGGGCCTAACCATTAATATAGAAGAAGTAGATTGGCGCATGATGATATAAAGATTTGTAGACGAAGCTAGCTCATTTTACCCTAATGCCGCTGCTGTTTTCATTTTACTACTCAGATCTTTACCTAAGTAGCGGTCTATGATATAATGCACCAAATACAGCAATGGGGTCATGATAACGGCGATTATAAATTTGTACGAATAGTTGACCACTCCTATTGCCAATACCCTGACAATATCCCAGTCTGCCCCAATATAAAAAGCTACAAACAACACAACAAAACTGTCTACTAATTGAGATACGAGAGTAGATCCGGTGGCTCGAAGCCAAATTTTGCGTTCCCCTGTGCGCTCCTTAATAGTGTGAAACACAAGTACATCGACAAACTGACCAACCAAGAAGGCAATCAAACTGCCAACAATGATCCAAAGGCCTTGTCCTAAAATACGCCTAAAGGCCAAATCCATATCTGCGACACGCAGTGATTCATCAGCAATCAATAAACCACTTTCATATTGCCACCAAACATTTGGCGAAATGTAAATCGAGAAATAAATCATGCAAAAGGCATAAAGGATTAAGGCTGCTGTAACAAACGACAGCAGACGTACCCCTTTTTTGCCATAATACTCATTGATGATATCCGTCATTAAAAAAACGATTGGCCAGAGTAAAACACCCGCTGACAGGTTAAATCCGAGGTTTTCTATCCCTAGAATAGTCCAATTCATTGCTTCAAATCCCAATGTTTGCTCTAAAGAGAATATTTTTACGCCCATGAATTCGGCGACAACAGCATTCGTTACAAAAAAGCCCGCAAGAACTAAAAACAGAATGTTGCCTTTATTATTTAGGAATTCAGACACTTAGTCATAGTTTGTTATGTTGTAGAAACTTAAGAAATTCAGAATAGATCAAAAAAAAGTATAAATGGCCAAAATTTCTATTAATATTAAAGATGGTACTGTCGAAGAGGCGGCGAAAAATTCGCTCATTGTAGGGATTGATCTTGGCACTACCAATAGCCTGATGGCCTATATAAAAGATGGTCAACCGTTGACCGTTGACTATAATCATGGCAAAAGTGTTCTCGTTCCAAGCATCATTCATTTTTCAGAAGATGGCAGTATCCTAGTGGGCGAAAGGGCGAAAGAGAAATTAACGACCGCCCCTGAGAGCACTATTTACTCCGTAAAGCGTCTCTTGGGAAAAGCATATACGGATTTGGACGCATTCAAGAATCATCTAGGATACACCATAATTGACGAAAATAAAGACAGCTTAGTGAAGATTAAAGCAGGGGATCGATTTTATTCACCTGTCGAACTATCTGCTGAAATTTTAAAAGAACTCAAACGTCTAGGTGAAGAAAAACTGCAACAGAAAATTGAACAGGTGGTCATAACAGTGCCGGCATATTTTAATGATGCGCAACGACAGGCCACTCGCGATGCTGGCAAAATTGCAGGACTTGATGTTTTGAGGATCATTAATGAGCCGACAGCCGCTAGTCTCGCCTACGATATTGGCACGGATCGCACATCTGAAAAGAAAATAGCCGTGTATGATTTGGGCGGTGGGACATTTGATGTATCTATTCTGCATATTCAAGAAGGTGTTTTTGAAGTTTTATCGACTAACGGCGATACTTTTCTGGGGGGTGATGACTTTGATCGCGCTATAGTTGACTACTGGATGGGTGAATTAGATGTTAAGAAAGGTCGCCTTAAGCAAGATAAATCTTTTGGACAAGGGTTAAGAATCGCCGCAGAACGTGCCAAAAAACACCTTTCTACCCATGAGACATTTACTGAACAAAGCCCTTTTGGTACTTTGCATCTCACCAGAGAAACGTTTGAATCCTTGATTACATCTAAAGTAGAACACACAATGAGTTTATGTAGAGCATGTCTTGCAGATAGTCAACTCTCCATTGATGAGCTGGATGAGGTAGTCATGGTAGGCGGATCTACGCGTATTCCTTTTGTGCGTCGGAAGGTAGCTGCATTGTTTCCATGCAAGATAAATGACCAAATAGAT
This sequence comes from uncultured Saprospiraceae bacterium, assembly GCA_964616755.1. Classification (GTDB taxonomy): domain Bacteria; phylum Bacteroidota; class Bacteroidia; order Chitinophagales; family Saprospiraceae; genus CAYNFR01. The sequence continues at coordinate 47,091 of CAZTSI010000026.1, read as the reverse complement.
CCAGATAGAGTGGTGGCCTTAGGTGCAGCAGTACAAGCGGATATTTTAGCCGGCAATCGTAGAGACATGTTGTTGCTCGATATTACCCCGTTATCGCTTGGTATAGAAACGGTTGGTGGATTGATGGATGTTATCATTCCTCGAAACACCAAAGTTCCAGCAGGAGCTGGCAGACAATACACAACTTCTGTAGATGGTCAGACAAGATTGAGGGTTTCGGTTTTTCAAGGTGAAAGAGATTTAGTAGAACACAATCGAAAACTTGGCGAGTTTTTGTTAACGGGCATTCCGTCCATGCCAGCGGGAATTCCCAAAATTGACATTCGCTTTCTAATTGATGCGGATGGCATTTTAAGGGTTAAGGCTAAAGAATTGCGTAGCGAAACTTCCGCTGAGGTTGAGATTCGATCTCAATACGGGCTATCCGAAGAGGAAATGGGGTTAATGCTCAAGAAATCCATCATGAATGCTGAAGAGGATCGAAAGCAAAAGGCCTTGATTGAATCTCGTAATGAAGCGAAAAATGTGCTATTACATGGCAAAAAGTTCTTAGAACAAAATGAAGCACACTTGACAAATGAAGAGATAGAAATCATTGAGCACTATCAAACAATACTAGCACAAGCGGTTGAGAATGTACAACGCGATATTATAGAATCAGCCATGGAAGAGTTTAATGCTTACACTCGCCCTATCGCCGAAAGAATGATGGACATAAACATTTCTTTGGCACTTAAAGAAAAGACGCTTTAAGTAATATGTGGAAGTCTCGTCTCATTAGCCCTTATGCTCAATGGATATCTTCTCAAGTTGTCGCTCAGAGTTCAAATGCGATGGCTGATCAAGACAAAATCTTTCAAGAGCTTATCGCCAAAGCAAAGGATACTGTTTGGGGTAAAGATCATGGATATGCTTATATTAGAAATTTCGAATCTTTCCGGCAACAAGTGCCTATTAGAGATTATGAAGCGGCCAAGGATTATTTTGATCGAACAGCTCAAGGACAAGTAAACATTCTTTGGCCAGGACGACCCAAGTACCTCGCTAAGACGTCGGGTACCACCTCGGGCACTAAGTACATTCCTATTACGCGACAAAGTATTCCGCATCATATTCATAGTGCACGAAAGGCCTTGCTGCATTATGTGTCTATTGCCAAGAGATATGACATTTTTGATGGTAAAGTATTATTTCTTTCTGGCAGTCCAGAAATGGACAAATTGAACGGGATTTACCTTGGTAGGCTTTCTGGTATTGTTAATCACGAGATTCCGTTTTGGCTCAAATCCAATCAAATTCCCTCATATAAAACAAATTGTATAGAGGATTGGGAAGCAAAAGTTGATAAAATTGTAGCTGAAACGAGTAAAGCAGATTTGCGCTTGGTTAGTGGTATACCTCCTTGGGTACAAATGTATTTTGAAAGGTTGCTTGATTACACGGGTAAATCAACCATTCAGCAAGTCTTTCCAAATTTAAAACTTTTCGTCTATGGTGGGGTAAATTATGAACCCTATCGCAATGCATTGCAAGAATTGATAGGAGGTGAGTTGGATAGCCTTGAAACTTTTCCTGCCTCTGAGGGCTTTTTTGCGTTTCAGGATCAAATCGGATCGAGTGAATTGTTGCTCAATACAAATGCTGGAATATTCTATGAATTTGTGCCCTTACAAGAGCATCATAAAGAACACCCGACGCGGCTTGGTCTTCGAGAGGTGGAAATAGGCGTAGATTATGCGATGATTATCAGCAGCGATGCAGGTTTATGGGCTTACGATCTCGGCGATACGATCCAATTTACATCGATTCAGCCTTACCGATTGATAGTTACCGGAAGGGTTAAACATTTCTTATCGGCATTTGGCGAACATGTGATTTCTAAAGAGGTTGAGCAGGCTTTGGTTACGGCGATGAAGGTTCATGGCGGTCAAGTACGCGAATTTACGGTGGCACCGGTCGTTATGCCTAATGTGGGGCTAAAGCCTCACCACGAATGGTGGATCGAATTTGACTCTTTCCCCGATGATCTTGAGCAGTTTGCCCGCACTCTAGACCAGGTGATGTGCACCCAAAATTCTTATTACAAGGACTTGATTGAGGGGCAGATTATTAGCTCCCTCAAAATACAATCGGTACGTCAAGATGGATTTAGGGAGTACATGAAAACACAAGGCAAATTAGGCGGGCAAAATAAGCTGCCGAGGCTTAGCAATGACCGAAAATTAGTGGATCAATTAGCTATATTTCTTGGTTATTAATTCATTATATATGTCGGTAGCAATTCAAATAGTTGGTGCACCATATCTTCAGTAATATCTAAATGAAATACAAACCGGATTTCGTGTGGGCCGAAAACAGTAGCAAGAACCCCCTTCGATTTTAACCAATCTATGAATTGATGTGGATTTATTTGATGATCTAGCGAAAAAATGACAATGTTTGTCATAACAGGTTTGACATCAATAACATAAGGCAGAAGCTCAAGTAGATCCCCCGTCAATTTGGCTCTGTTGTTGTCAATGATTAATCTATCTACATGATGATTGAGTGCATAGAGCCCTGCGGCAGCTAAGAACCCTCCTTGGCGCATTCCGCCGCCCATGACTTTCCGCAACCTTCTGGCGTATTTTAGATCAACAGCATTTCCTATCAACAATGACCCCACGGGCGCCCCTAGCCCTTTTGATAAACAAATGGATACTGAGTCAAACTGTTCTCCTATGGCTCTTGTCTTTTCTTGGGTCTCTACTAACACATTAAATATTCGGGCTCCGTCCAGGTGTAGTTTAAGACCATTTTCTTTGCAGATGGATTTAATAGGCTTTATCTCATCAATCGTATAGTAGCTACCACCACCTTTGTTTGTGCTGTTTTCTAGTACGACTAATCGACTTCTTGGCAACCAATCATAATCCTCTTGGATCACTTGAGCAATAAGTGCGGCTGAAATCTTTCCGTTACTACCTTCTAGCAATCTAACTCCTATCCCACTATTGTGCGCATAACCACTCGTTTCGTATTGATAAACATGTGAAGTATGATCACAGATCATTTCATCAAGCGCCTGCGTATGCATTTTTATTGCAATCTGATTTGTCATTGTTCCGGAAGGACAAAACATAGCTGCTTCCATGCCAAATAATTGAGCTGCATGGGTTTCTAAGGCATTCACTGTAGGATCAGATCGAAAAACATCATCTCCGACCTCGGCATTCATCATCGCCTCTAACATGGCCGATGTGGGTTTTGTAACTGTGTCGCTGATAAGATTCAAAACATGCACTTTAAATGAAACAAAGTTGTCAATGAGAATTATCGTAACTCTTCTCAAAAAGGATAAAACCTACATCTTAGAATATCTAAACTGTATCGGATCAAATTTAAGTATAAAAACAAAGTTATTAGCCCCGTTTACTCGAAAACAGTGAAGTCAAAAGTGAGATGAGTGAATATTGGGACATAACAATCGTTATTTATTGGCATTCATGTATTTCTGACATTTTCTATGAACTTTGCTCAAGGAGAATGAATAGAAATAGAATCGAGTCAGATAAGGCATTGTTATATATTTGCAGCCAATTTCTATTTGATGAAGTATATCCGTAATTTTTGTGTCATTGCCCATATCGACCATGGGAAAAGTACTCTTTCTGATCGACTGCTAGAAGAGACCCAAACGATAGCCGAGCGGGATATGCAGGATCAGGCGCTTGATGACATGGATCTCGAAAGAGAGCGTGGCATCACAATCAAAAGCCATGCTATTCAACTATATTATCACCACGTAGATGGGCAAAGGTATACGCTCAACTTGATTGACACCCCAGGTCATGTCGATTTCTCGTATGAAGTATCGCGATCAATAGCCGCTTGTGAAGGGGCCTTACTTTTGGTCGATGCTTCACAGGGTATTCAGGCCCAAACGATTTCGAATCTTTATTTGGCCATTGAACACGACCTAGAGATTATTCCAGTGCTCAACAAGGTGGATATGGATAGCGCGATGATCGAAGAAGTTTCTGACCAGATTATAGATTTGATTGGGTGCGACATTGATGATATCGTTCATGCCAGTGGAAAAACGGGTCTTGGGATTAGAGATATTCTAGCGGCGATAGTAAAACGTATCCCCCCACCTGCGGGAGATCCGAAAGCTCCGCTTCAAGCATTGATTTTTGATTCAGTGTTTAATTCTTTTAGAGGGGTGATCGCGTACTTTCGCATCCTGAATGGAACTGTAACAAAGGGAGAAAAAGTACGCTTCTTTAATACTGGTAAAGAATATCACGCTGATGAGGTTGGTGTCTTGCAGATGAATCAAGTACCTAAAGATAAATTAGAAGCGGGGGATGTAGGCTATATCATAACGGGGATTAAAGAATCGAAAGAAATAAAAGTAGGGGACACAATCACCTCGGCGGCCAATCCTTGTCTAAAAGGAATTTCTGGTTTTGAAAATGTGAAGCCGATGGTCTTTGCTGGTATCTATCCTATTGAAAATGAAGATTTTGAAGATTTAAGAGATAGTCTCGAGAAATTACAACTTAACGATGCCTCTTTGGTCTTCGAGCCTGAGACTTCTGTTGCTTTAGGGTTTGGATTCAGATGTGGCTTCTTAGGTATGCTTCATCTTGAAATTATTCAGGAGAGATTATCGCGCGAATTTGACCAAGAAGTAATCACCACGGTGCCTAACGTTTCGTATCGCGCCTACACAAAAAAAGGTGAAGAAATTATTATCAATACGCCTTCAGACTTACCTGACCCGACGTTGCTTGATAGGGTAGAGGAGCCATACATCCGCGCGCAGATCATTTCTAAGCCAGAGTATATTGGCACTATCATGTCTCTTTGTATGGATAAGCGCGGTATGTTAATGAATCAAACTTATCTCACCACTGAACGTGTTGAGTTGACTTTTGAGCTGCCTTTGGCCGAAATAGTTTTCGATTTTTATGATCGGCTCAAGTCACTGACTAGAGGGTATGCCTCTTTTGATTATCATCCGATCGATTATCGATCGTCAGATTTAGTACGTTTAGATATCAAACTGAATAGTGAGTCGGTGGATGCCTTGAGTTCATTAGTGCATAAGACTAAAGCAGAATCATTTGGGCGTCATATATGTTCTCGACTTAAAGAATTATTGCCACGTCAGCAATTTATGATTGCTATCCAGGCCGCCATTGGAGCTAAAATTATTGCCCGCGAGACGATTTCTGCATTGCGTAAAGATGTTACGGCAAAATGTTATGGCGGTGATATTTCTCGTAAAAGAAAGCTGTTAGAAAAGCAAAAGAAGGGCAAGAAGAAGATGCGCCAAATAGGCAGCGTACAAGTGCCACAAAAAGCGTTCTTGGAAGTATTGAAATTGAGCGAAGGAGCTTAAAACAAAGGTGCTGCGCCTAAAGACTATTTAGCCCAAGAATACGTATAGCTCAGAAACAGGCTGTAGGGGTTTCCTGTTTTAGGGTTCTTATTAATAAAATAGACGTCAATATCTAAAGTTTCTTCATTTTCTTTGGTGGCGCTATCAAAAGTAAACTTGATTTCAGCTTTTTCTCCTTGTTTAATTTTACCGCGCGTCCATTGGGCGGTGGTGCACTCGCATGTTGAGACGAGGTCTATTTCAATATCCTCTTCAGAGGTGTTCCAAAACTCAAACTTATCGGCAACTTTTGTGCCTCTTTTTATTGCGCCAAGGTCTTTAGTAAGGCTGTTAATCTTTACAATCTGGGTGGCATCTTGACTTTTTAGTCCTAAAGGCATTGCCAACATGAAAATTAACATCCACTTCATACGCATAAAATTATGTTGTTAAAACGCTCTCGTTGTAGTCGATTGTGCATATAAGGCAAGATTTAGTAAATCATTAACACTGAGTCTTAGTTGAAAAGGCTTTCTACAAAAGCTCTTTTATTGAACACTTGTAGTTGCTCGATTCCTTCGCCGACTCCTATATATTTGATAGGAATCTTAAATTGATCAGAGATGCCTATGGCCACACCTCCTTTAGCACTGCCGTCTAATTTGGTCAAGGTAAGACAACTCACCTCTGTAGCTGCCGTAAAGGCTTTGGCTTGCTCAATAGCATTTTGTCCATTAGTAGAGTCAAGCACTAACATTACCTCATGGGGCGCACCTTCGAGTTTTTTAGCGATAGAGCTCTTTATTTTTGTGAGCTCTTTCATGAGGTACAGTTTTGTATGAAGTCGGCCTGCGGTATCGATAATCACAACATCACATCCTTTATTCATGCCATATTGAACTGTCTCGTAAGCTACTGCAGCCGGATCAGCATTCATTCCTTTATCAAAAAAATCACACCCGACGCGTTCAGACCAAATCTTAAGCTGCTGTACAGCGGCAGCTCTAAAAGTATCAGCAGCCCCCAAAACGACTTTGTATCCTTTTTTGGTCAATTGATGTGCTAGTTTTCCGATACTGGTTGTCTTGCCTGTGCCATTGACGCCTACCACCAAAATAACATGTGGTTTGTGGGCTGTATCAATTTCAAAGTCTTCTGTATCTCTTGTGTTGTTTTCCTCTAACAATCCGATGATGACGTTTTTGAGGATTTCATTGAGCTCCTCCGTATTTAGGTACTTTTCAGCGGCGACTTTTGTTTCTAATCTTTCGATAATTTTGATGGTCGTATCTAGTCCAACATCAGATTGGATTAAAATACCTTCGAGTTCATCAAGGAAGCTTTCATCAACTGTGCTCTTGCCGGCGACCGCTTTACTTATTTTATCGAAAATCCCAGATTTGGTCTTTTGCAAACCTTCATTGAGATCTTCTTCTTTTTTCTTGGTAAAAAACTTTTTAAAAAAGCTCATAATAAGGAATTGGTGCTCTTAATATAAAAAAGGCCTTTCTATGCGAGATAGAAAAGCCCTTATAAATATAATCTCTCGGTATTTATCTATTTTTTGGAGGCTAAGTATTCCTGAACCTTGTCCTTATGGATCATGACTTCTTTATAGGAATACTTTCCAGTAGCCGGGTTTTTAACACTTGTCACTACTTTGACAAAATCTCTACCTGAGCCGGCATTTTGAGCTCTTTGAGCAACTCTTGCGTTCTTTGATACTTTAGCCATTTTACTTTATTTCTTTGTGAAGTGTATAGCGCTTCAAGATAGGATTATATTTCTTGATTTCAAGCCTATCGGGAGTATTTTTTCTATTTTTTTGTGTAACATAACGTGATGTTCCTGGCATACCACTGTTTTTATGCTCGGTACATTCTAGAATGATTTGCGATCTGTTATCCTTTGATTTCTTTGCCATGTCATATAGCTTTTAAACGATTTAAGATAATTCAACTCCGGTCTTGACACCTTTGGATTCGAGGGATTTGAGGTAGTCATATATGCCGAGCTTATTGATATTGCGCATGGCACTAGTGCTAATGCGCAGCGTTACCCATTTTTCTAACTCAGGTATGAAGTATCTCTTCTTCTGAAGATTAGGCTCAAACCTCCTCTTAGTCTTGCGATTAGAGTGAGACACGTGATTACCGACAATCGGCTTTTTTCCTGTAAGCGGACAAATTTTTGACATTTGCTTCCTGTTTTTTTAAATTCAATAGTTATGTGACTCCGGGAGGATTCGAACCTCCAACCGCCTGATCCGTAGTCAGGTATTCTATCCAATTGAACTACGGAGCCATTTAAACGGGCGGCAAAAATACATAATTTTAGTACAATTACTTAGTAATTTATAACAAGAATCTTTTTCGTGGAAAGTTGTGAGGTAGCGCGTAGTGTAACATGATAAATCCCCGCTGGAAAACTCGCCACATCTACCGTATGAATTCGTGCAGCGGTAAACTCAGGATTCAGTATTTTATGATACATTAACTGACCTAAGTTGTTGTAAATCAATATATTAACTAGCTGTTGCTCGCTAATATTATAGCGAATGCTGATAGATTCACTTGCAGGGTTTGGGCTTATTTCTTCGATTCCAAATTCTCCAAAGGGACATTCTGTTGTGCTTCCCTGTAACAAAATATTTTCTTCATACGAACAATTTTCTTGATTCGTATCGACAATTCTTAGCGCGTATGAGCCTGGAGAAAGTCTTTGAAAGATGCTGTCCTGACTACGTATCTCTTGATTATCAATACTTAATCTGTACTCAATATTTCCACTTATATCTTGTGATATGGTTGGGAGAGTAAGGGTAATATCTGCTGCGCCTTGGCAGCTTTCGTCTGAAATAATCCTATCCGCAAGTGTTATCTTACAACAGTTGCCTATCGAGCTATCAATAATTTTTATGCTTTTAAACACATTCAATCGTTTGCCAGAGGTGGTAATATTTCTCAATGCAAAAAGATCGTCTCCCGCAGTCAATATGGCATCTTTCATAATCAATGCAATTTCAGAAGGTCTAGAGAGCGAACGCTGAAAGGCTTCTTCGCAAATAATCGAATAAAGGAGTGAAATGGAACCAGCGACGTGGGGGGCGGCAGCACTAGTGCCAGGGAAATCAGTATCCAACTGACTATTAAGACCTGTGGTTAGTATACCATCTCCTGGTGCACCCATGTCCACCGAAATAGATCCGTATCCAGCGGCCTTTACTTTGTTATCTTCTTTATCCGTATTGGTGACTACGATCAGATAAGGCGAGGGACATAATGTGGGTAAGTCACCCACTACCTCTACATCGACATCTGCATTTGGCGCTGAAGTAACATTAAGTACGCCTACACTACCTAACGCATCATAGACCTCGCACCATGCGGGGAAATCAGATGGAAAGAGTTCTTCTGCACCACCCGAATAATTACTCACAACAACATATGCGCCTCGTGACCCTGAGGTCTCATTATATAGTTTGCGCTGAGCATATATATAGTTATACCCTTTGACTATATCTGCGAGGGTAATGAAATCATTGCGCCCTGCACTAGTAAGCATTAATTTTACATTCCAATTAATACCAGCTATTTGATTCCCATTGTCTCCGACTGCCCCAATGATGCCTGCAACAGAAGTGCCATGAGCTATGACGCGGTGGTTATCATTGGATAGTGTACTGTTCCAACCTTGATAATCATCAATAAAGCCATTTTGGTCATCATCTAAGCCGTTATCTGGTATCTCATTTTTATTTATCCATACGTTACTTGCATAGTCTGGATGATCCACTTGGTAGCCGTCATCAAAAATGGCCACCACAATGTCATCTCCATTGGGTGCAAGGGCACCAACGCTTATATCCCATGCCTTGCTGGCTTCTATAATAGGTAAAGACCACTGCCCAGGATAACTCGGATCATTGGGCGTGCGACGCGAAGTAGAACGGATATTATCGTGAAGGTAGTCGATAGAAGAGATTGATTTGAGTGCGGTTATTTGATGTGATTTTACATTGGTGGATCTCAGTACATAAAGGTTTAGGTCCGGAAAAATAGCCTCCAACTCCGCATCGGGGATTTGAAGACGAATGTCCTTGAGGGCGGATGGTTCATTTATCTTTATTATCCACTCATTCGAGAATTGGGCAAATAACATTGCCTCGGCTGAAAGAAAATAAAGAAAAATAAGTATACGAAATGATTTTGATTTCATCGTTCGTGCCTTTAGCATAAAGTCGTTATCAAGTAACGCTTAAAATACTTTCTTCGCACATTTCTATTCAACTACGAGTGCTATTTTATTATTATTTACAGCTATGCGCGTTATTTTTCTAACACCCATAGTTGATAAATCCTTTAACAAAGTCCATTTACCACCTCGTTTTAGGCGATATAGGGAGGCTTCTTGGCTACATATTAAGTCCCCGTTAGGCAAAATTTCAAAATCTTCCTGAAGCCCAATAGCTGATATTATATAACTACTCTGAGCTGTGCTCAAGTTATATTTTCTATAGCTCAACGAATCGCCCACCTTGTGCAGATAGATGAGATTGCCATCGGCATCCTTTTTTAAGCTTCTTCCAACTCGATAAGAAATATGCTTTTGTTGACCCGATTCCAAATCATAGAGTATGAGTTCATTTGGATCGCTGACTAGGTATAATGCTACTTGATGATCATTTAGCCAACAATAGTAGCCTACATTTTTAATACTATTAATTATTGGTCCTTCATTTATCTTTCGTTCTGGATCAAATGACCATAAATACTGAGATGGATCACCATCTTCTGAGACCGATTGGCTGATAACCGTTAGATTATCTCGATTATTCATGATAGGCGAATACTCGGATTCTGATGTTGCGGTCAAGCGACGTAGCGTGGAGTTTGCCAGTTGAATTTCGTAAATATCAGTGTGCTGAACATCTTTATAGTTGGACGTGAACAACAAGCTATTGTCATCAATGAAAAATGGCTGGTTATTATATCCTTCTTGATTGAAGGCCGTCAAAAATCTTGGATTATTTAACAGCACTACTTCTTCGTTAGCACGCAATTCAAAAAGAAGGAGATTGGTAGTGGGCATCTGACCATTTATGGCGGTAGCTATGCAGGTCAACCATATTGATATATATACCCAAGACTTCATTTATAAGTTGCCAGCTGGTGTAAAGAGTCGATTCCAACGAATACCATTTCGAATAGAAGCATTTTTGGTGCTTAACCATATCAAAGCAGGCTTGCCCATCACATGATCAAAAGGCACAAATCCCCAACTTCGGCTATCTTCAGAATTGTGACGATTATCGCCCATGGCCCAATAATAGTTTTGCTTGAAGGTATAACTCCTTGTGTCTTCCCCATTAATTTTAAATGTTTCCCCGGTTGTTTCTATGGTATTTCCTTCGTAAACAGCTATGATTCTTTGATACAAGGCAATATTTTCTTTAGAAAGTTGAATGGTTGAGCCGGCTTTTGGTATCCATATAGGGCCATAGTTGTCTACAGACCAATTAGGGAAATGGACAGGATCATGAGGAAACAAGTTGACAGGGTCTGAGCCGAAAATAACTTGGGTCACCTGAATATTTGGGGCAGCACCTTTAAGATGTGCCACTTGGGTCTCATCCAAAACAAAGCCACTTCCCATCTCACTTTGCCAAATATCTTCTTTTTCGATGCCCCATTCTTCCCATCTCTTAGGATTAATACTACTTACATCCCCACTGACTCTATATCGAAGTTGCACATGAGGCGGTTGCTCGCCCAATTGACCATTTATGTAGAGCTTACCTTCGATCACTTGTAGTGAATCTCCAGCAATACCTACGCATCGCTTTATGTAGTGATCTTTTTTGTCTAATGGACGTACCACATATTTTTGATTATTCACTAAGTCGTTCAGTTCAGGATCATGTTGTAGATAACTTTCTTTAGCTCTTTCTACTTGAGATAATGTATAAGAGCGAGTTCCTGTAATGTAAACACTGTCACCCACTGGCCAGTTGAAGACAAAAGGATCGTTGCGCTGCGGCAAGCTTCTTGGAGGTAGACGATAATAGGGGAGCGATGGTTTGCTTAAATAGGACTCTTTATGTAGAAAAGGTATTCTATTGTGCAGCAATGGTATCATTGCTATCGTTTGTGGTGTTCTGATACCGTAGCTCATTTTACTGACGAACAAAAAATCACCAACTAAAAGAGTACCTTCCATAGAAGGTGTGGGAATGACATAAGCCTCAATAAAAAACATCCGAATAAAAGCCGCTGCAAATACCGCGAAGACAATGGACTCAAACCACTCTCGGAGGATTCCTTTTTTATATGGGTTTGCCTTAATAAGTCGATCAAACCTTTTTTCATTACTTTCTTCTTTTGCGGCTTTAAGCTGATCTAAATATTCTCTTTCCTTGGTGATTACGGGCTCCTTAAAGCTTGCAGAAGCATCCTTACTCAATAAATAAAACGCAATCGGATTGTATAAAACAGCTACAGTTGTATCCGCTAAAGACAGTTTGCCGAAAGAACGAACCAGCGCCGCAGACAAACCTGTGATGATAAAAATATTCAAGATCGGAATGGCACTCATGATTCCAAACCATCTGCTACGGCCCACTTTCTCCGATATTTCCATCCACCTTAAGACAGGTACAGCCCCTTTCCACGCTGGCAGATCTAGCTTTGGAAAAAGCAAATAACCGCTGAGACTCATTAATATGAGAGTTAGTGTAATAAAAAGTAAAATGCTCATATAGTTCGTTCTTGTAGCTGCAAAGATATAAAAGCAATTTGCATGCAAATGGCATTATTCTACTGGCGTATATAACAAACTGCCAATAACTGTCAATTCTATCGATGAAAGATATACGCATTTTGGTCGATTATTTCATAATTTTTATCCGACAAAGTTTCATAATAAAGCATTAAAATCCAGAGATATACATATGTTAATTTATTAATATGATAGGTTTGGGTATCATATACGTAAAAAAAAATATTAATAATTTTCATAATATGATATCCTCTATTATCTTTGCCCTATCCATCCGATTATAATAGACCTAATTAAGTCCTTTAAATGCATAGTGCCCTCACTTAAAGAAGTGCGAGCGAAATGACATTTGAGGCAAGAAAGCTACAACTGGGCATAGCCTAAACTACACGGAAACTACAAACTCAAATAAGCGCTACATAAGTGGCGAATGTTAACGACAAGGTCTTTAGAAATGAGAAAACTTACACTATCACGTTGGAAAACAACGATTTATGGATACCTAAGCTGTATCCTATTTTTGCTCCTTAGTTTGGCATTACCTTCGGTAATCTCTGGTCAAATCCTCATCGAGCCTATCATCGTCAGTCAGCCCGAACATCCAGTACAAGAGGGTGATTCTATTTGCTACATTGTAAATATTACGAATTTGAGCCCAGATACCATTCGGGATCTAAATGTCGTCATTGATCCAGATGTACTTATATCGTTGGGCAGTACTATTCTATATCCTAACGGTTCATCAAGTGGAAGCTTTGTGACCACGGGAAGTGGATGTTACGTCTTAAGCGCGGCAGATGTTGGAAATCCATTTATCTACAACACATTCTCGGGTAGTGGTAGCACAATGTCAGGCAGTCCGTTAATGCCATTAACCGGCACAGGCGAGAGTTATGCTTGTTTCAAACCATTGGTATGCGTTGGTACAGTTAATGTCAGTATTGATGAAAACTGTTTACTCAGCCTCTCACCAAACATGTTATTAGATTCGCTTTATTATCCAGATTCGATATACAGTATCCTAGTAACTGATTTATTGGGTAGGCCAATAGAAGACAACATTTTTACTGGCTCGATGGTGGGTCAACAATATAAATATGAAGTAAGAATTCCTTCTTGCCCTGATCTACCGGCGTGCTGGGGTTATTTGAATATTGAGTACAAATTGGCACCAGAGATAGTCTGTATATCTGATACGTTGACATGTGCGCAATTCCAGCGATTTATCATTCAAGATCCGTCTATCATTACGGTATGTTCAGAACCTGAAATTATTGCTGGCGAATCCGTGAGAACAGAACTGTGTGGTATTAAGCCTGGATTCATAGCCAAGATTCAAACAGTTTATAGAATAAGGGATCAATTTGGTAATTTCTCGGATACTTGTACACAAGAAGTATATATCAGAGAGCCTAATATCCAAATGCAATTGGACTTAGGTCATATTGTATGGCCACCTAATGCGCTTACTTTCTCTTGTAGCGATAACATATTTAATGCTGATGGATCTCTTAGTACTACCGTTTCTGGAGTGCCAAGATGGGATGGAGTTAATATGTTGGATCTCAATAATCTAGCTTGTAACTTCTATACCCGTTATGAAGATACTCCATTAAACACTGCCAACCCTTGTGATATGATCTTCTTGCGCAAGTGGATCATAGAAGAATGGAAGTGCAGCGGTGGATTTACAAGTCATATGCGCACACAAGTCATTACCTTAAGGGATGATGATGCTCCGTCTATCACGTTACCAGCCAAAGAAATTAGTAGAAGTATAAATCAGATCGATTGTTTTGCTGAGTTTGATTTGATCCCAGCGATCATTACAGACAATTGCCAACCAGATTCATTAATCTTTATTACAACCTCCTATGCTGGCGGCACTTTTAACCAAAATGGCGGCCGAGTGAGGATGCCATTAGGTCGTAATGTAGTCTACTTTAGAGCTCAGGATATATGCGGCAATAGATCTGTAGATAGTATGATTGTCAATGTGATTGACGACTCACCACCAGTGGCTATTTGTCTGAGAAACTACAGCACGACTATCACAGACACACAAATAAAGATAAACGTAGATCGGCTCGACGAAACCAGCTATGATGCTTGCGGTGTCACAAAGAGATGTGCCATTCGTATGGATGATCAAGCTCTCATCGACAGTTTAGATGCGGATGGTGATGGAGAAATCTTATTCTCAGCCTTTGCAGCAGGTGCTGCTTGCGGAAGAGATTATTCTGATTTAGCCTACACTCGTGATGGTCAGAGCTATATAAGAGTTGACGATATTTGTTCAGGATATGTTATGTTCTGTTGTTCGGATGGTGGCAATGAGGTACCTGTAATCCTTAGATTTTATGATGCCGCTGAAAACATGAGTGTATGTATGGTGATGGTCAGAGTACTTGATAAGACACCCGCTACCGTTACAGCGCTACCAGATCTAGAGATCAGTTGTGATTATGTCTATTCTGATTCGAGTGTCTTTGGATGGTTTAGGCCTAGTGGCGAGCAAATGCCATTGAGGATACCAAGGGAATTTGTAAAAGATAGCTCAGGCCCATTAGTGGATGGTATATTCTTTGATAATTGTGGTATTACTATTACAGAGCAACCGGTCGAAATCACTCGTGATCTGCGATGTGGCACCGGACAGATTATCAGAAGATTTGTAGTGAGAGATGCTAGTGCTATTACACAATCGTTCACTCAGCGAATTACCATAACTGGAGATGAAAATACACGCCCATTAGAATTTGCAAGTTTTCCTGCTGATTTCAATGTAGGAGTATGTAGTTCAAATAATGCAATACTGCCTAGCGTTACGGGTGAGCCTGTGGTCAATGAAGTAGGTTGTTCACAATATGGCATCGGTTATACGGATCGATACTTTATTGCCTTGAACCCTACAAATGATTATTGTATGAAGATCGAACGCACATGGAGTGTCCTAGACTGGTGCAGGGATCCAAGAGCTGAAAACCTGCTTAGTAGAAAACAAGTTATCCTAGTTACTGATAATGAGGCGCCATCGATAAACGAACGAGATACGTTGTTTGCCACAGTAAATGCATCTGGAAGAGCACGGGTGTTGTTTAGAAATAGTGCTTCTGATTGTGTCGCCGGCCAAGCATTAGAATGGGATTATGTATTGCGCAATGCTAGCAATGCCATTATTGCTCAAGACACCTTAGCTCCTAAAACGACCGGCGAAGTAAGCTTCGTATCAGAGTTGACTGTTGGGACGTATCGTCTGACTTGGGTGGCAAAAGATGTTTGCGGCAATGAAGCAACGGTTGTTCAAGTAGTCGTTATTCGTGCAAGAACGGCTAGTGCCATCATTGCTGGGCACACATATACAGCCGCAGGTGCACAGATGGATAAAGTTGAAGTTTACCTCCAAGATGTAGTAAACACAGCAGAAGTAATGTCAGAAACAAACCTCGTTGGTGAGTATGCGTTTGGCGAAATGCCTATAGGTGGTCAATATATTATTGATCCTAAGAAAACAGATGGTCTGCTAAACGGTGTTTCTACGTTAGATTTAATACTGATGCAAAAACACGTCTTGGGCCTTCAAAACCTTGCTGGGCCGTATGCATTTATCGCTGCTGATATAAACAAAGATGGTGTGATCAGTGCCCTTGATTTAGTAGAGATGCGATCAGTATTGCTAGGTAAGAAAATTGACTTCACGAATAATGATAGTTGGAGATTTTTCTGGAAAGGTCAAGATTTGGCCGACGCCCTTGACAATGAGGACGATCTTATTGAAACATATGAGATCGATGCTTTAAAGGAAAATATGACCGTCGACTTCATAGGTATCAAGATCGGAGATGTCACTGGTGACGCAAAAGGCAACAGCGCTCTTGCAGGATTGCGTTCTAAGGAATTTGCAAATATCAAAGTGACTCAACGCCCTAATACGATCGCCTTCAAGGCTACTAAAGACAACAAATATTCAGGATTACAGCTAGCAATAGATTTAGCAGAGCAACCTACACAAATCATTGGGTTGGTAAGTAGCAAACTCCAAATTGCTGACAATATGTGGTTCTGGAATGAAACATCTAATACCCTTTACATTGCTTGGTCTAATCTAGAAGGGGTGCAAATAGTAGAAGGGGACATCTTGTTTGAAGTACATACCGCTGATAATATCGATGCAGAATATATCCATTTAGACAATGCTAGACTAGCATCTGAGTGGATCACATCAGATCTGACTGTGCAAGGCATTAGTTTCATATATGAAAATTCCTTAACAGACGGAGCTGAATTGATGCAAAATAACCCGAACCCATGGGCTGACTTTACTATCTTCAAGTTAAGGACGCCTGTTAGTGGCGCTGGAATGGTCAGAGTATATGATGTTCATAATAGAGTGATTGTACAACGTGATCAATACTTTAATGCTGGTATAAACGAGATTCGATTTGAATCAAGAGAAATTAGTGAGAACGGAATCTATTTCATCGAAATAGAAACAAATAATACCCTCTTGAGACAAAAAATGCTTAGGATTTATTGATAGTGAGATAGCTTTTATTTGAGTTGAGCCAGCTCCAAGGTTTTGGAGCTGGCTTTTTTTGTGGATGAAAAGGAGTGTAAACCATTGACTTGTGATTATCTCAGAATTTAAGCTGGGACTACTCCTATTTAGTGATCATTTTTGCTATTCTGTCGAACCTCAGTAATTATTTGTCTAATAACATTGATCTGAATAAGATATAAATTGTTTCTTTCAAATTAAATGATTTAAATCCAAAAGACATGATAGCAACAATATTGGATTGGTGGAATAATATGAATGTTGCTCAACAGATATATTGGGCGATAGCGATAGCAGCGACTATTTTGTTTGTCATTCAAGTAATTGTAGCGTTTATAGGTTTGGAATCTCATATTGAATCTGATGCACTAGATGCAACAGAGGGGTTTTCACTTTTTAGTCTTCGTTCGGTGTTGGGATTTGTTGTTTTCTTTGGATGGGGTGGGGTCGCCTCCTTATCTCAGGGCATTTCACCTGAAAAAACAGTAATGGTGGCATTTTTAGCGGGATTTTTGGCTATGATAGGTATTGCATATACGTTCAGTCAGATTTTGAAGCTACAAGATTCTGGTAACATTAATCTTAATAATGCCATAGGCAAAGAGGCGGAGGTATATATTCCTATTCCCCCTAATAAATCAGGTACAGGCGCGATTTCCATGAACATCAGCAACAAATTGATGGAGTTTGCGGCTATGACAACCGAAAAGGAGACCCTTCGCACAGGCGCCAAAGTAATTGTGGCGGAGCTGATTAAAGATAATGTGATGATCGTTTCTTTTAAAGTAAAAAAACAAAACCAATAGTTATGATACAGTTAGTCTTTATTGCCATAATATTATTTATCCTATTCACCTCGGTGATCCTTTTAGTTACGCGTTACAAACGATGTCCGTCAGATAAGATATTAGTGATCTACGGCAAAACTGGTGAGGGTTCGGCAAAATGTGTAGCTGGTGGAGCAGCATTTGTATGGCCGATTATTCAGTCCTATGAATATCTCGATTTGTCGCCTATCTCGATTGATGTAGATTTGCGCGGGGCACTCAGTAAGCAGAATATAAGAGTGAATGTTCCCTCTAGATTTACCGTTGCCGTTTCGAATGAGCCTGGCGTAATGATAAATGCTGCCGAGCGTCTATTGGGAAAACCTACTGAAGAAATTAGAGAAATAGCAAAGGATATCATATTTGGTCAATTGCGTCTTGTCGTTGCGACGATGGATATCGAAGAAATTAATTCGGACAGGGATAAATTTTTGGCTAATGTAGCGGCCAATGTCGGCGGGGAGTTAAGAAAGATTGGGTTGACCTTAATTAACGTGAATGTCACGGATATTCAAGACGAATCTGGCTACATTGAGGCACTAGGAAAAGAAGCTGCCGCCAAAGCAATCAACGATGCCAAAAAGAGCGTGGCTGAAAAAGATCGAGACGGTTCTATTGGTCAGGCCGAAGCTTATAAGGATCAGCGAATTAACGTCTCCGCTGCTGAAGCCGCAGCCAAAATTGGTGAAGCCGAAGCCGCACAGCGACAAAGAATTGATATTGCCACGGCCAATTCGAAGGCCGATGCAGGAGAAGCGGATGCTACCCGATTTCAACGAATTAAATCTTCAGAAGCCGAGTCAGACGCTAGAATTGGCGAGGCAAACGCTCGGGCAAAAGCCATAGAAGGTGAAAACGAGGCTAAAATCATAATCGCGACCTCAGAGGCCTTACGCCGACAGCGCGAAGCAGAAGCAGAGAGAAATGCTGTTGCCACCGAAAAAATTCAAAAAGCCAACGCAATGGAAGAAGCCTTTGCTGCAGAAAAAGCTGCGGAAATGGCTCGGGCAGAAAAAGAACGCGCCACACAAGAAGCTGATATAATTGTCAAAGCGGAAATACAAAGACGAAAATTAGAACTTGAAGCGGAGGCGCAGGCCGAACAAATACGTCGATTGGCTCGCGGTGAGGCTGAAGCCATTTTTATGAAACAAAAGGCACAAGCGGATGGCTTGTATGAAATGCTCAAAAAACAGGCAGACGGTTTTGACCAAATCGTAAAGGCTACAAATGGTAACCCTCGAGAAGCTGTCTTAATGTTAATAGCTGATAAACTACCAGAATTAGTGAAAACACAAGTCGAAGCGATCAAGAATATCAAAATCGATAGGGTTACCGTTTGGGATAATGGCTCGGAATCTTCTGATGGTGGAAATAGCACCTCTAAGTTTATATCAGGATTGTACAAATCCGTACCCCCTTTAAATGATTTGTTTAATATGGCAGGTATGGATTTGCCAGGATACCTTGGAAATGAAATTAAACAAGCCAACTCATCTGCTGAGGAAATAGAGGGTGAAGACGCAAAAGAGAATACTTAAGCATCTTTAGAAGTAGAAACGAAAAGTTTCAATACTCTGAACGCAGGCTCGATACAAAACGCAAAATGAAAGGGAAATGTCATTGTATCAACGTCGATTACCACGACTGAAATTGCAAGTATCTCGCTAGGTCGTCGTTTATGGATCATTAAAACTCACGACTTGGCGAGAGGTAAGCGACTGTCGTATAAGACGATTGACTTAGTGAGTTGAGGCTATCTAATGAATTCTGACGCCGAGTCTATACCCTTTGGCAGTACGATACTTATGGGTGAGTGCTAAAGTTGTGACAGTAAAAAGTTAATCTGATTCTCGCCCATTACTTTACGTATTTCCTCGGGAGTAAATCCTTCTTCAATTAGGGTTTGCGTGATTTGGTCAATATTGTTGGCACCAAATAGGATGGTCGTCGCCCCATCCCAATCAGATCCCAAGCAGACGTGATCAATACCCACGACGGTAATGACATGTCTTATGGCGCGTGCAATGGCTTTGATATCCGTACTGCCAACAGCCTCTTGCCAAAACCCTATACCTACTACACCACCATTTTGAGCAATGCGCCTTAGTTGATCATCTGACAGGTTTCTAGGCGATTGAAAGGTTCCCTGTACTCCAGTATGAGTAACGACTATAGGTTTTGTGGTATGTACTAACACATCATCGATCAAGGCAGGAGACGCATGTGCGAGATCAATCACAATGGATAACTCATTCATTTGTCGGATCACCTCTTTGCCAAAACCAGTCAAACCGCCTTGTATAACGCCTGCTGACGAACCGCCCACTTCATTATCAAAAAAATGTGTTAACCCCATAATCCTGTAGCCTGCCTCATAGAGCTTTTTGAGATTACCGATTTCCCCTTCTAACGCATGCAGTCCTTCGATAGCTAATAGACCGCCAACTTGTGCTTTATTTATTTTTCGATCATCAAGAAACGCACGTAATTCAACGCCATTTTTGATGATCTTCAGTTGACCATTGCTCTGTTCAGCGGCTTGATGAAGCTTATTGCTTTGGTGAAGTGCCCGCTCAAATTGGCTGGTCCAAGTCTTTACTGGCCAACGATTAGCTATGGCAAGGAGGGTTATATTGTCTGTTTCGTCAGTATTTTTTTCATAGTTGATGCCTTTGGGAGTTTTGATTACGGCATCAAAGACTTGAATACTAATATTCCCTTCAATCAAACGAGGAATATCTATATGGCCATGTTCTATTCGAGTCAAAGGATTTCGATCCCATAATAGATTATCTGCATGCCAATCAGCAATCAGTAAGGATTGATGCAACTCTTTCGTGGCGGCGGATACTGGCTCAAATTCATGCTGGAGAAGTACGTTCATTTGTTGGTCTGCAATCTTGCCAGCAACAAAAAACAGCCCTATTGTCGCTATCAAAACAAGAAATAGTAGAGTGAAAATTAATTTTCTTATCATGGGTGACAAATTTATTTAATGTGAACCGATTTTTGTTATGTATTTATTGACAGAAACTTGATTTATGCTTAACTTTAAGATTGTATGCAGCAGTGCATGCCTAAGATCTAATTGAAACCCAATTTTCTTACCAAATAATATAAAAATATGGATATTAGAGTTGAAAGAGGAATGACAGACAGCGGAATCAATTTTTTTGAGACCTATGCTAACGAGCAACTAGAAAAGTATTTTGACAGTTACCCGTTTATCGAGTCTGCTCATGTTTATTTTAGGGGAAAGAATCACAGTTATAAGAAGGTAAAGCTTCACTTAAGGTTAAAAGGAAAAGATATTTACGCTGAAGCCACTGGGCACAAACACGATGTGGCATTAGATAATGCTATCGACAAAATAAGGCCGCAAATGGAGAAATATAAATCGAAACACTACGTAAGAGCCTAATAAAAAAAGGGGGCGTTTGATAACTTCAAACGCCCCCTTTTTTGTTAAATATATTCAAGTTTTTCTTCCCACAGTGCCATGGTTTGTTTGAGCTCTTGTCGCAATTCTTGGTGTTTATCAAGAGTGTTTTGGGCTGTGGCAGAATCATAAAAACCTGATTCACCCATGATGACTTCTAGCTTTTTGATATCTCCCTCTAGCTTTTCTATCTTATTTTCGAGCACTTTAATCTCTTTTTCGAGCTGGGCTATATTTTTTTGATGGACGATCGGTGGGGTCACCTTTACCTCTTTTTGTGGAGAAGTCGATTTATTGGCTTTTGAGAGCTCTGCTTGTCGCATATCTTCTAAATTGCGCCGTTGCAGGAAATACTCGACATCTCCTAAATATTCAAAGATTTTTTTGTCTCTAAATTCAATCGTTTTATCTGACATGCCAGCAAGAAATTGCCGATCATGTGATACTACGAGTAAAGTCCCATCGTATTGCATGATCGCATGTTTCAATACCTCCTTAGAAAGCATATCTAAGTGATTTGTAGGTTCGTCGAGCACTAAAAAATTAAAAGGTTGAAGCAAAAGACAGGCTAGAGCTAAACGCGCTCTTTCCCCCCCACTTAGCACAGATACTTTTTTATCATGATCCTCCCCACTAAACATAAAGGCTCCGAGGATGGATCTTAAACGTGGGCGCATTTCGGGTGGCGAGTGATTTTCCATGGTTTGGATCAATGTTTGGTCTCGCGTGAGCTCTTCCGCCTGATTTTGAGCATAATAGCCTATGGATACATTATAGCCTAATTTCACTTGGCCAGAGGATTCCTTTAACTTTTGCACCAATATTTTGGCAAGTGTTGTTTTTCCTTGCCCATTTTGACCAACAAAGGCAAGACGATCGCCGCGCTCTACTTTGAAGTCAATATTTTGTAAAACATTGAGATCGCCATAATGCTTACTCAATGAAGTAACTTCGGTGACAATATCTCCTGATCTTGGCGCTGGGGGGAAGCGAATGTTCATCGTCGCGACATC
>CAZTSI010000026.1:0-25096 GCA_964616755.1 uncultured Saprospiraceae bacterium | reverse complement strand
CGCGACATCTTCTTCTTCTAATTCGATACGCTCTACTTTGTCTAGCTGCTTTTTCATGGACTGCGCCATTTTAGTCTTAGACGCCTTGGCCATGAATCGTTCTATTGTACGTTCTTTTTCAGCAATGACTTTTTGTTGATTTCGATAAGCCGACTCTATCTTTTCCTTGCGATCTACTCTTAATTCTAGATATTTGGAATAATTGGCTTGATAGTCATGAAGACTGCCCAGCGTGATTTCCACGGTGCGATTCGTCACATTATCCAAGAATTTTTGATCATGCGAGACAATTATAACTGCCCCTGGATAATTCTTTAAAAAATTTTCCAACCACATGATCGATTCGATGTCTAAGTGATTAGTGGGTTCGTCAAGTAAGAGATAATCTGGTTTTTGCAATAGCATTTTGGCCAGGACAATTCTCATTTGCCACCCACCACTAAATTCAGCTACTGGTCTATCCATATCCTTTGCACTAAATCCTAAGCCAGTCAATACGCGCACGGCTTCCCCTTCCGCTTTGTCGCCGCCTAGTAGACTATATCTTTCGGTTAATGTTGACAGGCGTTCGAGAAGATCCATGTAGCTATCTGACTCATAATCAGTGCGGACATTGAGTTCTTCGTTTATGCTATCCAGTTGCTTGTTGACGGCAAGTAGTTCTTCGAGAGCCAACATGGTTTCATCTATTACGGATTTTTCTTGCGGAAGACTAATATCCTGATGCAAAAAGGCGAGTGTGCTACCGCCTGGTTTGGAGACGTCTCCTTTTAAGGTCGTAATTTCTCCTGCCAGAATTTTAAGTAGGGTAGATTTGCCTGCACCGTTGCGCCCCACTAATCCAAGCTTATCCGTTAGTTTGACAACGAGCGTGACATTATCTAAAAGAATTCTGTCTCCGTATTGAACGAGTATATTCTGAGCTGTTAACATATGGGGCGCAAAAATAGACTATTTCTGTAATGACCACATCTCTCCATCGGAATTCTAGTCCTTTAGAGGTGGATCTTTTTGAATACCTTCTAAATCTAAAAAGAACGCATACTCTAAGGCTGTTTCTTTGTATCTCTGAAATCTTCCCGATGCGCCACCATGACCTGCTTCCATGTTGGTTTTAAATAATAATGCATTCTTATCAGTCTTCAGCGTGCGAAGTTTCGCTACCCATTTGGCGGGCTCCCAATATTGCACTTGCGAATCAAATAAACCCGTCGTAACTAATAGGTTAGGATAATCCTTAGCCTCTAGGTTGTCAAAAGGCGAGTAACTCAACATATAGTCGTACGCATCCTTGTTTTTAGGATTACCCCATTCATCAAATTCATTTGTTGTAAGAGGGATCGTTTCATCCATCATTGTTGAAATGACATCTACAAATGGTACTGCAGCTATGACACCATTAAAAAGCTCTGGTGCCATATTGATAACCGCCCCCATGAGTAATCCGCCAGCGCTTCCGCCCATTGCATATATATGCTCTGAACTCGTGTAGTTAAGTGCAATTAATTCCTTAGCACAATCTATAAAGTCATAAAATGAATTTTTCTTCTTGAACATTTTCCCATCTTCATACCACTGCCGACCCATCTCTTGCCCGCCCCGAATGTGCGCAATAGCGTAGATAAATCCTCTATTTAATAAACTCAATCGCACACTACTAAACCATGGATCAGTGGATGAACCATAGCTACCATAGGCATATAAAAGTAGGGGGGTAGTGGCGCTTTTCTTTGTATCTTTATGATATACCAAGGAGATAGGCACATCCACGCCGTCTCTGACTTTGGCATGAATACGTTCTACTATATAGTCCTCTGGATTATGTCCGCCAATTATCTCTTGTTGTTTTTTAATAATTTTATCTCGGGTTGACATATTGTAATCGATCGTCGACTGGGGTGTTGCCAAACTCGAATAAACAAACCTCAATTGATCTGTATCGAATTCAGGGTTGGAAGTAGTATAGGCTACATAAGCGGCTTCCCCAAAATTGAGATAATGCTCTGCCTTCGTCCGTTGATCGATGATTCTAATATGAGTTAACCCGCCTTTTCGTTCGCTCAATACTAAATGGTGCTTAAATATATCTGTGCCGCTCAGTAGCACGTCATCACGATGAGGAATTACTTCTTTCCATTTGGATTTTGTAGTAGATCTTTCCTCTGTTTCCATTAATCTGAAATTTTTTGCCTCCCAATTGGTCACGATATAAAACTTATCTTCGAAATGATCGATGCTATATTCATGCACTTTTTCTCGTGGGGTAAACTGTTTAAAATTAGCCAACGGTTGATCGGCCGGAAGAATGTGATAATCGTTGGCCAAAGTACTTTGGTTGCCAATGATGATGTATTTATCGGATTTTGATCGATAGATGCCTATATAAAAGGAAGGATCTTTTTCATGATAGACCATGACATCATTACTCTGATATGTACCTAGATGATGGCGCCAAATTTTTTCGGATAAGAGAGATACCTTATTTTTAGAAGTATAGAAATACGTTTGATTGTCATTGGCCCATGCCCCGTCTCCTTGTGTATTTTCAAGCTCGTCGGCAAGAAGCTCTCCAGTTTCTAGATTTTTAAACTTTATGGTATAAATGCGTCTGCTGATATTATCGGTGCCAAAGGCTAACATCTTATTATCAGGGCTTACCGATAGTCCCGATACATCAAAATAGTCGTGACCGCGCGCCAATTCATTGACGTCCAACAATATCTGTTCTGGTGCAGTTAGGTCTTTTTGTTTGCGACAATAAATAGGATATTCTTTGTCTTTTTCAAATTTTGTATAATA
This sequence comes from uncultured Saprospiraceae bacterium, assembly GCA_964616755.1. Classification (GTDB taxonomy): domain Bacteria; phylum Bacteroidota; class Bacteroidia; order Chitinophagales; family Saprospiraceae; genus CAYNFR01. The sequence continues at coordinate 22,297 of CAZTSI010000026.1, read as the reverse complement.
CCAAAAGCCATGTTTAAAATAAGGTACGGATTCATCTGTTTGCTTGATGCGGCCTACAATCTCATCATAGAGTTGTGCTTGCAATTCTTTTGTATGACTCATCACGGTATCGACAAAGCTGTTTTCTGCTTTTAGATAGTCGAGTACACGTGTTGTCTGCTCATCTGGCGTAGGTGCTATCTTTTGTTCATCTGTAAGTCGCATCCAGAAGTAAGGATCTACACGTGTAGTGCCATGTTCTAGTAGCACACTATCGATCTTAGGGGCTATGGGCGCTGTCAGGAGAGCCGCATTTTCTACAAGTTTTGGCATTTTTAAGAGCTTATCGTTTTGACACGAGGTAAAAAGTGTAAAGATGACAAAGACTTTTAAGGTTGAATATAAATGATACATTTTGAAAGGCTAATTATTTAGCACCCAAAAGTACGCATTTCGACGAAAGGCGTCTAGGCAGATCCTTTATATCAAGGTAAAATTAGAAGTCCGCATAGAATTAGAAGTTCTAAAATTCAGGTCCTTCTGCCCCTTCGCTTCCGCCGCCTCGCGCTTGGCGTTGTTTCTTTTGATTGATCCTATAGTTAAAGGCGAGATTTAAAGATCTAGCACGCCATTGAAATTCACTTTGGCGATAAAATCCTTCACCAAAAGTTTCATCGCGACGAATGCGTGAATTGAACATGTCTCTTACGCCGAGTGTCACCGTACCATTTTTACCAAGTATATCCTTGCTGAAACCAATATCTACGGATCCCTCAGATTTATTACGACCTTGTGGTGTATCTCTCGGGGCTCTATAATTAAAACGCAATTGAAGATCAGCTCCTTTCCAAAAGCTAAAACGTGCCGTAGTACGCCCAAACCAAGTGTACGTATCTGCGCTAAAGCTATCATTCACATTTTTACCATTCACTATTGAGCGGAAGAAGTTTGCATTCGCATCTAATCTCAGCCATTTGATGCCGCTGTAGGCCACTGTCGCTTCTAAGCCGTAGTCGTCTCCGGTGGCTAAGTTTTCTGGTTGCCGGTTAGTAGTACCGTCAGGTTTAAAGACTAAAACCCTAGAAATCACATCGGTGGTATGTCTATAAAACAATCCACCTGTTACGGTCAAGGCTTCAAAATATTTTAGATAATTGAGCTCATATGAATCGGTAAATTCTGGATCTAAGTTCGGATTACCGCTAAAAGTATTTCTGCTATCGCTAAAGTTAAAGAAGGGATTTAGATCCCAAAATCTCGGGCGTCTAATACGTTGACTATAGCTCACTTGCAATGCATTTCCTTCATTAAACTGGTAATTCAAAAAAATACTGGGGAAAAGATTGGCATATGACCGATCATTGATTTCGTTTGTCTGCAATAATTCCGTTATCACGTCAGAATACTCGGCTCTTAGTCCAAACTGATAGTTAAATTTGCCTGTCTTGTTGCCAATGATCGCATACAAGGCATGTACGTTTTCTGTATATCTAAAATCGTTAGACAAACCTTCAAGGTTAAACCAATCGCCATCTTGCAATTGCTCAACCAAATAGTCATTATCAATATTTCTTAGAGAAGTTCGGGCACCTAACTCTATTTTCCCCTCCTTAAAGACGGGTTTGATAAAATCAAGCTGAAATAACCATTCTCGATTACTTTCATCGTTATTTGAGCGCTGTATAACATCAGGTATAGGGTTACCATTAAAGACGGTTGCTAACTCTCTAAAATCTGAGCTCTGTATCTCAGCGTTATCTTGATATTGTACGTTGAATTCAAGGGTGTGATTACTTGATGAAAATTCGCGTTTGTAGTTTACGCTGTAGTTCAGGTTCGTCTCATCCTCATCTTCATCGTCGGTGCGCAGGGTGCTTGTTATTGGGTTGCCAGGAAAATCATTTAGATAATCGTTATAAATAATATTGTTGATATTGTCATTATGCGATTTGCGAAGGATAAATGCGCCAGTTAGAATGGTTTTGTCATCAGGGATTATATCGATTCCAAAGCGGATATTATTAGATATCCCTGCTCTATTTCGATCAGAGGTTTGCTCTTGAAAAAGAGTGCCAGCGCCAGATTCGCTTTGTTGAAACGCATTGCCAAAACCTGGACTTGTATTTCTATTTAATCCGTAGTTCAAAAACCAGTTAACTTTATTTTTGCGATAATTGACATTTGCGCCTGCGCCATATTGTTCTGGAAAGCCAGCATTAACATCAAAAGATCCATTAAACCCTGATCCTTTATCTTTTTTAAGGACGATATTAATGATGCCTGCCATGCCCTCTGCTTCATATCTAGAGGAAGGATTTGTGATGACCTCTACGCGCTCAATCAAATTGGCTGGAATCGCCCGTAGACCATTGGCATTATCTGCATTAGCAAGACCAGATGGCTTTCCATCGATAAGAATGCGTACACCCGTGCTACCTCTAAGGCTTACTTGTCCTTCAATATCAACCGTTACTGAAGGCACATTATCCAAGATGTCCTGTGCTGAGCCACCTCTGTTGGCAAGATCTTGCCCCACATTGAAAATGCGCTTATCCAATGAAAACTGCGTTTCACTCTTCTCTGCGCGTATTTCTACGCCTTCAAGTTGGATGCTGGCAGGCGTTAATAAAATAGAGCCCAAATTAATATCTCTGTTTCCAGCTCGTATGGCATCGCGATCGAACTGAACCTGAATAATCTTAGTATTATATGATATGAATTCAGCCACGGCATAATAAGCACCAGGACGAACGTTTACTTCAAACATGCCTTCAGCATCCGTCATACTTCCGCCTACAAGCGAGGAATCCCTTGTGTCAAAAATAGAAACCGTACCAAATTCTAACACCGCTTCGGTCGCTGCATCGATGAGTTTTCCGACAATCCTAATCTCAGGTGTGCCACCTCCAACTGGTCTTTGAGCAGACAGGTTAAAGAATAAAATGATTAATATGGAGAAAATTCTACTTCTTAAAGTCATATAAAGGATTGAGTCTATAAGACAGTGCCTAGCCTAAATAGTTTAATTAGTGATAAAACAATATAGGGTTTTTGCGCAACAGATGCTTCTTCGATGACTAATTTGGTGTCAGATAGAGTCGTAAACCGTTTAAAATTCGTTAACGGCATCATTTTTGTCTGTAATCCTACAGCGAATACATTGCTAAGCGTTAAAACCGGGTAATGAGAAATTACTTTTACAGTGCTCTTGGACATCTGTTATTATTGTTTTTGATCATGATGTTTCCGTTAATGAGATACAATCAGGTCACTGAGGTAGAACAAGTGGTGGTTATTGACTTTTCAGAGAAAAGGGAATTGGATCAAAAACTCGCTCCTCAGCGTGTACCGATACCTGTTCAATCTGCTTCTTCTCACAAAAAGAAAGAACCTAAGGAAGAGAAAAAATCTTCGACTAGTTCTAAGGCTCTGCATACATCCCAAAAACCGCGTGCAGCCACCAACAGTTCTAGAATCATTCAAGAATCAAGCGAAGTAAAAGCAATTTCTCAACCAGCCCGGCCATCAGCGGATGAAAGTGCATTGGAGCATCAAAGGAAGGACGAAGCGTTGAAGCTTGCCAAGTTTAAATCACTTGTTTCTCAAGTAAAAGATGTTACCGATGACAACCTTACAGGCGAACGCACTGCGAAGCCAGCATCTAGCTCGTCAAAATCTAAGGTCAACAGCGATTCTAGCGGGTCGGTTAGCGGTCAAATCGGCAATAGATCTGTACTCTTTACCCCCTCTATCAAAGATGATAGTCAGAAGAAGGGAAAAGTAGTCATAAAAATATGTGTCAATGGCGCGGGTAAGGTTACGAGGGCTGAGTACACTCAAGCAGGTAGCACCACTAGTGATACTTATCTAATTCAGTTAGCCACAGATGGAGTAAAAAAGTACCTATTTTCTGCCTCCGATAACGCAGAGGAATGCGGCAGGGTAGTAGTAGACTTTCAACTAAAATAAGTACGGAATAAAAAATGCCCCAAATAAGGGGGCATTTTAATCGTTCTTCTATATAGATTTATTATGTCTGATGGTAGGCTTAGAATATTCTTTTTACTAAAAAGAAGCCTATAAGCAAGAATCCAACTCCCAAAAGGACTACTGCCCATTGACCCAAAGTAGGGATAGGTGTAGTAGTAACACATGCACCGCTGGTGAGAGGGCAATCGGAAGTAAAAATGATGTCAAAAAGCGGGCTAGTTTGAAAAACAATATCAACTGCACCACCAGGGGCGGGAGATCGATAGAATTCATACTCTAATGTTCCGCCAGCAGGAATAGTTCCGAGTACCGTAAGCGCTGCAATGGGTGTACCCGTTGCATCAGTAAAACCAGTAGGATTATTGTTCGCTACCAATGTTACCATCTGACCTGGGGTGCCCGTAACTGCCAGTATATCATGAAAACGAATAACCGATCCGTCTGGATTCGTTTGATTCAGTGGATTAGAACATGAACATGGATCATCAGCCGTCAAACAGGCAGGAATCATTATGTCATCTACATTGGCGAAATCAATGAGCACAGGTAAGGATGGATCACGTTCGAATTCAATTTCTATAATGCCATCTCTATCGTCATCAACGAAGGCGAAATTAGTTCCATAGACTTCTGCAAGCTGTTGGACAAAGTTTTGATCATTCGTTAATTCACAGTTCTCTAGGTCAACTAAAGTTAAGGCTAAAGTTGGCAAGGGTGCCAAACGAATAGGCACTGATATGAATATCGTAGTGGTAATCGAACCTGATAGTACGCAAGTAAATGGTTGTATTGTAAAGCTAATATCACCAGAATAACACTCTGAGGCACCGACACAACCCCCAAATGCGCCATCGGAACTTGTAATTATCTCTGTTTCAGTATATTCAGGGCAGCCGCAAACATATCCAAAGGATGGAGCAACTAGCTCAGTTGAACCTTCATCACAAATACAAGCGGCGCTTGATGGATTCCAATAGGCTTCACCATCGCATTCTGAACATCCGCTCACAGCACAATCAGGTACCATAGCACCATCTACACACACTGTGCCGGGCACAGGGCCAGAAACAGGACAGGCGGGGTAGCAATAATCGAGATAACAAACAAAACCTTCTGGACAATTACCTTCCGAACAAGATTCATTGACTTTTAAGGCTTTGGTTTTAGCCGCTGCTGCATCAGCGCAATTGATAACCATTATGGGGTTAGACTTTCGTTGTGCATCAAGATTTGATAAAATCATAACGCAACAAAAAAAGGAAAAAATAAGTGATTTCATTTTAACGGTTGAATTTTATGTTACCAAAGGTGGTTAAAAATGTGAAGATAGCCAAATTTATTTCAAATTGTTTTGCACAAGTCTTAACTCAGACACTTCTTTGAAGTGGAGCGCCACCAAGTCTTCAGGGTTGTCGTGATAAATTTCACTAAAAATACCCAGCGCATCTGCATATTCATTGTTGTCGAGGGCCTGAATGCCGCGATCAAATAATGCCATTGTTTTGGTCTTCAAGCTTTGACATATTTCCGAGTCAATGTTAAAGCATTCGTATATTTCGAGCCTTTCGTCTTTACCTTTTACACTGACCTTGCCTATAGATCTTAGCAAGAACTTTTCGATATCGTCTAAAAGGATTACTGCGTCAGCTGAGACAAGAATATCAGCCCCATAAACCTTTGTAATACTCTCGATTCTCGCCGCCATATTGACGGTATCTGATATCACCGTGGCGTCTCGGCGCGTATCATCCCCAATGATACCCATTACAAGGGGTCCGTTGTGCAAGCCCATTCCTACCTTTATTGGCTGCTCACCAGCAGCCATAAGTTCTTTATTAAAGTCTCCTATCATGCGTTGCATTTCTATACAAGCCAAAAGAGCACTTTGAGGGCTATTTTGAAAGAGAGCCATTACGCCATCACCAAGATATTGGTTGATAATTCCCTTGTGTTCGCGGATGATAGGGCCTACTCTGCCCATATATTCTTTGACGAATTCAAAGGTTTCTAGCGGTGTACTATTTGCAGATCTGCTGGTATATCCTCTAATATCGGTGAAGAGTATGGCTATTTCATTTTCTTTAGCGTCCCCTAACTGCACGCTCAAGATATGCTCTCGACCAATGGCCGATAAAAACTCTTGAGGAACAAACCTAGACATAGCTGTATTAATCTTCTGTTCATATTCGGCTTTTTCCTTTTGTTGTGTATACCGAGACCTTGTCCAGACTAGTAAGCCCAAGAAAAATGTAGTCCCTAAGGCCGTAAGGAATAAAATTTGTTGTTGTTCTTGAGTGCGTTCTTTAATTTCATTTTGCATGGCAAGCTCTGAAATCTCTCTATCTTTCACCTCCGTTTGATATTTTGTATCCAACTCTTGAAGTTTTGCGTCTCTTTGTTCATTCATGAGCGAATCACTCAGTGAAATGTGGCGTTGTAGTACTTCATATGCGCCGCGATGATCGCCTAATGCATAATAACTTTTAGCCAAGTTTTTATAGATCGAAGATTTCTCCTCCAGAAAGTCTATTTCTTCGGCGTATTGTAGGGCGATTATGAAATAGTCTAAAGCGGCCTTATAGCGTTTTAGCTTGGTGCTAATTTCGCCTAAGTTGTTTGAGCAAAAGACAATACCTCTTTTGTCACTTATTTCTTGAAAGCCCGCCAAGGCCTTTTGATAATTGCTCGAGGCCAGATTGAGCAGACTTCGCATTTCATTATTTTCAGTGCCCTCATTTTTGCCGACTTGATCCATATACATATCGCCAATACTATTGTAAGCATAAGAAGAGACATAGGTAGCCGAATATTTGTTGGATAGTCTCTTACACTCTTCTATGGTTTTTTTATAGTAGTACATGGCACTATCTTGATAGCTAACCTTTGTGCTATCTGTTTCGGCAATGGCATGAAATGTCTGCCCTAAATTGATATAGGCATTTGGCAGCAAGTCTTTTATTCGATCACTCTTTTTAGGATCGTCATTACCTGTTTTTAAAACATACTCATTCACTTTTTTGAGATAGGGGATGGCTCGGTTGTTCAAGCTTTGATTCATCAAGAGTGAAGCCTGATTGATAGAGGCGACAGCGGCGGAATAATAATCCTTTACGTTTTCCGAAGAGTTGATGACCTTCACATACATGAGCGCGGCTTCTTCATATTGGTTGCTGCGCTGATAGGCTAATGCAATGTTGGAGTTGTTTCTAATTATTTCAAGTGAATCCGTAGTACTAGTATATAATGTGTTGGAAATCTCAAGATAGTGCAAGGCAGAATCATTCATGTTGGACGCAAGAAAATTGCGCCCTAAAAATTGATTAGCTAGACCCTTCTTTTTTCTATCATTGATTTGATTGGCTAGATTCAATAAATCTCTACTTTCTACAAGAGCCTCAACACGATTTAGCTTTTCTACCTCTCTGACCAATGCAATAGTATGCCGAAATTTCAGCGTATCTACTGTTTCTTGAGCAATAACTTTGCGAATCGAGTCAATTTTTGAGTATTGGCCAGCTACACTATAGTTCAAGCATATCATCATAACTGCGATGAATGACTGCAATAACAAGCGTGTTGAACAATGAAACCTCATGGCTGCAAAATACGGCTTAGGAGGGATATTATCGGATACTTAAGGTATTTGCTTCGTATTAAGTTTAGTTAATCACCGTTTATAGGGATATCCATTTGGTACTTTTTTTATCTCGGCAACGAATGAAGATCCTTGAGGTTCTTATCCAACTCGTATTCTGACATCCCGCTAGACCGTCTCCATAGAATCTTCTTATCGCGATCGAGCAAGATGGTTGTCGGCGTAGACGTGATATAATAAACTGAATTGACACTGGCTGAATTATTCGGATCACTCAGATTTATCCAATTATTCTCAGGAAAATGCTTTTGAAGATAATCATAGCAGGAAATTACCTTAGCTCGTTTTTTTCCGCAAACGGTAACTAGCTGTAGATCTAACTGTGGATGTCTGCTCAGTACTTTTTTGACCATGGGCAACTCTCTTTGACAATGGCTGCAGTCGGGATTCCAAAACATGATCATTGTATATTCTGCCTTCAATTGGTTCAAGTCAAGTGATGATTCGTCTTGCTTATACAATGTAATATCAGGCGCCAATCGACCAGGTGAGAGGCGTGCAAGATTTTCTGCTTGCGATAGGTGTCTTGCCAAAGCTTCATTATCTAAAAGATCAGCTTTCCCGGTTTTTACAAAATCATTGACTAGCTGGATATAGATTTGCTCAAAATTATTTTTGTTTTTTGTATAGTACGAGTTTAACAAATAGGATAAATAATAGCTCCAGGCTTTTTTATTAGGGGCTAACCCTTCTAATAGTCTACAAATACGGCTATAGGCTTGATCGAGATCAACATCGGGTGATCGAATTGAGTGAATATCCAGCCAAGTAATGCCGATGGGACTTGACCAAAAAAGTTCATTGTTAGCGACATTACTGATTTGTATGCTTTGATCAAAATAGTCTTGCCGTGCTTTTGCCCGCTCGACTATAGTGCCTTCTCCGTGCGGAACACTTAGTCGTGTTTGACGTATAATTTCGGACGTAACAGTGTACGGATAATCTTCGAGATATCGTTGCTGGAGCACGTTGATATCCTGTTCCATTTCCGCTAGATTTTCAAAGCTCAATTCATCTTGGCGCATTCGCCATTCGTCTACAAATGAATAATGTGGGCTTGTTGTTCTCTCCCAGTCATTGTAATATAGATTATAAATATTAAGCTCTTCTTGACCTTGCACTTTCATTGTTTCGTGCGGAACAGAAGCTATACATGTCAAGGAATAATAATTGGGGCCAGGTAAAAGGATAATCTGAAAGGCCTTGGGAGTGCGATTGGGCTCTAATCGATAACTAATCGCATAAATGCCAGGTGCCGGTGTTTCATCTAGGCTTAAAACAAAATTGCCAAACTCATTGCGTGCGATAGGTGTAGTTTGCTCTGATCGCTTGCCGAACATTTTGCCAAAATAGATCTCATTCGTGGATAACTGTTGGATATCCATGCTGATTTGCACTTGCGATATTGTTGCTGAAAATAATAGCAGCGCACAAATACTCAATAAACATCTCTTGCTCATATTCGATCAATTAAAGATAAAACACTGCATATTTTCTACGATGTACATTGATTGACTTAAGATAAAAAAATACATAAGTGCTTTACGCTTCATAGCAAACGTAGGCCAAGCCTATTTATTTTGAATTGGCCTACGGTTTTATAAATGCATTACAGACTATCAACTCTTCTGCAGCTCGATTTTAATCTTTCTTTTTAACTTGAATGTAATCTGTCTCCTTACTGCGAATCATATCATTGATAGCAGGTACTCGGTTACTCTTTATCATATTATATTGCTTCAGCAAAGCATCAATTTTTATTATTAATTCATCTCGAACGGCAATAGCGCCTGCTGTAGGTGGGTAATCACCAATTTGCGTAAGTGAATTGAGGTGCGCCAGCTTGTTCGTTAACTTTATGGGATAGTTTAGTGGATCTTGACCGCTTCGGTTTTTTGTCTGATACAACTCATTTTCTATAAACGTCAAGGTGCTATCCAATTCATTAAGCTCTAACACAACATCTTTATGATCTTTTAGCATGTCTTTGTATTTACTTAATTGCTCTTTTAAAGATCGCATTTCTATGATCGCATCGTGCGATGCAGAAACCTTTTCATTGATACTCTGAATAAAATCAAACTGTGCATCATAGTCTGCTTGAGACTGATTGACCTTAGGGTTGCCTATGACTTTAAATAGCGCTGATTGTTTCACTCCATTGTGTTGAAATTCTACGTTGTACGTGCCTGGTGCCAATCGCGGTCCGCTCAAATTGCCCCACCAAAGGATCATGCCATCAAATTTGGTGGCGTCCTCATAGCGCATATTCCATGTAAATAGGTTTGACCCTTTTTTAAGCTTTTCTAATTTGGTCGTTTTTTCTTTACTCAAATTTGAAAAGGTCCGGATCACTTCGCCATTTGTCGTTTTATAGGTTAATTGGACGGTATCTTTTTCATTAAAATCTCTAAGATAAAAATAGGTCATTACCCCAGAAGGATGGTTGATCCCGGCTTGCTTATTATTCTTGTTTTGACCACCTCCATATCGATAGCTATCTAATGGCTTATACAAAAAACTCTCTTCTGTTTTTTTACCTATAGACTGCCGCACAAAGCTAAGATCATCCATTAGGTAAATGCCTCTACCTTGAGTAACGACTATCAAATTATCGTCTTTTATGATCATATCTGTGATCGGTACGATGGGCATATTAAGTTGGAACGGATACCACTGAGCTCCATCATTATAGCTGATATACATACCTGTCTCTGTCCCTGCATATAAGAGTCCTGCTTGCTTAGGATCAAGTCTGAGTACTCGTGTAAAATGATCATTATGAATGCCCTTAGTAATGCTTGTCCAAGTTTTGCCGAAATCGCTGGTCTTATACAAATAGGGTTTGAAGTCACCTAGTTTATATTGTGTGCCGGCTACATAACAAACCGCAGGGTTGGTGGGATGAGGGTCTATACTGTTGATCATCAGGTATTTGGGTGCGCCTGCAGGTGTGACGTTCGACCAGTTTTGACCTCCGTCTTGCGAGATATGCAATAAACCGTCATCTGATCCAGCCCATAACACTCCCGCTTTTGCGGGCGATTCAGCAGCGGCAAAAATGGTGCAATAGTATTCCACGCCCGTATTATCTTTTGTAATTGGGCCTCCAGAAGGACCTAGTTTTTCTTTTTCATTTCGGGTTAGATCGGGGCTGATCATTTGCCAAGATTGTCCTTCGTCCATGCTAACATGAAGGTGATTGGACGCGGTATACAGTCTTTTGCTAGAATGAGGGGAAAAGAATATAGGAAAATTCCATTGAAATCTATATTTCATCCCTTCTGCGCCATAGCCCATCGGATTATCTGGCCAAACATTAATTGCTCTAACAGTATTCAATCTATGATCTACTCTAGTCAAAAATCCACCGTAACTACCACCATATACTATTTCTGGATCATCTGGATTAACGGCTATATGTGCCGACTCTCCACCGGCCGTTTCTTCCCAGTCTTCTTCACTAATGCTATATCCACTTGTTCTATGCGCAATACGTAAAGTACTATTGTCTTGCTGCGCTACATAAATGCGATAAGGGAAGTCGTTATCCGTAGTCACACGATAAAACTGGGCCGTTGGTTGGTTATGATACGTTGACCAAGTATCGCCACCATCGTAACTTACTTGTGCTCCACCATCATCGGCAATGATCATTCTCTTAGGGTCTTCGGGTGCTATCCACAAGTCGTGATGATCGCCGTGGGGAGCGTTATTCGATTTAAAGCTCCGCCCGCCGTCCGTTGATTTATGATACGAGACATTGACGACATAGACCGTATTTTCGTCATGAGTGTCTGCATAGATGCGTGTATAATACCACGCTCTTTGGCGCAATGATCGATCTTCGTTGAGTTTAGCCCAGGTTTTTCCACCGTCTTCAGAGCGATAGATTCCTCCCTTATCATTTTCTATGAGGGCCCACACTCTATCACTGTTTAATGGGGAGACGGCCACGCCAGATATGCCCCAAGTGCCAGATGGCAAACCTTCATTTTTTGTAATTTCTGTCCAAGTTTCGCCAGAGTCTGTGCTTTTCCACAATCCCGACCCTTCGCCGCCGCTCTCTAAGCTATAAGGGGTGCGCTTGACATACCAAGAACTCGCATACAGAATTCTAGGATTTGTAGGATCCAAACAAAGGTCAACGATACCTGCTTGGTCATTTATATACAAGGTCTTTCGCCATGTCTTACCCCCATCCGTACTTTTGAAGAGCCCACGCTCAGTGCTAGGGGCAAAGAGATTGCCCATAACAGCGGCATAAACGATATCAGGATTTTTAGGATGAACGCGCATCCGCGAAATGTGATATGTTTTGTCAAGACCAATAGATTTCCATGTTCTGCCTGCATCTTCTGATTTCCATGCACCATAACCATATGATACATTGCCACGAACCGTTTTTTCGCCGCCACCTACATATATGACATTGGGGTCAGAAGGGGCTACGCTGATTGAACCTATCGATCCACCAAAATAACCGTCAGAAATACTTTCCCAGGAGCGTCCGCCGTCGGTCGTTTTCCATACCCCACCTCCAGTGGCACCAAAATAAAACAAATTTGGCTGACCCTCAACACCAGCAACAGCACATGATCGCCCCCCCCTAAATGGGCCAATCGAGCGCCACTCTAGCGCCGTATAAAAAGCTGCATTTGGGTCGGTAGATTGAGCTTGATTCTCTTGCCAAGTGAAAACCAATAAGCAAAAGATCATGATAGGAAATAGCTTAATTCTCATAGTTAGTTTATTTGAACGCGAAATATAGGAAACTCTCCTCGCACCAAGAAATACTCCACAAACTGATTGAAACTATATAAAAGTAAGGCAAAAACACATAGCTCTTTTGTCTTCAACTCAGCACATATGCCAAAGGCCTAAGTATATATAAACAGCTGATTATTATATAAATAGATATTTAGAAAAAACTATATGACCACACATGTCAAAATAGCCTCTCCAAAAAGGGAGTTTGGCAAAATACTTGGCTGTATGACCCTGAGAAATAATATCTCTTATGATGAAGTGGGATTGTACTCCTATTGTATTGAGACGATTAACGTCTAAAAACCAAAGATCGATGAAGAATTTTAACATTCGCCCCATGTTTAGCGCCTTGATAATGTTGCTCTTGAGCATACAAGTAATGGCGCAGACAATAAGTACTACGGGTACGGCTACTACAAGTAATTTTGCCGATTGCCTTTGTACTGAGAGTAGTAGAGCCTTAGACTCGATTATTATTGAGTCGGCATTTTCCGATGGATGGGTCATGCAGAGTTATGCCCCTTTTAGCTCTCCTAACTTCCTCATCTACTACGGACCAACGGGGAGTGGGGCATATCTCACTTGGATTACACCTCAGAGTGACTCTCTTATTAGGCTAAATCCTAGTGGGCCAGCTCCTTATCGATTTTTGTACAAGGGGTATCGCAACCCCAGCAGTCCCTTTTCATCGGTAGTATTTACAAATGGGACTGATTTGGTTACTATCTCACTAGATGCCTGCGTTCCTGATGATGGATCTATCGTCGGGCTGGACTCTTTGTGTTTAAATGATTTAGGAACATATGGTGTGGCAGTCGATCCGGCGGTCATACAGACTATAACTTGGTCACTGAGTGGTACGACTACCACTGGTGAGACATTTAGTAAGTTGACAGTACCCAACACTGCGTCAGGCACCTTCTTTACTCAAATGACAGGATCGGGTAGCATTTTTGGTTCAGCTGCTGGATCGGGATCTAGTATGGTCTTTGGCAGTTCAGGCAATTTTACGCTTTATGTTGAAGGTGAGACAATCAAGGGATGTAGTTTCAGTGATTCGCTCAATATATATATACAGAAAACTGACTACGAAATTGCTGGATTTGCACAAGTGTGCGCGACTGATAGTGTGCCATATAATATTCCTTTAGATGCAGCATATGATTCTATTCGTTGGGAAATAACAGGAGGGGGCACCTTTCAAAATGGAAATACTATATTGACCAATACCAGAAATGCCTGGGTAAAATATGGTAGTACTCCGGGTCAACACGAGATTAGGGTTTTTGCTGTTTCTAATACATCACTCGCTTGCGAAGTTCACGATACGCTAGATGTCACCATCACGAGTGACATAGATGCTCTCATAGCAGGCGATACGGTTGTTTGTATGAATTCGACTCATCTGTATACCGCCAATGTGCATAATTTGGACTCATTAAATTGGCGAAGCACAAGAAACACCTCCATCATAACTTCGCTTAATCCTCGACGCGATAGTGTAAATATTTTCTTCCCTGTGGCAGGATTAGATACCATTATTGTTTCTGGACGCACGCTGAACGGCTGCAATGTTACCGATACAGTAATAGTTGATGTGAAAGGCACGGGCATTATGATCGCCGGTGATACGCTCATCTGTGCCGGTATGCTTGGTGAATACAAAGCATTTTATCAAGACGGAAGTATAGCCACCTTTACCAATCTCAATTGGTCTATTATCTCCGATGTACCCGTAGCGGATGCGACGCAGATCGGTATGGATTCACTCACTGTCGTCTGGCAAGGGGGAGGTATTTACCAAGTAGTGGTAGCAGGTATGACGACGCTGGGTTGCACATTGAGAGATACATTTGATGTGAGTGTGATCGACACGAGCTTCGCCATAATAGGGGATACTACGGCATGTATGGGCTATCCTGCGCAGTTTGTTTTCGTGCAATCTAAAGACAGCATGGATGTCTTAGGCCCAGGAGATATAGTGACATGGCAGATATTCATTGGATCGCCTGATAAAGCTGTTCCTCTCACAGAGGAGCTCACAGATCTGGACATGAATGACACCCTTATTCATGAATTTCAGCAAGGAACATTTGGCTCAAATCAGCCTTATTACATTGTGGCATCATCGACTTCACACGGATGTACGATCACCGATACAATCAGAGTGAATGTGATTGGGGATGGCCAGCAAGTCATTCATAGTTTAGATGCAATCTGTGCCGGCGGAAGCACACAGTTTATACTGGGTATACCGAGCAACATCATCTCATCTGATGTGACTTGGACTGTGATTCAAAAGAGTAATGGTGCACCAGTTTTACCTTCTAATCTTACCGTGGTGAGCAAAGATACCCTTCGGGTTACTTTCCCTAATGTTGCGGATACGTTTGTAGTGAGAGCGATGGGTATCGTGAGTGGTCAATGCGAATTCACGGTCGAAAAAGAGGTGGTTTTGACAGATGATGCCTTTATCATTGATTTAGCATTGTTAGATACCACTTGTCTTTCAACCGATAGTGTTGATTACGTTTTATCGGTGGAGACAGCCCTTATCAATGCATCGACATTTAGATGGACGATAACTAACCTAAGCACGGGTGCTTTTTTAACACCGACATTAACCAATAGTGGTACAATGCTTCAAGGGACTTATCGGTATCCGTCGGCTGGTCGTTTTAGACATGAGATAATTGGTGAATTTGGTCCACTTGGTTGTGATATCAATGAGGTTTTTACCGTCACTGTCAAGGATACAGCATACAATATACTTGGTGATCGACAAATATGCCTTGGCGATACAACATTGTACTTTTTGCGTCAGGGATGGGATGGATTAGCTGTCGATAGTATAGGTCCAGAAGGCATAGGATGGGCAATTTCAGACATAACAGCAGGTATCTTGATTCCTGGTGGACGAGGAGATTCGATCCGAGTTGTTTGGATGAAGCAAGGTAAATATAGTTTATTTATAGATGGTACTAACAGTGTATGTGATTGCCCAATTATAGCTAGTGCAGATGTGCTTGTGCGCGACGGCGGATTCTTTATAGATGGGCCAGACATGGTGTGCAGAGGTGATCAAGCAGGTTTTGTCATACTGAATTTTGATAGTAGTTATGTAGATGACTTGATAATGGACAGCACCATCTGGACAGTATCGCACGGTACCATACTGAATGGACAGCGCACGGATTCCTTGACGGTACGATTTAACACATTTTTGGGTAGAGCTCCAATTTTCGTAGATACAATACGATTCAGGGGAATGACGGATGACGGTTGTAGAGTTGAAGCTCAATATCTCGTGCCCATCAGAAATAACCAATTTTTTCTTAGTGGAGCGGCTAATGTATGTCAAGGAGATCCGGTCAATATTTCATTGCGCAATCTTTTAGACTCATCTTTGGTCACGGACATTGCTACTATTAATTGGGTAGTAAGTCCAGGTGATACTTTGTCAGGTGGAAATACGCTTACACAAACTATAGACACATCAGGTGCTACAAGCCCGACATGGGTCAATGCTGGACTTTACACTGTGACGGCTTTTGGCTATACTGTGGATGGTTGTGTGGTATTTGCATCATATACTCTTAGAGTGAATGGCAACCCAAATCCTGAAATTCAAGGTGATTTAAATACTTGTATTAATACGACAGATAGATACTTTGTCAACATCAATATGAATGATATTGATTCAATCCGCTGGGGTGTACGGCCTTATGCAGGTTCTCTTGATAGTGCCCGTATTATTAGCGGTCAAGGCACGAGAGAAGTTGTAGTTGATTGGAAAACTACCGGATCATACTTTATTACAGTTAGAGGTGTTACAAGGGGGGGGTGTGTTTTTACGGATACAATCACCACTACCATCATCAACACCGCAACAGCAGTTCAGATGAATTGTAATAATGATTTAAATGTCACTCTGGATGACAATTGTAGGGTTGTGCTAACGCCTGATATGGTGTTAGAAAATCCAAATCCATTGATTCCAGACGAACAATATGAGATTACCATTTTTGATGAGGAGACAGGCCAGGAATTATCCCAAGGTATGATTGACATTAGCTTTATCGGTAAAAAACTTAAATATTCGATACTTCACGAATGTTCAGGGCAATCTTGTTGGGGATATTTGACTCTAGAAGACAAAACGATACCAGCGCTTATCTGTGGGCGAGATACCGTGGATTGTAATAGCAATATATTGCCTACGGCCTTAAACTTTGGGCCATTAAGAAGACAAGGGTTTCCGGTTCCTGCTAATTCTGTAGTGAGTAGTATTGGAGGCACTAACTCAGGAATGTACGCTGTGACGGGATTTGAAAAATGTGGAACAGCTACGTTAACTTTCCGAGATAGTTTAGTATCCAATATTTGCCAAGGAATGTTTGGTGCAATCATTTATCGAAGATGGACGATGGAAAATATCGCTGGACTTCAAAGCATTTGTACAGACACTATCCTAGTGAAACGTCTAACGATCGATGATCTAGACTTATCCAACTTAAAGAATTTTATTGGTGCAGATGGATTTGAATGCGGAATACCTTATCCGACACCAAGTGTGACAGGAAGACTCAACATATTGAGTGGTCAGTTTTGCTTTAATATAGATGCAACCTTCTCAGATGTTCGTACGAACTTCTGCGGCGAGCAATCGTACAGGATTGTGCGTACATGGACCATATTAGATTGGTGTACCGGTGATGTGAAGATTCATACTCAGACGATTGATGTACTCGATAGAGAAGGTCCGGTAATTACCTTATCTACCGGCAATATAAATATTATGGCGAGTGATCATAGCTGTACAGGGGTGGTAGATCTGACGAATGCCATTGTCATTTCGGATCGTTGCAGTGAGGTAGTGAGTCGACGGGTAAGAATTTTTGAAAAGGATCGATTTGGCAAACTTCTTTATACCATTACGGATGGTATTTACACCGGACTGGTATTTGATGAAAGTGTGACACAAATATTAATAGCAGTTGACGCTAAAGATGCTTGTGATAAAACGAGCGAAAGAGAGGTAACTCGAACCATAAGTATTGTGGATAATATAAAGCCAATTCCGATTTGTGATGAGAATACAGTAATCTCTATTGGGGCGAATGGCTGGGCAATAGCTGATTATCATGCTTTTGATGATAAGAGTTGGGATAACTGTGCGATAAAGAGTGTCTGCGTTACCAAGATGCCAGATCTTAATGCCTTTGATAGTCTTGATACCAACAGAGATAAACTTGTTCCATATGCTCAATTTAATGCGGCCATTAGCTGCAAAGATGCCTATGAGAATGAAATTATCATCCTCAACAATGTACAAATGATCCATCGAGATTCACTCTGCAGAGAATATGTCAAGTTCTGTTGTAGTGATGCTATGTCTGGATCAGTATTAGTCTCATTGACAGTCACAGATAGGTCTGGTAACACCAATTCATGTATGGTCAGCGTAAGAGTACAAGACAACAGCCGAATCAACAAGGTGGTGACCCCTCAAGGACAGGATCTAACTATCTCTTGTGTAGAAGATATTACTCCATACCTCACAAATGACGGAAGCGCGGTCACGTTCTTGACAAGCGTTTGCGGCTTACCAATGCCTCCAGACTCCTATACTGCGCAAGTGGACACAAACAGTTGTGGTGTAGGTCGAATTATCCGCCGTTGGGCGATTACTGATGATTTTGGAAATAGTGAGTCACACACACAGACGGTCACGATTGGATTCCCTGGGGAAATATTCAATCCGGCAAATGTTTTAACACTGTGGCCAATAGATTATGAAGGAGCGGGTTGCCCAGGCTCAGGTTCTCTTCCTGAAAACTTGCCTGTAATAAATAGGGTCAACCTACCGACCAATTTCACATGTAGTAGTCTAACGGTGAGTTATCAAGATTTGATCTTCCGCAATGTAGAAGGCTTCTGCGCTAAAATACTACGTACTTGGACAGTAATGGACTGGTGTCAAACAAGACCAAATAACCCGTCTGCGGGTATTTATACACATGTTCAAGTGTTAAAACTAGTTGATAATCAAGCACCAAATATTATCGCGGGTTGCGAGTCTGAACGTTTTGAGGTGTCTAATTCTTCTTCTTGCTCGGCCTTCATTTCAACGAGAGCAGCGGCCATGGACTGTCATGATCCTGAAGAGCTAGAATGGACGTACGAAATTCTTGATTTCGATAATACCATCGTCTTGACTGGTAAGTCAAACAGAATTAATACGAATCTAGGCATAGGTATTTATACGATCAACTGGATCGTCGAAGATCCTTGCGGTAATCTTGACGAATGTACAAAAACGCTTGAGGTGGTAGATACGAGAGGGCCTAGCATAACTTGTAGGGATATCGAACGATCTATTGGTAGCGATGGACGTGTGAGACTAACTCCTAATGAATTCATTGCTAACGCCTCAGACAATTGTAGTGATCCATCTAGCTTTATCTATCGATTTAATGCCGTGA
Source organism: uncultured Saprospiraceae bacterium (assembly GCA_964616755.1). Classification (GTDB taxonomy): domain Bacteria; phylum Bacteroidota; class Bacteroidia; order Chitinophagales; family Saprospiraceae; genus CAYNFR01. The sequence continues at coordinate 3,418 of CAZTSI010000026.1, read as the reverse complement.
ATGGGCAACAAGAATTGATCTTCGAATGCGCAATGCTTGAAGGTCAAGCGACAAGAGTATTCAATCTAACTATATTCGTGCTCGATTTGTTGGGGAATGCCAGTACTTGCAACGTTCAGTTGCGCGTGAATGCAGGCACTGCCTGTCCGGCGAACATTATTGCGACCTCTATTGCAGGGGCTGTTTATACAGAACAAGACTATACCGTAGACAACGTAGCGGTAACAATTGTGGAGAAAGGAGCTAGTGCCCTTCAGACGGCTATGACACCATTGCAAGGAAGCTTTGCCTTTGGTAAAGTGCCAATGAACCGGGCTTATGAAATAACAGCTAAGCGCACGGGTGACTATATGAATGGTGTGAGTACACTAGATATCATATTGATTCAGCGCCACTTGCTCGGATTAAGAAAACTTGATAGTCCGTACAAACTCATCGCGGCTGACGTAGATGGTTCGAATCATGTCTCGACTATCGACATCATCCACCTACGAAAACTACTCTTGGGAATTTCAGAAGATCTACCTGTAAAACGATCATGGACATTTGTGGATGAAGAACAGAAATTCCAAAATCCAGACAACCCATTCCCATATCTGCAGTCAATCAACATTGACAGATTGAACAACAAGATGGACAATGCTAACTTCATTGCTGTCAAGATGGGAGACGTCAACAATAATGTACAGTTGTTGTCAGTAGCACTGGGCAAAGCAAGATCTGTGGCAAAAATGAACATTAGCGATGTATCACGCGAAGGGGACAGAGCTATACTTTCCTTGACACCTGCAAGCGTACAAGAGGAAGTGTTTGGAGTGCAGATGGAGCTATCGTATGATCCAATTAAGGTGCAAATCACACGTGTGAAGGCCTTAGATGAGGTCTTAGACTCCGAAAAACTCATCATTGATCCTGACCGAGGCAGAGTTTTGATCAGTTGGAATGAACAAGAAGCGATTAAGCTGACAGATGTGTTGCCAATGCTGCAAATCGAAGCTATTGTCCTGGATCCTAAGATGGAGCTTTCAGAAGCCATTCGCTTGGTAGATCAAGATCTTCGTCCAGAGTTATATACTTCTGAAGGATTTGATATACAAGTCAATGAAATCGTCTTTAGCAAGATCCAGACAGCAGTAGAAGGCGGCCTAGTAGTTGCTCAAAATACTCCAAATCCATTTAAAGGATCTACCGAAATATCTTTCTATGTACCCAAAGAGGGTAAGGTAAGTATAACCGTGCATGATCTGACAGGCAAAGTGATCATAGACTCGAAAGAAATATATAACAAAGGATGGCAAAAAATGGTGGTTGATGCTTCTAAATTGCCTGGTACAGGGATGTATGTCTACCAAGTCATGACAGGCAATGAAATACAGAGCAAAAAAATGATTCTAATCGATTAAGCACGAATCATGAAAAGCACTTTAAGAAATATCAGTAATTATAGACTAATCCAAAAATCGATGAATACTATTAAAAATATTAGTTCGAATGTTGTCATGCGCTCAGGTTTGTTAGTGGCTCTCTTCATGGGATTCGCTGTGCAAAAGACCGTCGCGCAGTGCTCAAATAGAACAATGGCGTGCAATAATCTAGTTTACGTCTCTTTAGACACGACATGTACGGCAGTAATTACTCCTGATGTGATATTAGAAAACCCTGTGAATGACTCTTTTTATCGAGTGGAGGTTAGAGATCCGAGTGGTAATCTTATTCTAAACAATATCATTCGTGAAGATTACGGTCGACAGAAACTTGAAGTAAGAGTGTATTGCAGAGCAAGCGGAATATTTTGTTGGGGTAATATTATTGTTGAAGATAAGGTTCCCCCCAAATTGGAGGTAACACCTTGTGACACTATGGTCTCATGCTTCGTATTTCCTTTTGATTTGGCACCCAATGCACTCGTGCGATCAGTCACCTTTTCAGACAATGGTTGCTTCAAACCAGACAGTTTAGGCTATCAAGATTTTGTTAATACAGAATTTCCGCCTTGTAGAGATACCATTCGAATCATTGACAGGGTATGGGCAGTTCAAGACCAGGCGGGCAATCGCGCAGAAAAAACTCAAAAGATTTACATCAAACGAGCAAGGTTGAGAGATATCATATTTCCAAGAGATACGATCATCGATTGTATAAATGAAGGGGACTTGTCTATTGCAAAATTAGGAGAGCCTCAAATTAGAACTTGTGATCATTTTGAAGTGACCCATGTAGATGTAACAGTGCCCGTATGTGGCAAGTCGCGAAAAATACTCAGACGATGGACAGTAAGAGATCTATGTCTTCCAAAAGATACGATAGTAAATCAAGTTATCAAGATCGAAGACTTGACGGCACCGAGTATCGACTTTAGCAGTTTTTCTATTCCCGCTGATAGGGTTCAGGCAAATAAAACAAGTTGTACCGCCACGATAACTAATATTCCCAATCCCATTATTGTGGATTGCAATCTTGCCAATACAACTCTACAAGCTTTTTATCAACTTGCCGATGATAACGGACGTCTATTCGGACGCCTTTTTACGGCCAAGGTTAACAGCATATTCTCTGAGCCAAATGCTCCTAGTCGAGGACAAGCCATATGGGATCTATTAGACGTACCTATCGGGCAAGATTTTAGAGTAATATTTGTCGCCAATGATGGTTGTGGAAATATTTCTAGAGACACCTCTGCTGTGGCAAGAATTAATGATCCATTATCGCCAAGCGCCGTTTGTGAAGGAACTACAACTGTTTCCCTTAATACCGACGGAGTCACTCAAGTGATGGCTGAATCTTTTGATGATCATAGTTATGATAATTGCGGTGTCGTCCGAAAAGAAGTGCGAAGATTTAATTCAAATTGCCCAGGACAGGCAGCCGATAGAAATTTTGGAGATCGTGTACACTTTTGTTGTTCTGATATTGTCAATAATCCGATCAAAGTAGTCTTGCGCGTATATGATGCGGCAGGCTTGTTTAGCGATTGTGTAGTCGATGTTTATGTTCAAGATAAACGACCCGTGAGCCTTGTATGCCCGCCTACATTGGAGCTGAATTGCAATTTTGATACGAGCCAACTACAAGCCGAATTATTTAAAAGAATACCAATGGTCACCTATATATGTGGCATGAAATCACTCGATGTGCGTATTCCTTCCTTCAGTATATCCAGTTGCGGCGAAGGCCAAGTAACGGTTACTTGGACGGCGATGGACAACAATGGTACCATGGCCAGTTGTAACCAGTTAGTTCAATTCGCCAACCAGACACAAGTTACGGTCACCCCACCTAGAACTCCCATCAATCTCACCTCTTGCCTGAATGGCACTGAGCCCGAAGATATAGCCAATAGCCAACCCATTCTCGTTGGTGTAGATTGTGAAAATGTGATTGTGACTCATTCTGATACACGATTAAGTGGTCAAGGTGC
>CAZTSI010000025.1:0-50789 GCA_964616755.1 uncultured Saprospiraceae bacterium | reverse complement strand
CCGACAGCAGTGATATCGTTTATGCGACAGGGCCATTTTTGATTATTTCTTTTGGCGTTGACCAAGATAGACAAAGAGTTTGGTATACGCCAATCGTAGAAGGATGTGTAGGTTCACCCGCGAGCGTATTGCTAGCGGTCAATCCAAGTTTGAGCAGCGTAGCCTGCCGTGGCGAAGTCAATGCTGTCGTTGGCGAGGATTGCCGGGTTACCTTAAGTGCTCGTGATGTGTTACTTGATCAATCATTATCAGAGTTTTTTCAAATAGAATTATTTGATGCAAGAAGTCAATTCATCGATGGCTCAGCGCCGATAGTGGATGATGCACAATCATTGACCTATAAAGTGACGAATATTTGTGATGGGTCTACCTGCTGGGGGACAGTACATTTAGAAAGAAGGATAACGCCTGTTGTGGTGACTTGTGATTGTCCGATAGGAACTAACGGGGAAATTCAAGATACGTGCGTATTCTTTTGCCTCGATTCGCTAAGTATCTCCACGCCCATAATCGAAGATATATGTACTGGTGACGTATTGCCTCTGCGATTAATCGAGGAAAGCCGCACTGGCGATTGTGATAGTACGGTTATGACAAAATATTGGTTGTATGATAATGAGTATGGTGCGGACACAATGTGTATTCAGCGTTACGCACTTATTCCTTTACTTGGCTCAGAGATACGTTTTGGTGTCGATACGGTAATTCGTAGCTGCGATGCCCAACTTTTGACGACACAAGAATTGTCACCTTATTATATCAATCGTCGCGGCAGTCGCGTAGCCCTGTTGGATAAGTCTTCTACCTGTGATTGGATAATTGAATTGGATACGTTAGGTTCATCACTAACGTGCACAGGGATAGGGGATGTATTACTGGAATGGCGCCTAAAATCAGCCTGCGGATTAGCTTTATTGGAGCGTCGTCAAAAAATAAGTTTTGTAGATGATGAACGTCCAACTATTATTTTACGTCCTGTTGCCGGGGAAAGTAGTCAACTGCCCATTTACAGAAGTGTGGCTCAATACAATTCAAATTGTGTCGCGCTCTTTAGAATAAGCGAAATATTTGAGATAAGTGATAATTGTACGCCTTTATCTGACTTGAAAGTTACTTATCAGTTGCCTGATGAAAGCGTATTGATAGGCGATAGTTTAATAGTCGAGCGAGTTGGGTTTATGACTCTTACGATTACCGTCGAGGATCTCTGTGGTAATATCTCCACCAGAATGGCCAATTTGCAAGTCAGGGATTTAGCTCCACCCATCGCTTTTTGTAGAGATATCTTGGTATCTACTTTGAATCCATGGGTGGATGGTCGCGCTAAATTGCCTGTAAGCATTTTTGATAATGGCACTTCAGATGAATGTGGAGAAATCATTTTGCTCTTAGCGAGAAGATTGGATAACAAATTTAATTGTGCAGGTATACCGCTCAAGTTTGTTGCGACCGATAGTTTGGAGTTTTGTTGTGAAGATATTGGAAAGGATATTCCTGTGGTCGTACAATATTTTGATAATGCAGGCAACTCTTCGAGATGCACTTTGCGTGTTCAAATACGCGAGACCCACTTACCTGTATTGTATTGTAAAGATGTGACCCTTCCTTGCGGTACAGCATTTGATCCAGCCAATATAGGATATCCTGATGTAGATGCTTTATCGTGTTTTGTTCCTGAATTGAGCTATATCGACTCTATAGATAATCGCAGTTCTTGTTTGGTGACGACGGTGTATCGAAAATGGACCGAACGACAATCCGGGGTCAGTTGCATTCAAAGAATATACCTGGAGAGAGATCGCCCAGATAGGAGTCTTAGGGTTCGATTTCCACTCCATAGAGATGGCTCCATATATGTTGACAATGAGGCGCGAACCCCTTCTCCGCATTCAGCGAATATTAAAGTGCGATACGATCAAAACGACACTACTTATGAGGCGAGTTCGAGGGAATGGCTTTTGAAATATCCTTATGACTCTCTTAGATATGGGGTGCCAATGAATCAACCACTCTTGTGTGAAAATGATGTCGTAGACATACCTGTTAGAACAGACTTATTTTGCTCCACCTATGGCATAAGTCATGAAGATATAGAATTTGTCGTCAATGGCTGTGCCAAGATAATCCGGCAATGGACAGTGGTTGATTGGTGTAAATTTGATCCTAATGCTCGTGTAGAGGAGGATTATTATGACTTAATCGTCGATTATTCGAATCATAGTCAGTATTTTGAAATAAGTCCTGCGACTTTTCAAGACGGCTATTATCGGTTTAATCAAGTTTTACTTTTCAAAGACACTGTGCTACCTAGTTTAATGGTAAACACGAATAGATCCATCATATTAGACAAAGATAAGTGCTCTGCACCTATGCAAGTATCAAATGTCATTCGTCACAATGGTAAGTGCCGGGGTGAAGAAGCAGATGTTATCATTCAAGTTATTGATCGAGACCTTGAGCTGTTGTTTGACAAAAAAATAATTGCCAAGTATGATCAAAAATTTGAGGTATGGACACCATCATTGCCCATCGGTTTCTATACCGTGCACTATACTTTTACGGATAGATGTGGGGGCATAAGCCGAGACAGTCAGCTTTATGCCATTGTCGATTTGCATCAACCTGAATTGATCTGTATTCAAGATATCACTACGACTATAGAGAATGAGTCTGAACATGCTTTTTTGAAACTATCGCAAGTGATAAAATCCGTGTCAGATAATTGTGGTCTCCAAACCGTTGGCTTTTTGACCCAGGAAAATACAATTGTCGATAAGTGGTTTGCAGATTGTATTGATGGAGATACTGTATTGAACTTGACCATCGTAGCAAGAGATGATACTGATAACCAATCGTTCTGTCAAGTACATTGGAAAATAAAGTGCACCACATCTGCACAAGGTAGCCCTCGAAGCTCCAGCGAATCGATCGAAGCAATGAATATCGAGATGAGTCCCAATCCTTTTAGCCAGACATTATGGGTATATTGGACAATCCCTCCTACGAGCTCAGTACATCGACTCAACATTATTAATTTGACTGGACAATTGGTACGATCATATGAACTCGCACCTACTATGAGCTCAAAGATGATATATCGCGAAGAATTTGGCCCAAGTGGTGTCTACTATCTCCAATTGACCAATGACCTGCAAAGTGTTGTGAAGCCGGTACTTTTGGTGGATTAGGGATGGGTATGAGGCGATGATGAAGCCCAAAATCAATAATTTTAAGCTAAAAATGACGGATTTTACTCGATAAAGAGGAATGTATGAACGCATACAACAGCGTTTATCGTATTCGATGCACGTTCGGTAATCCTCACAAATGAAGGGATAAATGTAAGAGGCGCATCACCTCTACTTTAGTTTATTGTGACTTTGTTTATTGGATTATAGTGCGTTTTTGTCCCTCAGCAGGTTAGTTACTTCATCCTCTGTGAGTTTCATTTTCATAATCAGCAAACTTAGATATTCATCACTTCTGTACAGCGGGTAGTCCGTCCCAAATACTATTCGGTCAAAGCCAAGCTTTCTCGAGTATTCTGCTAATTCATCAAAGTCTTTTTGTGTGAGCTTGGAAATGCCGTCTGCATCTTTGTCTAAACAAACCGCGGATATGTCAAATGTGATAGTATGTTTTGAAATCGGGTGATCAGATTGTAGTAGTTCGATAAAGGCAGCAAGTATCTCTTTTGTTTTTTTATTAAACCCACCTGACGTTCCAAAATGAGCTATTTGCAGATTTACATATTCTAATTCTGCTAGAACGGAATCAGCAAGTATTTTCACGTCTGATTTTCCAAATTTCGGATGTGAGTTGTCAAAGTGCATCAATATTGGTATTTGGTTGTTTGATGCGTATTGAAAAACAGCTCTAATTTTTCTTAAATGTACCGCTTCAGATAGATAAACTCGCGAAGCATTATGGTGCAACTTTATGCCGTCAAGGTTCAATTCAGTATGACATCTTTTTATCTCTGCGAGTGCAAATTCCTGCAATGGGTCAATACCATAGTATGCTTTGACTTTATTAGGGTATTTCAATTTGGCAGTAGCAAGATAATTATTTTCACTTTTGATATTTTCTTCTACGTTTTTCATGTCGCCTCCGAATTCCTCCGATGAATATACATATGCCATAGAAATCAATGATATGGATTGTGCATTTGTGGCATTTAAAATTGTATCAATGTCTGAATAATAACTGTCCGCTCTGGTAAATGGAATGCTAATATTTTTCCATAATGCAATTAATTGTCGACTCATAATGTGCACGTGTTTGTCGTGCAGCACTTTATTCGACTCTTTTATAGTCGTGCTGTTGCTGCCTCTGTTTGCACACGAGGCAAGTAAGATGCAAAAAATTACAAAAAGTCTTTTCATATACAAGCGTACTATTTCAGATTACCCCTAAATGTACAAATATTTTTGAAGTAGGGGAGGGTAGGAATCTGTCAACCCTCTACGGGTGCTAAGGTTTTGAAACAAATTTGAGTAATTTTCAATGCTTCAAAGTATTGTGTCCGCTGGTACAAATATGAATTAATATTTTGCTATTCAATTACTTGCATCAGCCCCCTTTTCATAACCATTTTGTTAGCAGTACGTTGCTTCTATTCTAAGTGCGTTATTCATTTGAGTTTATTCCGAAAATGAAGTGCATGTCTTGCCGTTGTAAAGGTACAAACCTGATTTTGATGTCCCTATCTAAAATTTTCTAGAATTATCTTCCAAAATATACCATATCGTATTGCTGCTCAGTCCATTGGTCATTGTGAATTGCGTGAACAAATTTCAGTTATATTTATAAGTGCCATCCTACGTCGTGCCGAACCAAAGATCACTTGATTTGTCGTGTAGGCTACAATGAACATTGTCGCCTTTATTTAAACTCTTGATTTTTATGAATTTTAGTGGATTAGCAGATAGTATTTGGGATTCACTTACGTTTTCTTCTGGTAATTATTTCTTAGTTTGTCCGTTAGATGAAGTGTCAATAATTAATATTGGAAATAAAGTATAAACTTGAATCAGTCAGAAATATTTTTTCATAATTCATATTGTTATTGATACTTTTAAAATCTTTCTCTGTTTGCTATGTCCACTGCAATGAACGATAATTCTCTGGTAATCGTAACGATCCTATTGAGAAATTTCGCTTTTCACCCATTTTTTAGACGCGCAAACGTAATAGGTCATACAAGTCAATCCAGCAGTATCGTCCCAAACTCTGGATAGATTATCAAGCTGATCTCGACACGATATAAATATGCCGTGATTTATGTTTTTTATGTCTTTTAGCTTTTTTATTTATCTTTTTTGACTAAAATTTTACATTCATGGTACAATGCTTTTATAATCAGGAAATGAATCTGTAAGAGCTTCTCTGCCTTGAAGAAGAATGATCATTTTTTTTTCACTTTTCAGCTATTTCTTTAGGTTGTTCCCGTATTAAAATAATTGAAATGCGCTCTAGAAGGGTTTTGTCTTTATGCTGAGTATAATTGTTTTTCGAAAGTAATATAATCATGTTGCGCGGATTTTCATGAAGGCTCCAATTTTTTATAATTGTGGCGTAGTTTGCTTGAATTACTGGTTCTTCGCACCTCTAGTAATGGCTAGCTTCCAGAATTTCGGTAAAATGGATGTTGTCGTTAGCAGTTTGTTATGGTTTAGCTGTCTGTCGCTGGCATGAGTTGATTTCTAAATGTGTATCTTTGAAAGGTTCGTTTTGTATTTAAACATAGTAGTATGCGAGTTCAGATGATATTTTTTTTGTTTGTGCTAATGTCCTGCGCTTCATCACGTAAGCCCAATGCGGTGATGCAGCCGTTGACGATAGCCCCTTTTGTTGGTCTTGATACATTAGCCACTAACGATTGGTGGAATAGGGGGACAAGTCCCATTATTAATATAAAAGTGGATCGCGATTCGGTCGTAGCCTTTGGCCTTTACACCATTTCTGACAATATTTTAAAATTATCGGCTCAGCTTTTTCCTTTATATCCAGAAGAGACGAGAGTCATTCGGCTTGAACTCTACCGTAATGGACGATGGCAACAAGTTCAACAGCAAAATGTCAATGACCTGGGCTGGTCTGCTTTATTTCGAATAGAGTCATGGGATGACCGTTTGGATGTTCCATATCGATTGCGACATGGCATGCATGCCTCGTTTGAAGGGCTAATTCGTCGAAATCCGAGAGAGAAGGATATAGTTTCCATTGCCGCGCTATCTTGCAACAGTAATCAAGATAGAGGCGACCGGATAGAATATGTGCGAAATATCAATCATCAGGATCCAGATTTAATTTTTTTTGCGGGTGATCAGTCCTATGATCATACCGAGCATACAGCTGCGTGGCTAAAATGGGGAATGCAGTTTCGCGATATATTTAGACAACGACCTTGTGTCACAATACCCGATGATCATGACATTGGACAAGGCAATATTTGGGGTGAGAGTGGAAAGATTGCATCAAGCTCTGCAGGACATGACGGCGGCTACTTTTATCACCATGAATATGTCAAAATGGTCGAGCGATGCCAAACTGCGCACTTGCCTGACCCATATGATCCTGCGCCTATTGGTCAGGGAATTGGGGTGTATTTTAGCCGTCTGTTATGGGGTAATGTAGATTTTGCGATTATTGAAGATCGAAAATTTAAATCTGGACCTTCAGGCAAAATTCCCCAACAAGGGCCAAGACCAGACCATATACGAAATCCCGATTACGACCCTGCATCGATTGATGTAGAAGGATTAGTATTATTAGGGCAGCGGCAATTAGATTTTTTAAAGGATTGGTCAAGCCAACAAGATGGCATTTCATTCAAGGTTGTATTGTCACAAACAGGATTTTGTGGGGGTGCGCACATACATGGCTCATTGGATAATCGACTTCATGCAGATCTAGATAGCAACGGATGGCCGCAAACGGGGCGCAACAATGCCCTTCGTCTTATAAAGGCTGCCAACGCCATTCATATTGGTGGTGATCAGCATATTCCGACCGTTATTCATCACGGTATTGATAATTTCGAAGATGGGCCTTGGGCCTTTGTCGTTCCAGCTATTGTCAATAATTATTATAGCCGCTGGTGGTGGCCTGAAGACGATAAGGGTGGCGACGCGAGCAATGGAAAATTACCATGGAATGGTCGCTATTTGGATGGCTTTGGCAATAAGATTACGATGCACGCCTATGCCAACCCTGATAGTAAGTCATCAGCGGCAGGTTACGGTCTGATACGATTTGACAGGACGTTAGATCAAGTAATCTTTGAGTGCTGGCCGCGCTATGCTGATGTAAGTAAAACTAGTGAAGAACAATTTCTTGGCTGGCCCGTGGTAGTGCCAATGAATCGTCCATAGTCGGGGATTATTCATACACTGGGTCGTCTCAGCTTTTGAAATCTACCAACTTCTCTAAAGCTGCTATGCCGTCAGACATTTCATCTGTATTATCTACTATCAGGTCGCAATCATCCCAATGCGGCAAAATGAAAGATTGAAAGGCCGGCTCGGCATGTCGGTGGTACCGATAATTTATCTCAGGTTGCAGATAATTTCGTTCGTTCTGATCGCGGTAGAGACGTCGATGATAACAAGTATCCTTGGTAGTGGTCACCATAACTTTGTAGTCCAACAAATTACTGACCTCTTCATAATGAAAAATAAACAGACCCTCTACTAAAATAATGGGCTTTGATGGCACCAGGATAGACTTATTGCTGCCTGATTTTGTATAATCATACTCAATCAATTGTACATCTTCGCCCTTCTTGAGCGCGACCAAATGGTCATAAAATCGCTCTCGATAAAAACTGCTAGGAAGGTCAAAATTGATAAATCCTTCTTCATCCTTGATCTGATCTTCAATGGGGCGATAGTAATTGTCCATCGTATGCAAAGTAATCAAATCAGGATATCGATCTTTTACTCGCCTTACGAAGGTCGTTTTGCCGCTGCCGCTTCTACCACTTATTCCAACAATATATCGTGAGCTGCTTGTCATATTCAATAAAAGCTCTATTTTTTCGCAATGTTAGTAAATATACTCAGATCGATCATTGGTACGGCCATTCTAATAGGGATTTGTGTCCTTTTTAGTAAAAATCGCAAGCATATAAATTGGCGACTTGTAGTGAGTGGCCTTTTGATACAAATTATTCTTGCGTTGCTTGTAATAAAGATTCCGGCCTTTACAGGTTTCTTCAAATCTGTCGTGGGCCTGTTCCTGATAATTATCTCTGCAGCCCAGGAGTCCGCTGTCTTCTTATTTGGTGAGCTCGGTAAGGTGGGTAGTCCATTTGGTTTTGTTTTTTCGGTATTACCGATCATTGTCTTTTTTAGTGCCATTACCAGCATATTCTATTACTTCGGAATATTGCAGAAGGTGGTATTCGTTTTCGCATGGGTGATGAACAAGACGATGAAGCTTACGGGAGCCGAATCCCTGTCAGCAGCAGCAAATATTTTTGTCGGACAAACAGAGGCGCCATTAGTCATTAAGCCATATCTCAATCGCATGTCGCGCTCAGAATTAATGAGTATCATGACGGGCGGTATGGCTACGATTGCTGGTAGTGTCTTTGGCGCGTATATCAGTATGTTGGGCGGTGATTCGTTTGAAGCTAAGCAAGAATTTGGCATGCACCTTTTGGTAGCCTCCTTGATATCTGCTCCTGCAGCATTGTTGATAGCTAAGGTCTTGGTACCTGAAGATCCCAATCGTATAGTTGATCAAGATATCCATATTCCGAAAGATCAAATAGGCGACAATTTTTTAGATGCGCTAGCACGGGGCACTACAGATGGTGTGAAGCTGGCTGTCAATGTAGGAGCCATGCTACTATCTTTTATGGCATTGATTTATCTTATCAATAACCTTCTTGGTATTATAGGTGACTCCCTTTCGATCAACAATGACATCATTGCCATGACGGGTGGTAAGTTTGATAAACTATCGATGCAATTTTTTCTAGGTTATCTGTTCGCTCCATTGGCATGGATAATAGGTGTCGCATCTGATGAGGTACTCTATGTAGGACAATTATTAGGCGAAAAGACGATTTTAAATGAATTTGTGGCCTACGCATCTTTGGGCGAAATGCAGTCTGAGGGAATGCTCTCGCATCGAGCAACGCTTCTAGCTACTTATGCCCTTTGTGGCTTTGCTAATTTCGCCTCTATCGGTATACAGATCGGAGGTATAAGCGCAATAGCACCCGAGACGAGACCCATCCTGACGAAGTTGGGATTTTATGCCTTATTGGGGGGCACGGTGGCAACAATGTTGACAGCAAGTATCGTGGGATCCATGATATAATGGAAACCTAATATGGCAAGCCATAAAGCGTATGGTTCATATTCTTGATGGTCAATTGTATAAAGTGTTTTGTTCGTTTAATAGAGGAATTTTGATTGGTACCGTCTAATCACTAAGACATTAGGCCCTTAAGCTCTTTCTAAAAAACGCTCATTATAATAGATATCTATCCTGATACATTACAATAGACCTTCGGGTAGAGATAATAAAATGATGTCATTCATTTCATCAATTTCTTTAATAAATGCATCTACTAAAGGCACTAGGAATTCATTATCTTCTATAATTATAACGGCCATCAATTGCTGAGGGTACTGTTCAATGCGGTCTATTATACCTGTCAGACCTGAAGTTTCGTCATATATCTTCATTCCTGCTAGGCCGCCAAGTAATTCGCTTTTAACGATCTGTTTTTTTGCAAATTGTAAATCTTCCTTCAGTAGGTATAAGCCCTTATTCTTGATCTTTGATAAAGCCTCTGGTGTATCTATAGATTTTAATTTGACCCAAGTTCCTTTATGATACCCACTATCTTCAATTTTAAAGGGAATCTTATAGCCGTCTATTTCTAAAAAAACAAATGTCTGCTTTTCGAAATCAGGCTGAAAGGGATCTTCAATTTCTACCGTTATTTGACCTTTAAATCCTAAGGCTTTTCGGATAAATCCTATGGCGATAAATTCCTTTTCATGTAGCATTTGTTTGCGGCTCATGGCAAAAGAGTTTGGATAATGTAATGTCCCTTTTCGGCCTTATCAATCCAAGTAGTTTGCTCGCAATTGTCGAAGCATTGAGTGTCAACCATTAATATTTCTCGATAAATCAACCCAAGATCATTGGCGTATTTTTCAACAAACCATCTGCGTTCTAAGCGATTTTCAAAATTGACCAATTCTATCGTCGTGACATTTGTATAGTTTTCCCAGGTACCATTTTTATCGACAACCTTGGCCGTCCAATTTTTAAAATAGTCTAAAGTCTCTCCAGCTATTTTTATAGTACCCCGTCCGTCATAATACTGCAAAGGATTCCAACTTACATTTTCACGCAAGGGAAATTTCATTTTAAGCAAAGGGATGTTGTCTAGCGTTTCGACGAGTTCATTATTGTTCAATGTTGCTGTCCAATTTCCACTCAATACCCATGTCCCGGCTTCATTCTTTTTAGTGAATCTATCGATTAAAAATACAGGATTCCCTTCTGTGTCATTGTACTTTTCACTTATGACTGTACGCAAATGATAGCTGGATGTATCTCGTAAACGTCCGCCTTGCAAAAAACTAATCTCCATCACACGATACTCCTTGACAAGACCTTCTGTCAAAGGAAATAAAGACGTTTCCTGTGTATCGGTGGGCAAAACTGGTTCTTGATCCGAACAAGCCCATAAAATAGCGAAAACAATAACTACAGCATATCTAAACATAAATAGCGCATTATCAGACAAATATATATAAAGATAATGCTTTAAGTGATATTATTTGTGATAGATTTTTTTTAGTTGATGGATGGTGGCTTTCATATCTTTTGGTAATTCAGCCTCAAAATGCATCGCTTGGGCGGTGATAGGATGAATAAAGTCAAGGGAGCTAGCATGAAGAGAGGCGCGAGCCAGAAGGGGCTTTTCCTCTTCGAATTTACCTATTTTAACATGCTTTATCGCTGATAGAAAGAAGGCTTCACTCACACCATATTTTGCATCGACTAAGAGCGGCGCACCTATATGGCGCATATGCACCCTGATTTGATGAGTTCGTCCAGTGTGCAAATCTATTTCTACTAGAGCATAACCGCCAAAGCGTTCAAGAACTTTATAACTGGTTTGTGATTCTTTCCCTTTGGCATGTACTACATAACGCCCCGGTACGCCTGTATGCTCTCTGATCGGTGCATCAATAAATCCTTGGTCATCTTGAGGTGATTGGCAGAGAATGAGGTATTTTTTTACTGCGTCTCTATTTTCAAACAATTGACTCATGGCAGCATGTGTCTCAGCATTGAGCGCATAGACGATCACACCACTTGTCTCAGCATCTAATCGATGTACTACATAGGCTGCCCCATAGCGTCGCTTGAGCATGCTCCGCAGATTAGGCTTGTTGGTGTCAAATCTATCTGCAATGCTGAGCAAATTGGCAGGCTTATCAACGCACACAATATCTGCATCCTCGTAGAGGGTGGTGTAATGTATTCTCATTATGTCATGAGTTGATATTTGACTAGAAAAGATAGTTGTACATTCATCTTTATAGGTCTTGATATCTTTTCTTATTAAGCAAATAATACTGTATCGCCAACAATTTTCTTTTTGATTCAATAGGCGAACCTATCTGGTAACGTTTTTTTAAAATTTCAAAACTCGTTCGCTTTTGTCGAATGGCCTTGCGATCGCCCATTCCATCTCGTATTCCACTGAGTATATTTTTAGCCAAGCTCATCTTGCCTTTTAACACATGGCCTAGACTAAGCATAAAATCAAGCATCACTCGGATGGCTATTGTTAAAAAGAGTGAGAAACCTACTTTATTCTTTCTAACCATCCAGTAATTATTTCGGATGTTGAGGTACAGTTTTTTCGGATGTTGATAGTCTAAGGTGCCTCCACCTAGATGCAATACGATAGAAGCAGGGATCGCTTTAAGTCGATAGCCTAATCGTCGCATGCGCCAACAAAGATCGATTTCTTCTTGATGGGCAAAAAAATCAGTATCAAATCCACCTGCGTCGCTAAACACCTGACTTCTCACCACCATAGCAGCTCCTGAAGTCCAATCGACCTCAACACTCGTATCATATTGTCCCTCGTCTTTTTCTACTTTAGCTAACAGACGCCCGCGACAATAGGGATAGGCCAAGGGGTCTAGAAAACCACCTGCTGCTCCGGCGTACTCAAACATTTCTGGCTCGTTATAGCTCTTTATCTTAGGCTGAACAGCAGCTACATACTGATCGTTTTCTAAAGTATCAAGTAAGGGATCTAACCAGCCATCGTCGCCAAAAATATCTGAATTGACGAGCGCCAAATACTTGCTTCCTATGTTTTTCAATCCTTCATTATAACCCCCGGCATATCCCCGATTTTCCTTAAGGGCAATAATGGAAATAGTAGCATCAAGAGACTCAACGACACTCACGGAGTAATCCGTAGATCCATTGTCTATTACTACAATCTTAAAGCTATAGCGCAAAGATGATCGTCGCAAGGAGGGAAGATAGCCGCGAAGCAATTCTGCGCCATTATAATTGAGTACAGCTACCGTTACCAAATCATTGACCTCTCGCTGAGCGTGAAAGAGATCTACCTCCCGCGCATCGGCTGTGATATGCGTCAACAAGGTTTCCTTGGAGCCAAATTTTTCATCCCGTCTTATATATTGTAACGGAATTACTGTTATCTGGGCATCATAAAACTCTTGCTCAAAATGGTGTAGTATATGCACCTCTATTGTACAACTTTGGCTGTTTTTGAGGGTAGCACTTATCCCTATATACAACAAAGCTCTGTAACGGCGGCCTTGAAGAATACAATCCGCAGCATAAGTGCCAAAGGCAGGTATGAGTTTGTGCTTGCTACGCAATCGGACATTTGCGGTAGGGTAGCCCATAGTGCCAGCAATGCGTGCACCGCGGATGATGACGCCATTAAGCTGAAAATCATGACCAAGCAATTGGTTAGCAGCGGCAATTTGCCCTTGCGACAGATGATTTCTGATGTTCGTAGAAGATATCTTTAGCGAGTCTATCTCTTGTTCGGGGATCTTGATCAGTCGAAAGGCTTGCTTATCGGCATACGCCTCCAACATCGCTAGATCACCTGCTCTATTGAGTCCAAAACGGTGATCATAACCTATGATGAGCGTATCTACACTTATCTTTTCGATGAGCAGGTCTTCGACATATTCATATGGATTCATCTGCGAAAACTCGACAGTAAAAGGCATTATGATGATGTGATCCACGCCCAAGTTCTGTAGGATGGTCATTCGTTCGTCCAAATCTGTGATCAGTTGGAATGACTCGTCTTGCGGTGTAACAATAAGTCTAGGATGTGGTTCAAAGGTCATCAGTACCGAACTGCCCCCTATGACCTTCGCTTCATTGACCAATCGCGAAATGATATGCTGATGGCCAAGGTGCAAACCATCAAATGAGCCAATCGTCAAGACGGGCTTGTGAAGGATAGGAAGATTATTAGGGTCGCGATGAATTATCAAAGGTGCCGATTACATTAAAGGTGCAAAGAAATAATAATATCCGCATTCAAGTCATGGGTTTGAGCATTGAATAACTGAACTTTGCGCACTCATTTTTATTTACTAGCAAACGAACATCATGATAGATAACAATAAAGTAGTCGAAATACTGCGAAAAGTCATAGATCGCAAGACAGGTTTAGATCTCATTACATCTCGCAGGGTATCTGAATTACAAGTCAAGGATAAACAAATATTTTTTACACTTTCGGTCAATGACCTAGATCAAGACGCAAAATTTGAAATCAATGGTCAGTGTTATGGTGTGTTAAAGCAAGAATTTAAAGACGCGGAAATTCACATCCATTTTGCTAAAGCCGATGGGGGCACTAACACGGTCTTGCCTCAAGTAAAAAATATCATCGCAGTTGCGTCAGGTAAAGGTGGTGTAGGTAAGTCAACTATTTCGGTCAATTTGGCGCTGAGTCTTCAGCAGCGCGGCTATAAAGTAGGATTGATGGACGCCGATTTATATGGACCGAGCATTCCGACAATGTTAAATTTAAAAGGCGTAAAACCAAGTGTTCAGGAAGTATATGGCACGCCCAAACTCATACCCATCGAGCAGTATGGTATCCATGTCATATCCATTGGATTTATCGTAGATCCAGAACAAGCGGTGATTTTGCGTGGCCCGCGATTGAGCGGGGTGATCAAACAATTTGTAACAGAATGTATATGGCCAGAGCTTGACTTCATGATCATCGACTTGCCACCTGGCACAGGCGATATCCAATTAACTCTCGTGCAGTCTATTCCAATTACCGGGGCGCTCTTAGTGTCCACACCCCAAGATGTCTCTGTCGTCGATGCTGTAAAGGCGGCCAACATGTTTACACGAGATAATATTAAAGTGCCGCTGATAGGGATTGTTGAAAATATGTCTTGGTTTACCCCCGAAGAATTACCCAATAATAAGTACTACTTATTTGGAGAGGGCGGGGGTAAAAAGCTTGCACGAAAGTATAATTCCGTTCTGCTAGGCCAAATACCACTGGTGCAAGGTATTCGAGAAGGGGGGGATGCAGGCATCCCTATTGCTTTACAAAAAGATCACCCTGTGAGCCCGATTATTCAAGAGATGACCGAACGTTTTTTGCAGCAAGTAGCTTTAAGACACGAGTTATTTGCACCTACAGAGCGCGTCAGAATAACCACCTGATACCATGCGCTACTTTCTTTGACAGAACTTGCGGTAGTTTGCAATTCTACACGATGTGGATGTCAAGCAGAGTAGTAATGGCATGTTTAAGGTACGGATTTTAGAACAAGGTTTTGTTCTAGTTGTGTGATTCGTTCTTGCAGCGCCTCGATGAGGGCTTGTTGATCTTGGATGGCTTTAGTAAGGACTGGAATTATTTCTGTATACTTCACACCCAGATAACTTTCTTCTTCATTAGTTGTTTTATCGACTATTTCTGGTATAATTTTTTGGACTTCTTGAGCTATAAAACCTAATTGTCGTTTTGTTTCATTGACAAAATGATAGGACACTGGTCGCAATGCCATTACAGCAACCAAGCCGTAAGGAGAATCCTTTATTTGGTTTTTTAATCTGCTGTCAGATGTTTGTATAATATTCTGGGTATAGACATTGAGCCAGCGGTTGCCTGGTTCGCCCAAATTGTACAGGGCAGTTCCATTAGGAACAAGGTTTCCTTTGAAGAACAATCTTGCTGAACTCCCAAGGCCTAGCAGTTCTACTTGGCCCATTTTTATTGTATAACCTCCTTTTAGTTCAAGTTCTACTTGAGGGTCAGATACCCCTATTCCAATTTTGCCATTACGCAATACGGTCAGAGCATTGGCACGTTGCGTTGGGCTATTGCCTACCCCAATTTCAAAAATACGATCCTTTGAGGAAGCTGGTGATTCAATAACCGTACAATCAGGTACCATAAGACCACCGTTGACTCCGCCAAATGGATTTGGATCTTGGTAGTTGTACTGGCCGATAACAAAGGCAGTTCTGAATGAACTACTATTGTTTTCACCTATGACTGTTGCATAGTTACCACCTGCAAAATTTTTGTTGCCCCAAGCAGTTGATCCGCTATTATTTGCATGATTGTCCAAGCCCCAGACCGTACTATACGCAGAGCACGAGCTATTTTGTTGTCCCCATACTGTACTGGATTGTCCTCTGGCTTTGTTAAATATTCCCCATACGGTCACAGCCGTACTATCAGATTCGTTGCTTAGTCCCCATAGCGTGTTCAATTCACCAAAGCCTTTATTTAGTCCGCCCCAAATAGTGGACATACGTTGACTGGCGCGATTAGAGTCGCCCCAAACCGTGCTATTATTCCCAAAAGCACTATTGTTTTCACCCCATGTTGTAGAGCGTATTCCTTGTGCTGCATTGTTACTGCCCCACGAAAAACTGCCTACACCGGTGGCCTTCAATAAATGACCATGTGCCCATGATTCGTTCCCTACAAATGCAAGATCTAAGCTGCTCAACAATCCCGAACGATAGACTGACGATGCAGGATCCCAAAAAAATGTAGATTCGAGTGGCTCATCGCCTGCTTTTGTTGTTGATTCAACTTTTGCGATTTGAGCAAATAGACTGCTAGATAAGGATAAGCTTGTAATAACTAAGATAATTAATTTTTTATACATGATATTGTTTTTTTTGAAGGGTCAAGACTGAGAAGCTTTTAGGCCCAATTTCATTTTGGGCTTCTACTGCGTTATTCCGCTTTTGAAACTTGTATTGAGCATGTTTAAAGTATTTTATGTTCCTACCGTTAAAGAAAAATGGGTGATTTGCTGTTTCGTGGTTATCGGAACTTATAGATAGCAAGCTACCTAGTTCTTTTGATGTCGATCTCTGTTTTGGTGCCAATGATATCTTTTTAAAAGCTTGCCAATTAGTTACAAATGACTATCGTAGTCAAAAAAAGGAAGGCTACCATTATTAGTATCAATGCAATGTTGGGCAACCAATAATGAATGTTTGTTCGCTTGTTCATGTACCAAAGATCTATTATGAGAATGTTTTAAACCCCATCCTACAAGGGTAGTATTCATGCTGGATAGAAAAACTACCCACCAAGGGTAGGTATGTATAAGTAATTGAATTATAGATGATTACGAAATGCCGATTAGGCGAAAATTCTAAAGTTACTAAATGTCGTGTAAAATTTTGCGTATCGCCTCTTTGCGATTTTCAACATCTAGCTTGGAGAAAATATTTTTTAGATGAAATTTTACAGTATTCGAACTGATAAATTGGTGATCAGCAATTTCTTTATTGCTTTTTCCAATGGCTACATCTTGAAGTATTTCAAATTCCTTTTCGGTAAGTGGATTCTCTAATAATTGGTTTAGCTCCAATAAAGGTGGTAATATCACGGGTTCTTTGTGCTGATCGAGCAATTCTGTCAATCTAGCTCTGAGCGATGCTACTTCGGTCATTTTCTTTTGTAGCTGATTTCGATGAAGTTCTTCTGAAAACAAGCGTTTTTGTCTAAAATAATAGTATATAAAAATACTTGCCGCTATACTGACTAGTGCTAAGACGGCATATAATCCTCTAGTAAACTTTGCTGTTTTCAAAGAAATTAAGGTGTTGCGATATTCTCGATCTACTTCTTTAATTTTTTGCTCAGCATCAATCAACTTCATGCGCGAGTTCAATCTGATATTTTCTTGATTCAGATTTTGTGTGATGCGATCCTGCAAATAATTGTAGTAGCTAATAAGTAGATGCTCTTTATGATCTGTCGTCAACGGAGTCCTTTCGTCGAAGATCTTCGTAAACGACAATTGTACTAAACTCTGCCAACTGTGTTCTTGTGCGAGTTTAAGCTAATCTAATAAAAGCCGAGTCCGTTCGTGACCACTGAGCCAATCAGCATCCATTAACCGCAGTTCACATAACAGCTCGTTCATTTGTAGTGATTCAGCGATCAGTTTAGCTTCATTAGCTGCAATTTTTTCGCATATATTATCTCCATTTAGTTTGCATATTTCACTTTTGACGGACAATGCCTCAGCGAGTTCTGATTTGGCATTTCCTTCGCGAGCAAGACGTATAGCTTGGTTGATAAACACTACGCTGCTATCGATTTCATTGCGCGACATAGCGCATTCAGCGAGGAGCTTCAATACAGTAGCACGACTTTGTATACTGTGATCAGGAATAAGAAACAATGATTCCTCTAGATAATTTCGCATACTGATATAATCTGATCGCAGGTAACATAATTCAGCTAGGTAGCGCAAATCATGTGCGATTGCCTCATCATCTTTTAATTGTTTGTCGATGATCATCACTTTCTCTATATAATCACTTGCCAAAGTATAGTCGCCAGCATCTCTGAGGTTGTCTGCTAGATTGAAGAGAATATTCGCTTTGTCCCTTCCATCACTGAGAAATAAGGCGTATTGATATGCCTTGAGAATATTCTGCAGGGCTGCATCATGCAAGCCCATATGATCTAGGTTAAAATTTAGATTATTGTACGCGCGAGCAAGTAATTTAACGTTGGGTTTATCTGTACTCAAATTCAGTTCGATGGCTTTTTCGTAGGCTGAATTACTTTGCGCGTACTTTTCACCATAGGACAAAATATCGCCATAATGATACCAAACCCATGCTTGGAGATCCGTCTGCTCAGTTGTATCGATCTGATGTATCATCTCATCATACAATATACTCGCTGAATCGACTAAATGATTGAGCAGGAGATGTTCAAAACGCTCATGGTATACCCTGAAGACATTTGGAATTTCGAGTGTGAATTGTTGGCTGTCTTGTCCATGGAGCGCTACTTCAAAATATGTATTGATAAGCATCGCAAGTATGAACGGTCTAAAGAAATGGCTAGTTTTCATAAATTCAATGAACATCAGTACAATATTAGCGATGATTCATGAAACCCACGCATGTATTAGGAGATTGCTCCAATGGAATATAATCGACAAGTCTTACTCTGTTTAGCGGAGGAAGGTAGTCTGTGCCGATGCACAGGCGATATTCAAGTAACTATCGAGCCGTATATTCAAATTGCCAGGACGCACTTAGTGTTCGCGTACTAAGATGTTTCAGTCGTCGATGTCGTAAAGGCAGTCAACATATTGGCGCGTGATAATATTAAAGTCCGCTGATAGGGATTATTGAAAATATGTCTTGGTTTACCCCCGAAGAATTACCCAATAATAAGTACTACTTATTTGGAGAAGGCATTGGTAAAAAGCAAGTACGAAAGTATAATTCCGTTCTGCTCGGACCAATACTTCTAGTGCAAGGTATTCTTGAAAGAGGGGATGCAGGCATACCCATTGCTTTACAAATTAATCACCCCGTGAGTCCAAATATTCATGAGATGGTCGGACGTTTATTATAACAAGTAGCTTTAAGACACGAGTTGTATGCACCTGCCTGAGCTTGTCAGAATTGAGTCGTATATCCTCGGCTTTTGATAATGGTCTGAAGTCAGAGTGCTTTTTTGGGAATAGGAGTCGTTATGGGAGGCGCAACAATAGTGTACATGATGATAAGCACTTAAGTTATGCATTTTGTTTTAAAGTTTTCAGGTTTCAGTTATTTGTACGTGGAGGCTCTTGAAATCTCGGCCTGGTGGACGAACTCTTTTTGTGGTGATTTTTTTTGATATTGGTCTATCAGCCGTTTTATTTTCTTGTCAGATATTCTTCCGGAGCGGCCTCGTGAAATTCTCCTGTGATTCCTCACCTTAAAGATACAATTTGAACGCTAATCACAACTGGTTCTCATAGCTGAAGCTTATTGTATTTCTGTGTGTGAGCGATGTATATATTTAAATTTGCCCAGTGGTGGGGTTACAATGAATCCACTTGATTGCACTACAATGTTTTTGCTTACTATATCACCAATTCGACATGGAAAATAGACGAATATTTACACAAAGAGGCTATTGCTCATCACGTTCTAATCTCTGGTGCCAACTCATCCGTACCGCTAAAGCATAAGCTACTTCCCAGCAACCCACTTTACCAATTCAGCGTCCTTTGGAGAGGTAGTTGGCGCAAAGTGTTTTACGTAATTCCCGTTTTCGTCGATAAGGAATTTTTGAAAATTCCAACTAACCTGTGCATTTTCGACGCCATTCAATTCTTTTGAAGTCAGATATTGATAGATCTCATGTTGGTCAGCACCTTTGACACTAATTTTGCTCATCATGGTAAAACTCACTCCATAATTTCTTTGACAGAATTGTGCTATTTCTTCTTCTGAGCCCGGTTCTTGTCCGCCAAAGTTATTGGCTGGAAATCCAATGATCTCAAAGTTTTCACCGCCATATTGGTGGTATAATTCTTCTAGCAATTCGTACTGCGGCGTCAGCCCACATTTTGAGGCTGTATTGACGATGAGTAATTTCTTACCCTTAAAGGATGCAAAGTCAATTATATTTCCCTCGATATCGGGGGCTGAGAAGTCGTGAAAATTAGTCACCATCGTTTTATTTTGAGCTTGAGCTTGAGGTTTGAAAAATGCGAACATTGAGAAGAACATGAGCGCTATACGCAACAGAAATGAGAACATTGGTTAATTTGTTTGTTTCAGAGTATGTAAATAGAGAAAGCGTAAAAAGGTTATCAAAACGACGATAAAATTTCTTTTATCACCAAGTCCATGGCAGCTCTATCGATCCATCTACAGACGACCACGAGATTATTGGTTGGGTCAACATAGATGATATTTGATCCTGCACCAAGATGATAAAAAGCATTGTCCGGGGCACTTGGCATTTCGCCCTCAGTGTTTAAAAACCAATTCATATAGCCATAATCGGGCTTGGCAGGGGTAGGTGAGAGGCTGTTAGCTATCCATTCTTCTGATAATATTCTACGTTGATCCCATAGACCTCTATGCAAGGTTAGCAAACCAAATCGCGCCTGATCAAAGGCGTTGATAAACATTCCACCTCCCCAGTGTGCACCACCGCTAGGTACTTCGACCGCTTTTCCGTCTAATACTATCCAACTATTATTATAGCCCATCCAGCGCCAAGTGGTAGACGCACCAATCGGATCCATGATATTCTCGCGTAGTACATCCTGTAAGGGTCGACGAGCCATGTTTGTAGCCGCCAGCGCTAGCAGATTGACACGCGTGTCATTGTATTCCCACACTGTACCGGGGGTGTGTCGCTCGCGCGAGATCCAAGTTTCTTTAGCACCAGAAGGCCGATCTGCCCAGTCGGGCTTTCCCCAAAGCGTGCCCTCCCAATCGCTCGTCTGCCGTAATAAATGATCCCAAGTGATGCGACTATTGTGTTCTGAAGTAAAGGGCTCGAGGATCGCGCTGGTTCCTAATTTTTCTGCGCGACTAGGGCCATATCTAGTATCTATAGGAAATATAGGTGCCATCATCTCACCCACTGGGGCGTTAATATCTGGAATCGTTTTGTTGTCATATAGTATACCGACTGTAGCGGACAAGAATGACTTGCTTACGCTAAATGTTAGATCAACGCGCTGCGGATCGCCCCACTCAGCTACAATATACCCATCCTTTATAATCAGTCCGGTCTGTCCACCCCTTGACTTGTGCGGCCCTAAAGCGTCGCCAAAGGGTTCGCGACCAAACGTGAGATAGTGATGAATCTCCAAGTCGCGGTTATCCGTACTTTGATGGGCTATAGCGGTATCGATGGCGGCTTGGATGCGAATCGGGTTCATGCCCAGCTCTTGAGCTTGCTTTCGTAGCCATTGATTTTTGCTCGGAAAATACCCTTGCCCTATACAAAGCGCACTCGCGCAAATAAACGTGCTAAGGAGAAAGAGTGTTTTTTTCATGTTCATTTATATAAGGACATCAGGAAGTATTACTTGCTATTCATTTAATTGGTACCATTCGATCGAGGCTTGCTTCAAATTTGATCTGCGCCCCTTGGCTTCTGGGGCATAGTTTGTCGCAAGATATCGGATGATGGGTTCATGATCTTTTCCTAATTGCCATAAACCTTGGGTACGTTGCATCCAATCAATATTTTTTCGCCAAGCCTCTTCGTCCAGTTTAGTCTGAGCAATGATACGCGCACTATGACAAGATAGGCAGTGTTTGCGAATCAAGTCTACACCTTCGTCGAGTTTTAGCAGGCTATATTCGTCATTCGTTTCATCAAAATATACAACGCTCGATTCGATAGGCTTGTTGATAAATGGACTAAGGTCTAATTGCCAGTGGAGATCAAAAAGGGTGTATAGTAAAATACCCAAAATTAAGACGATCAGCAGACCCACCAAAGATATTAATCCGCGTATGTAATCGTACATGATCAACTGACTTTGATGGCGATACGATGGCAGGCATTGTTGAGATAACCTTTAGGATTCCATCCCGGCACCAACATGGGCTGCGCTATTCCTTGATCATCCGTCGCCTTTGCCCATACTTCATAATATCCCTTATCGGGTAAGCGGATGATAGCCTTGAATTGTTGCCAGGCATAGCGATTTTTAGGTGGGCTCAGTTCGCACATCTGCCAGCTCGCCCCAAAGTTGACCGAATACTCTACTTTCTGGACTTTTCGATCTCCTGCCCAAGCGTGTCCACGTATGTCAAAATTCTGCCCTGGCTTAATGACTGCCCCTGATTTTGGGTAAGTTACAATAGACTTTACAGGCATATTCTCGATGATGCACATGTCTTCATCTTTGACCTCTGTACCTGGGGATACAGGATGGCAGGGCATCATGTAGGATGGAGCCTCCATTTTGCTGCCGTCGTGAAGTTTATTTCTTACAGCGATTCTTGTAAGCCATTTGCCCGAACAGCTCGCCGGATATCCGCCGATGACTAATCTGAGGGGAAACCCATTTTGTAAGGGCAAGTCCTCTCCATTCATAGCCCATGCTATGAGGCATTCTTCTTCTAAGGCTTTTGCGATCGGTACTCCTCGCGAAATGGCTACTTTGCTAGGATCACCAGAAAGATGCTTGTCAGCGCCATAGTAGCCTATATACATCGCATTCGACTTTATACCTGCCTTTTGAAGTACATCTTTTAGGCGCACTCCTGTAAAACGGGCACATCCTACCGCTCCAACCGTCCATTGATTTCCTTTGGTCGGCGGATTAAATTCATATCTACCATTGCCGCCACATTCGAGCGTAATATCTAAGTCATAGATCTTGAAGTCTCTTTTTAGTTGCTCTAAACTAAGCGTCAATGAGTTTATTACTGATTCGCCATTGATAGTAAGAGTCCAATTTTTAGTACTTATTTCTGATCTCGCGGGTGGGAGGCCGTTATTTCTTATAAAGAACAAATCATTGGGGGTCAAGGCATCATCCAAGAGGTGCGCAGGTGTCTCTGCGTTCAACGGCAGATCGTTAATGATGCTTATTTCTTTGCTTTTGCCAGGGATAGGGTCTTGCTGTTCAGGGTCGAGCAAGGCTACAGGAATCAATCCCGAAGGCATCCACCTAGCAAAAACAATGTTTGCGCCGAGCGCCATTTGCAGACAATCGAGGCCCGCTTTTTTAAAAAATCCTCTTCTGCCGATCGGGGTTATTCTTCCCCAACACAACTCGTCAGCGGCTTGAGGGTCTTCTTGATATAATTGTCGTAAGGAATACTTTTTCATTAGTGTTGGGTAGCGTCATAAGATTGGATAGTATTTTTCTTATCCCTACGCTCCACAAGTTTAGTAAGAAATATGGGCAAATGAAAAGTACCTTAGCACAATTTACTAATCGAATGAGATTTGTACAAAATCGAGCTTAGATTCTGCGCCGGCAAGGAGAGTATCTGAGATGATAATATTCATAGGCACACCAAACGCGCCAAGTAGTCCTCTTATCGCGTGAGCTCTATTGCGTGCTAGTGACCTACTGCGATAACTATTGATATATAGGGCGTTAATTTTGACTAGAGTGATTTGTCCGTTTTTGTATCCTTGAGCGATTTCACGAATATAGTCCACAGCTCCTTTATTAAGAACTGCTTTCCCTGGACTGAACCCAATAAATCGTTGAGCCTCAGCGGTGAGCGATTGTTGATTTTCGGACTGAAAAGAGGGTAGGGGTTCTGACTCTTTTTCGTAGAAGACGATTTTGTCGCCAGTCTCATTTAGTTGGCCACCTGATAATCTTACGAGCATGTTTTGATGACTTTCAGAGGTCGTGAAATAGTTAGAAATCTTTTGATAGGTAGCCGTAATTAAACCTTTTGGAGTAACATCTACCAGATAGGCTTCGCCATTAATAAGAACGATTGCTTTTTTTGTTGTTGGATCTGTATTTTGGCTAAGCAAATTGAAATTTGCCAACAAAACGATCGCGAAAATCTTTGTAATTATCATATCCACGCGGTTTACCCTATCGTGATGATGCAAATACTACGCCAAGACTTCACATCAAATCACTTTCTGAAATTTCAGGATTAATTTTCGATGACAATTGTGACAGCTGCGGCAGTGGGTGTACAGGAATCTGTAAGAACGACGCTCTCAATATAACCCCAGCTTGGATTTTGGTCGGTCAGCTCCGAATGCAAAAGCCCACTCACTACTGAACCATTGACAGGATTAATGATTTCCAGATAAACGGCTATTTCACCTTTCCAAATACAATTTGCATTGCACGGACATATGCTACTGCTTATCTCCCTCACGACTAGTAAGCGATCATCGCAAAGAAGAAATGATTTCCCTTCTTCTACATTAAATGCTTGACGAGGAGGGCATTCATTATCGCTGCAAGCTGTTATGAACACAGCGCATAAGACTGTCATTATTGATATCGATATGCGTAATCTAGCTTTCATAGTATTCAAGCTTTTATGATCTTCATCTAGCTATACGAATTAGGAGCCCAAAAAGTTGGGTGGTGGCAGCGATAAGTAAGTCTGAACTACCTGTGCTGATCTACTAGCACCATATTTCCATCTGGATCGCGAAGAGAAAAAGAAGCCGGGCCATTTGTGTTCAAGTCCAATTCTGCGCTGACTTCTATGCCGTGTTGTCTAAGGCTATGGTTTATCTGACGTATGTCATCAAATTCTTCGATGTTATGTCCATTTTCGTCCCATCCTGGATTGAAAGTCAGAATATTGCCTTCGAACATTCCTTGAAATAGACCAATTAGGCAATGCTCATTTTTCATGATGAAGTAATTTTCCGAAAACTCTCCTGCTAGCACTATAAATCCTAAGTTTTCATAAAAATTCTTAGAGATGGCGAGATCCTTAACGCTCAGACTGACAGAAAATGCTCCTAGCTTCATTCATTATAATTTTGTTAGCTTAATCCACAATGACAAGCCATGAAGATAATAATAAAGAGCGATGATACAATAACTCAGATAGAATAAACCAACAAACCAGAAAGAGAAATGAAATATCTCAGAAACCTTGGAGCTTATAGATATTATAAGTTAGTGACCGCGGGAGGATTCGAACCCCCAACCCTCAGAGCCGAAATCTGATATTCTATCCAGTTGAACTACGCGGCCTCCAATAATGAGTGCAAATGTAACTTTTAATCTTTTATCTTTCCATCACGACCTGTCAATTACGAATTATCAATTACGAATTATGAATTACGAATTATGAATTACGAATTACGAATTACGAATTATGAATTACGAATTATGAACTACGAATTACGAGTTATGAATTACCAATTACAATCTTATTTTGTCCGATTAATAGGGGGCCAGACCACCACCAGGTTCTTCAATATTGGAACCAATTGATGTTCCAGAGCGCAAAAGCCGCTTCGATAAGACAAATTCCTTTTGTTCGAATGCCCATTTTTTGTATTATGTAACAATCTTGACCGCGAAAGCAAAAGTCTTATTTTGCAATATGTTGTCATCTTTCACTCCTTAATTCATCGGCTAATTAGCATACTTGTAGTTCAAATCATTATCCCTCATACTGAAATGTACCTCAATTTATACCTTTTCTGCCTGCATTAACTCAGTTTACAGCCATACCAGCGCAGCGACCGTCATTCGTAATGAGAGCGAAGCGTGCGTAATTAGCGCGAAACGAACATAAATCGTAATTTGACAATGAGCGCAGCGACCTAAATGACGGAATCAATGATAAGCTTCATCCTTGTTGCGTATTCCTTAAAAATTTCGATCTGATATGCTTCGTTGTTATCTTGATGTGATTCGTGAAATACTTTGCCCATATGTGGCTCTATGGTAACGAAACTTCTATATCCGTTTTTGTACATATCTGCTATTATCTCGCGCACATTACCCAGGCCATCTCCGGGAAAACAATAAACTAATTCTCCGGACTCCATTACGGCATCTTTTATATGAATATGTTCGATAGCCGGTTTGACGGCATGGTAAAAGTGCCATGAACTTTGCGCTTGCCCTGTATTGAGTGATCGGTCGATTTGAAATAAGGGGTTACCTGTATCAAAAACTAACTTCATATCGGGTACTTCATTGAGTAATTCTAGGGTATGCTCTGCTGAGAAGCCGCCATAATTCATACAATTCTCATGGAGCGCAGCAATACCCTCGGCAGTCAACAACCGTACGATTTCACGCAATCTTCTGATTCGACGCTTGAAGTATTGATCTTGTCCCCAGGGCTCCTGAGCATAAGACATGATTCTTGCTCTACGACAATGGAGCTTATGCATTCGAGGTATACATTGCTTAAGTTCTGCTTCAGTAACAGACCATGGGCTGCTTATGGACTTTGACCAATTGCCGATCAAGGTGCCGAACTCAGCAATCTGAATATTGCTGTCTTTTAGCAACTGTCTGATGTGATTAAAATGTTCATCGCTAATCTCGTGAACATTAGCCGTGTCCACAGTACGCAAACTGATATGTGACCAATCCAAATGTGTGGCAAGAGAAATCTGTTTTTCGAAATTAGAACTTGCCTCGTCTGTGAATCCCGTAACAATCATTTTAATATAAGTTAAATATAGAATTGATGGATCAACTTTTAGAGAGGTTTACCCATCGACCTTTATTTTGCGCACTATTGTATATAGCATTTATTAAAGCTACGGATTTTAAGGCTTCGTAACCATCTACGGATGGTTTGCGATTCTCTTCAATGGCCGTCATAAAATCGAGAAAATTTCTTTCATGCCCGGTAGTATTTATAGCTTTGGGATCGATTGCTCCTAGTCCATGTCTTTGGCTCACCATTAAGTTGTTTTTGACCAATTCGTCATCAATCTTGCTGTTCTTAAATTCCCATACCTTAAATGATTCATCGGCGAGATAGACAGAACCTGTTGTTCCTACTAGCTGGATTTCGGCAGGATGTCCATTTTCTGACCACGCCGCCGTTGTAGCTTCTATGACACCTAGTGCACCGGTCTCGAACTCCAAAAGAGCCACTATAGTATCTTCAACCTCTATTTCATGATGTAGAACATTGGTCATTGAAGCACTCACGCGCTTGACATCTCCGGCAACATACAATAGTAAATCAACAGTATGAATACCTTGGTTCATCAAGGCGCCACCGCCATCCAGTTTCTTGGTTCCGCGCCATGCGGCACTTTGATAATATTCTGGTGTGCGATACCACTTAATAAAAGCACTGCACAATGTCATCTGCCCAAATCTTCCTTCTGATACAGTTTGTTTTAATTTCTCTACAGAAGGATTGAACCGCCTGTTTAATATCCCCGACAATTTGACACTATGGTCGTCACATACCTTGATCATTTTGCGAATACGAGAAGCTGTGACTTCCAGGGGTTTTTCGCATATCACGTGGATGCCGTTTTTAGCAGCAGCAATGCAAGGTTCGAGGTGAGCACCGGATGGTGTTGCGATAGTTACTATATCTATTGTTTCTTCTTTTATGGCTTCGTCAATATTACGATATACCCTAGCGCCAAACTCGTTAGCCAGTTGCCATGCCGTATCGGCATTTTGGCTGATTATTGCTTCCAAAGAAGCTTTCTCGATCTTATTGATAGCTTCAGCATGAAATCTCGCTATCATGCCACTACCTACTATGGCAAACCGCATATCAGCTTCTCCTTTCATTTCTTATAAAATTGCTCAGGCCTATAACGGCCAATATTGTCAACAAAGCCAATCCGACCAAGCCCATCACATGTTGATATGTCTGATCGCTATTATAAAACCCAATTAGCGCCCACATAGAAGCAAAAGTCGCTATAGCTACCGCTGTCAAGAGTAAGGCTTTTATGGGGATAGATCGCACCGCATCTTTTGGCAGAGCCTTGCGTGAGAATATCAAGAGAACTATCAATAAATAAGCAATCGGCAGTAGGGTAGTGGCAATAACCGATGCCGGCACGATGACCGCAGCCTTGACGCTGCCAGCCCATACGATAGGAGAAAACATACCACTGAGCGCGGGTATGGATGCACCAATCATGAATAAACGCTTTTCACCCGGATTACCGAATGCCTCACTGATAGCGTAACCATTGATCATCATATGAATAATCATCGTGCTGAATGCCATTGCCAATATTCCAATACCAAAAAGCAGTTGTGCGTATTTACCTAAAAAAGGCTTGAGCGCCTCTGCCAAATCATTTGTACTTCTACGTGCGAGCATTGTACTCAATTTTTTAGATGACTTCGGGGCATCATGACGCAGCTCTTCTAATTTTTCAGGATTTAAGTAGCTTACATCTTGGGTAGCGATAAGGCTTTGGTCTAGAATGTTATTGTAAGCCAACTCATTTACTATACTACTATCTCGTGCATGAAATTGTGATGCCGTTGCAATTATCAGACATGATGCAGCTATGATAAATGGCAATAACAATCCCATTATCAGATCAAAGATGGAAAGCTTTCGTTCGCCCCTGGACCATCCTTTTTTTCGCTGAGAATAGGGTAGAAGAAAGGTCATGTTAATTCCCACAGCGGTACCGAATGCGCCTATGATGATATTGCGTTGTTCCTTGATAATGTAATCAGACCAGAATTGCTTTAAAGCGCCGGAAGAATCGATCAACTCTGTATATGCCGCATTTGGCTCGAAAAGCATGGCAGGTTTCGGAATCCATCCATTAAAAAATGCCCCCCAAGGTATCGCCCCATTAATTCCTAAAACCACCACGACGATCATAAAAGACAGAATGATAAGCGCTACTAAGACTTTGATGAACGAATCAATAAGCTTACCCGTTTTCCCCTCTTTAATGAATAACCATACCACTGTTAAACCAAGTAGGGCTAGAGGAATCGTAAACATATAAGGGCTGGAGAGTGTGATATTGAGATTGCCACTCAATGCATCTGACGCTAAAGCAAACTGTGAAGCACAAAAAACGATATTAGCAATCATCGCGCCTATTAACCATGACCATGCTAATGCGGGCGATATATGCTTCTGTGCCAGCCTGAATGGTCTGGTATCTGTGCTGAGATTAACGTAACTTAATGCGCCTAACATAATCACACCCAACAGCATAGCGAATGGCTGAATCCACAAAAACTTATATCCCCCAATAACCCCGAGATAAAGGGCGCTTACCAATGTCCCTCCACCCAAAGTCACTGCCGCTTGTATCCATCCCGGACCGCTTTTTTTAAGCAAGGATAAAATGCCTTGATCAGATCGTTCTACTTCCATGTACTATGATATGACTTGCCAGAGGGATCACCAATGCGCTCAAATGTATGCGCCCCAAAATAATCCCTTTGTGCTTGAATAATATAGGCAGAACTGCGCGGACTCGTAATGCCATGCAAGTAATCTATAGCGCTTAGATGAGCAGGAATAGAAACAGCTGCATTAAGTGCGTATTGTACCGTGTGAAGTAAATCCGGATAATGATTCTGAATAATAGCGGCGATATGCTGATCGTCCATTAGATATTCATTTTTTCTCAATACCTCGACCGATTCGCCCATCATACCTGAACGAATGATACATCCGTTAGTCCATATACGTGCTATTTCACTTAGGTTGATATCCCATTTATAATCAATAGAAGCTTGTCTTATGATTTGGAAGCCTTGATGATGATTTACCCATCTTGCAGCGTATAGTCCGCGTAGCAAACCAGCCAAATCAATTTTCTCCATATCGAAAGCTGGCCTTTTTAAGGGCAATGTTTGCGCATACACCAGCCGCTTATCCATGTAACTAGAGATAAACCTTGCGTATAAGGCACTACTCATCATAGTCGCTGCCACACCGAGTTCACATGCGGCTATCGTCGCCCAATTACCTGTACCTTTATTACCCGCTTTATCTAATATCTGATAGATAAGTGGTTGCCCATTCTCATGATGACGCAATATTGATAGAGTGATCTCAATCAGATAGGATCGCGACGATGGGGTAAGTGTCGCTTCCCAGAGATCTGCTAGCTTTTCAGGAGTAAATTCATTGGTTTTGAGGATTAGATCACATACTTCAGCGATAAGTTGCATTTCAGCGTATTCAATCCCATTGTGGATCATTTTGACAAAATGACCGGCTCCATCAGGCCCGACAAAGGCACAGCAATAATCACCATTTTCATCACGAGCTGATATAGCTTCTAAGTAGGGTCGTACATGCTCGTATGCGGTATATTGGCCGCCGGGCATAATGGAAGGGCCTTTTCGGGCTCCTTCTTCTCCTCCTGACACGCCAGCGCCGATGTAGTGTATTCCTAGTGAGGATAAATCCTCACTTCTACGTCGTGTATCCTCATAGTGAGAATTACCACCGTCGATTATACAATCTCCCTCTTGCAAAAGCGGTTTTAACTGTTCAATTACTTCATCTACAGGACGACCTGCATTGACCATCAGCATGATTTTTCTTGGTCGTTGTAGATCATTTACAAATTTTTCGAGAATGTCATAACCCGAGCAAGAGCTCAGTATTACCTCTGTATTGACAAAATTTACAGCAATATTTTCTTCTTTACTGGGTATATGTCGATTAAATAGCGCTAAGGAAAACCCCCTCTCAGCAAGATTTAAACATAGACTTTTACCCATTACACCGAGACCAACTAAACCAAAATCCTTCAACATATGCTACCTTTCTTCAAGCTAAATTACGCTTTCTATTCTCAACACAAGTCATTCGCCTCAAAACCATATCATTAAAGTATGTTCATCATTTATTAATGGTCGATTTTTCTTATTAGCTCTTCCACTATTTCGTCAGGATCATCTGTGATGTTCATGATCATAGCATTCTCCGGTTCTTCAAGGATATCAAACTGAGAGTTCAGTAATGATGAGGGCATAAAATGCTGTCTCGTCGCAAGCCGATGAGCTATCAGGGTCTTGTCTCCTTTTAATAAGACTAGTTGGACTTGTGATTCGATATTGTAGCAGAGTTGATGTCTGTAAGTAGATTTTAATGCCGAGCAGGAGAGAACCGCACCTTTGGCGCTAAGCGCTGCTATTGCGGCTTTGTTAAGGGACATTAACCATGGCACTCTGTCTTCATCGGTCAGCGGAATACCACTTCTCATTTTTTCAATGTTTATCGGAGGATGATGGTCGTCCGCTTCGATATATGGGATATTGAGTCGGAGACTCAGTAATTTGCCAATAGTAGTTTTACCACTTCCGGAGACACCCATGATGATAATTATCTTATTATTTGATTGCATAAAGGTCAATGTTCGCAAGTTGTTAAAGGTGGAACGTCAAGTTTAAAACAGGTGCTATCTTGGTACATTTCCGGAAGATTGTCAAGTTTAATTTGTTTCATTCCTATTTTTCTGAGTAGCAGCTGAGATCGGATATTGAGTGGGTGCGTAAAAGCATATAAGGTTCTCGAAGCGGTAAATAAACCAAGATGCGCAATAATAGTGTTAGCAGCCTCAAGGGCGTAACCATTACCTTCATAACCACCTAGCAAGGCAAAACCTACATCCGGGTGATCGAGAAAATCCCTTTTGAGTAAGCCACATAGTCCTATAGCTTCATTCGTAGTTCGAAGCGATA
This sequence comes from uncultured Saprospiraceae bacterium, assembly GCA_964616755.1. GTDB lineage: Bacteria > Bacteroidota > Bacteroidia > Chitinophagales > Saprospiraceae > CAYNFR01. Next base: position 19,320 of record CAZTSI010000025.1, on the reverse strand, counting down.
CTTTCATAAGTCCGAATCCATGTATTTGATAACTAGCCATAGGACCATTGAGGATGTAATTTTCTGCGTCTGAAATGCTTATAACTTTTCGATCACCTATCCATTTTATCCATCCCGGTTCATTGAGCAATTTTAGGATGAAAGGGGCATCTCCCACGTTTAAGAGACTCAGGCAAAGACGTTCCGTGATCAATGGATTCATGGTCTAAGAGAACTATGACATTGAAAATAATCATTACCAGATAAAAGTAGTTTAAGATGTATCTATCAAGCTATTTTCTAGAATAAATCTTAGATTCGCATATCAAAATGAATATAATGACAGGGATGGCTATAACACGAGGTTTGTTTTTAATTTTAGTGGCTTTTACATTGTCGATGTGTGGTGGGCAATCCGCCGGTTCAGGAGACAAGACGGTATCTACGCCGGCAAAATCAACAGAAAGTACTGCGTCTAAAGCGGAGGAAGTGGTAATCAACAAGAAAGGTCAGCTTGTTTTTAAACAATATTGCGTGGTCTGCCACGGTGCTGATGGTAAGCTTGCCGTAAGTGGCGCAACGGATTTGAGTGCCAGTACCTTAAGCATGACTGATCGGATCGAACAGATTACTAATGGCAAAGGACTCATGACGCCTTACAAAGACATCCTTAGCAAAGAGCAAATAGAAGCGGTAGCAGACTACATTACGGTACTCATCAAATAGCATTCTCGGTTCGTGCTTTTAAATATTCGTACTTTAACTCTACTAGTGTTGGTTTTCGGGCTGGTAAGTGAGGCTAGTACGCAGTCCGATAGTATATCCGTCCGGCTAGATAGTATTGTGATCACAGCAGATAGAACAGGTCGAAGTACTTCAGAGCTGCTCTCTTCAGGCCAAACGGTAAACATGGATGGTGTTACTAAACAACTCGGTTCTACCATATTTCCTTTACTCCAAAATGTACCCGGGGTTTTTATCAGCAACGAATCCAATATGGCACAAGATGTTCGAATTTCTGTACGTGGTTTTGGCGCGAGGTCGGCATTTGGCATCCGTGGTATAAAACTTATTGTTGATGGCGTACCGGAAACAACTCCCGATGGACAAGGACAGGTGGACAATCTAGATCCTTTCTCTATCCAAAGTATTGCCATCATAAAAAGTCCTTCTGCTAGTCAATTTGGCAATGCAAGTGCCGCAGTAATCCAAATAAATACCTATCGTAGTTTTGATCGGCCTTTCGTAAACATGAGCTTTCGCGCTGACCAGTATGGAAGTAGTAAATACATTGTCGATGCAGGCATAAAATCGGGTAAAGCAGATTATTTACTCACAGTTTCACACCTCAATGGAGTGGGATTTCGAGAACATAGTGAGTCGATTGCGACGATATTTAATCTTCGCTCCAAGTATACATTTGACGCAGTTAATCCGACTGAGTTGCGTTGGCAACTTTCCTACACGGACACACCGAGGGGAAGAGATGCAGGAGCTGTGACGTCTGACTTGGCAATGAATGAGTCAAGACAAGCACGATCCGCTAATGTACAATTTGATGCGGATGAAGCGATAAAGCATTGGCGGGCTAGTAGTCAGTTTAAAAAAATATTTCCCAATTTTTCGCTAGAGACTTCTGCCTATCTATCCAATCGCATATTTATAGGAAGACTGGGGTTCTTGCGGGGTGGATGGATAGAATTTGACAGGTTTTATAGTGGGCATAGCACCCAATTGTCTTTTTATCATGCAGACGAATCAATATCCAATAAGCTGGTGATCGGCTACGAAGTGGCTTTTCAACGAGACAAGCGTATTCGTAGCAATAATGTGAATGGCAGTAAGGGGGATTTAACATTGGATCAACTTGAGAAATTCGATGTCTATTCGATCTATCTGGCCGATCAGCTCAGCATTGGGAAATTTGAGCTTGATGCAGGATTGCGTATTGATTATACGGCATTAGGCATAGATGATAGTTTTCTCACTGATGGCGACGATAGTGCTCGCAGAAATGTATGGGCATGGAGTCCTTCTGTGGCAATAGCTTATCCTATGAAAGGTGGAAAGTTGTTTCTCAATTATCATCGGTCATTTGAGCTTCCGACGCTTACAGAGCTGGGAAATAATCCGAGTGGGGTAGGCGGATTTAATCCTGATCTTAGCCCTCAGATAGCGCACTCATTTGAGATAGGTACACGTATGGGGACGTATAAAATACGTCATGAGCATAGTCTCTATTTAATTAACACGATTGACGAGTTTATACCATTTGAATTGCCGGGTAGTCCGGGTAGGTTTTTCTTCCGCAATGCCGGTAAAACGCGAAGAATAGGACTTGAATCTTCTTTGTCTCTGCGTGTCAACAAGCGTCTTGAATGGAGCATTTCCGGAGCGATTAGCGAAATGAAATTTACCGAATACATCGCAGGCAACAATAATCTTCAAGACAATACGCTATCGGGTATTCCTCAGCAACAAATGGGAAGTCGCTTGCTATATCAAAGAGGGCTAATTGATGTTTCAGCAAGTTATCAATTAACAGGTGGTATATATGCAGACGATATGAATACGGTTAAAACGAACCCACAGCATCTTCTCGACCTAAATTTTTCTAAAGAATTCCGATTCGGATCGAATATAAGGGTAGAAGCCTATTTCGGTTTCAGAAATCTCTTGGGACAATATTACTTTGATAACATTCGATTGAATGCTGCCGGTGGAAACTACTTCGAAGTAGGGCCGGGAAGAAGGTGGGATGCAGGGATTACACTGAAGTTGTGATTAATCACGAATTTGCACTTTTATGTTTAAATCATGTTTTGCGTAAAAGTCGTTGCACAAAGTTCCGCAGAGTATAACCATTGAGTTGCACAAGGAAAAAATAGTTCTTCGAACCACAGAAGAGGTCATCAACCTACAAGCAGCTAATTCTCACAAGACATAGTAATCAGGCATATGAACATCTAAATTAGTCTAAGCACAATTTAAGGCTTATAGATCATTGTATTCAATATAGGATATTGGGGCTTATAAGCCCAATATTTCTGACATTTTGAGTAAGTCTTGATTTAACGCTTTGTTATTCGTTATGGCTACCTGAAAGGGTGTATAGCTAATTTCGTCATTGACCAGACCTAAGGCAACATTGTTTTTTCCATCGAGCAATGCCATCACCGCACCATATCCTAATCTGCTAGCCAACACACGATCAAAAGCGCTAGGACTTCCTCCTCTCTGTAGATGCCCTATCACCGTAACTTTACTATCTATTCCGTGATCATCCTTGAGCGTTTTGGCTAGCTCCATGGCATTGCCGTTTTGATTTCCCTCTGCCACCACGACAAGATTAAAAAGCTTATTTCTGAGAGCAGCACGCTTTAGGTAAGTGGTCAATTTTTCTACAGGGGTCTCAGTTTCCGGTAAAAAGATAAAACCTGCACCCGTTCCTATACCAGTACTCAAGGCAATGTAGCCGGCATGGCGTCCCATGACTTCGATAAAAAACAGGCGATTATGTGAGTCTGCAGTGTCTCTGATCTTGTCGATAGCTTCTACGGCCGTATTAATCGCTGTATCAAAACCTATGGTATAATCTGTTCCATAGATATCATTGTCGATCGTGCCGGGCACGCCTACAAATGGAATATCATAAGTTTCTGTAAAAATCTTTGCTCCGGTATAAGTACCATCACCACCGATAGCCACGCAAGCATCAATGTCGTGTGCGCTGAGAGTCTGGTAAGCCAGATTCCTGCCCTCGGGGGTGCGAAACATATCACTTCTTGCCGTTTTAAGCATGGTACCGCCCATGTGGATAATATTTGCCACGTCACTTTTCTCAAGCCGCTTAATCTTTCCATTTATCATTCCATCATAGCCACCATAAATCCCGTACACATGCAGATCCATGTGTATGCCAGTTCTCACGACAGCTCGGACTGCAGCATTCATTCCAGGCGCGTCTCCTCCGGATGTAAAAACAGCTATTCTCCTTATGCGCTTGTTCATAGATGATAGTTTATTAAACCTTCGATAGGGCTTTTCATTATTCCAGCACAAAATAAGTCTTCTTTTGCGAGAATCGTTTTTAAGACGGGTTCAAAATGATGTGCTATCGAGCCGACAAAGTAAACTTCGCGATGTCCATCTGCTGTAAGTGGAAGAAGCATTTTTTTTGACAAGGTCGTAAATACCTCATTAAGAATGCCCATTCTTGTGTTTTCATCGAGGTATTTAATGCCTTCGGCAAATGATGCGAGAAGAGTGCGCGGATTGGGATGGGCATATAAGTGCGCAATGGCATCATCAGCTTGTAAGTTAAAATGTCCGGCAATAGCCTCGCTTTCTTCGCGGCTTAGCCACCCTCTTGCGAACGCAAGATACACCGACTGTCCTATACGAAATCCACTTCCCTCGTCACCTAGCAAATAGCCTCCACTTTTCGTTCTTTTGGTGATTGTTGATCCATCATAAAATGCTGCATTAGAGCCCGTGCCTAGTATGCAAATAATCCCATTTCTATTCGCCAATGTAGCTTTTGCTGCACCAATCAGATCGTCATCGACTGAGATTTGTACTAATGAACTGATTTTATCAAGGGCAATATCACTTAGCGAGTTGTTAATGGTTTCGTTAATACATCCTGAGCCGTAGTAGTACATATGGGTCGGAATGTATTCCGCTATTTTAGCACATAGCGCATTGAATTTATGAACAAAATCGGTGTCAGTCACCGGATTCATGCCGTCATGCGAAAATCTTTCTACTTGCCCTTCATGCAATATTGCTACGTCAGATTTTGTGGATCCGGCATCTATGATTACTTTCATTCCTATTCTTTAATCTTAAGCACAAAGTAAATCTTATGCGCCCTAATTACACCTTTACAACCTTGGTTTTCCTGTTGATTTTTAATGCTGTACCTGCCCAGACATCCAAGGAGGTATTAAAAACGCAAGCAATAAATAACATCGATGCCAATGCAAAAATGGCACAGGTAATGGTTGATAAAGTTTTCAGCTTTGCCGAACTAGGTTTCCAAGAATACGAGACCTCCAAATATATCACCGATATCCTGTCCAACAAGGGATTCACCATCGAGCATGGCATTTCAGGCATTCCTACTGCGTGGATGGCACGATGGGGCTCCGGTAAGCCTGTCATAGCACTAGGTAGTGATCTAGACTGTATTCCCAAAGCATCTCAAAAGCCAGGAGTTGCTTATCACGATCCCATAGTGGAAGGAGCTCCCGGGCACGGTGAAGGACATAACTCCGGCACACCACTCAATGTGCTTGCGGCATTGGAGTTACAACGCATTATGAAAGATGAGGGTTTGTCAGGAACGCTCGTTATTTGGCCTGGAGTAGCTGAAGAACTAGTAGGTACTAAGGCATTTTATACGAGAGATGGATACTTCGATGATGTGGACATTTCAATCTTCACCCACGTCGGAGACAACTTGGGTGTGTCGTACGGTCAAGCGAGAGGCACCGGATTAATTTCTGTAGAATATACATTTGAAGGTGAAGCCGCGCATGCTGCTGGTTCTCCATGGAGAGGTAGAAGTGCTGCAGATGCTGTCGAGTTAATGAACATCGGCTGGCAATATCAGCGAGAGCACCTTGATCCGCTTCAGCGTTCGCATTCCATCATTACAAACGGAGGTGACCAACCTAATGTCGTGCCCTCAAAGGCCTCAATATGGTATTATATCCGTCATGTCACTTATCCAAAAATCATGGAGGTATACGAACGGTTAAATAAAGTAGCAGAAGGCGCTGCAATGATGACGAATACAACGGTATCGAGAAAGGTGCTAGGTAGTGCTTGGCCAAGGCACTTTAACAAGACTATAGCTGAAACCATGTACGAGAATATTAAAGTGGTAGGTCTGCCGGAGTGGAGCGAAGCCGATCAAATGCTGGCCAATGCCCTCCAAAAGGAAGTTAAGGCCAATGAAATCAAAGGTCTGGATACAGAGCTTGATGAGCTTGGATTGCCCGTAAAAAATCCTGTGAGCGGGGGATCTGATGACATCGGCGATATATCATGGAAACTACCGACTGTGACCCTCAGATTTCCGTCCAATATTCCTGGGCTTCAAGGACATCACTGGTCAAATGCTATTTCGATGGCAACTCCTATTGCACATAAAGGTGTCGTTGCCGGGGCCAAGGTAATCGCCATGACGGTTATCGATATCTTGATGGAACCTCAGCTTGTCGAAGAAGCATGGAAGTACTTCCGCGAGGAGCAACGTATGGAAATTCAATATGTCCCGATGGTTACAGAATCAGACTCACCGGCCATTTACTTAAATAAGGAAATAGACAATGAATTCCGCGCCAAGCTTGAGCCATTCTATTATGACGAGACTCGATATGACACGTATATGGAACAACTCGGGGTGAAGTATCCGACTATAAGGGTGGAAGATAAGTGAGCTAGGCTTGCTGATGATTCTTTTATGAACGGTACGCAGGCTTGTTTGTTAAGCGGATAAGTGCAGTTGTAACGAATCAGTTGAGATCAATTTCGCTCAAAAAATGCCCATTTCCTACTATCCTACAGCTCTTTTTTCGTCAATAGCTATGCTATTCGCTCAAAAAAGAGCCTTGACTAATAAAAAATTGATTGATTTTTTGACCTGAAAGCATCTGACTAATTAGTTACGTGTAGTTTAATTTTTCTTGAAATTATAGAAACGCACATCTCTGTCTATCTGTTGGATCAGTGTCATCAGTGTACTTCATATTTTCTCCCACACATTGCGCTGATTAGGGCAGATAAGTTCAGCGTAAACCTATTGTATCAGCGTAAAATCAGAGCTCCATATTTTTTCTTCCGCAGATTGTGCTGATGAGCGCAGATGTATTCAGGACTACCGAGAATACTTTTTCTTCAACTCGAGGAAATACGATTCATAGTATCGATAGGAAAGATGCGCAATGATAACCGTCATTATAAGCAAGAGCAGGTAAAACAGCCACGGGTACTGCTTAATGATCTCCATGAATGTATCATTCTTCATGGCTAAAAATCGGAGTGCTAAGGATATAAACGGGTGGAATACATAGATACCATAGGATATCACACCGAGGTGAACAAGCGGCTTATATTCAAGATTTAACAGACTTGACTTGGCCGTCAGGCTAATCATCAATATACTAAATACTATTCCAACGAGCAGATGATGCGGGTCTATGGGTTTTGATTTGATCCATAACAGATAGCCTAAAGCAATCAGAGAAATTAACTGTAGAATTCCTTTAGAAAACATTTTCTCTTTCAACAATGGGTAGCGATGATAAAGGTATCCTAGCAAGCATCCCCATAATATAAAATGAAACCTTAGTGTTCTGTCTATGAAGAAATATATCTCTTCTGACCAATCAAAATATCGCGATGCATTGGCTACATGAAAAAGGGTGTATCCTACTAATAACAGAGGCAGTGTGATGTGAAGTTTTCCTTTTATTAATGGTAATACGATCATCACAGGAAATAACAAATAAAATTGCTCCTCAACACCGATACTCCACAGTGGATAAGTGGGGCCGATATTCTCCCACTGCGCGATGACCCAATTAGGCAAGAAGAATAGATAATAGACAAAACCTTTGATCACAGGAAAATCATAAAATGGCTCTCCGAAGACCCTTGGGTAGATTGCAGCCATAGAAACAAAACCGATAAAAACAATCAAATAATACAAAGGAAATATCCGATACACTCTCCGCAAGAAGAACTTCTTTATGTCAAAGTTTCCATGTTTATTGTGTTCGAGACATGCAAGATAGGTCAATAAGAAGCCCGACAAAATGAAAAAGAAATCAACGGCCACATGGCCTTTCTGCATAATGGGTTTGATGGAATACATTTTTTTATCAAGCTGATATAAGCCGTCATTGGCATGAAAAATCAATACCAACAAGGCAGCAAAAAATCGCAAACCATGCAGTCCTTTCAGATAGATCATGTCTCCTCTTCTAGATCAAATTCATCATAGCTACGAATCTTGAATTCGTCTATATCTCTACGTTCCCGCTTAGTCGGACGACCTAAGCCTTTCTCACGAATTTCGGAACGGCTCTTACCAACAAACCAATTATCATATTTTTTCAACTCTTCTTCAGGTGTCAGATCGCGATAACATTCGGCTGCGAGAACAGCAGACACTCGCTTGTCAATTACTTTGACTATCTCAAACTGTAGATTAAAGCCGTTTTTCTTTACTTCGATCATGTCGCCGATCGTGACAAGGGAAGAAGGCTTTTGGCTTTTAGATTTTAGCTTTACATTTCCTGCCTTGCAAGTATCTGTGGCGAGTGTTCTGGATTTAAACACACGCACAGCCCACAACCATTTATCTATTCGTACCTTCTCCATTATGCGCCATCCGGTCTAGGCAGCGTGTATTCCAGCGGGGCAAGAGTGTTATACACGACATTAGCTATAAAATAATCCCTATACCATCGGTTATCCACCGGCACGATGTGCCAAGGAATATAATTACAGCGATTGATAGCTTCTTCGTAGCAGCGCATATATTCGTCCCAATGCTCTCTTTCTTTCCAGTCACCATCATTGTGCTTCCAATATCTTGCTGGATCGTCGAGACGTTCTTGAAGCTTGATGCCTTGTTTCTCGAACGAAATGTTCATAAAGAATTTAAGAATAATAGTGTCGTTATCCTCCACTAGTAATTTCTCAAAAGCGTTAATCGCTTCTATGCGAGCATCTACACGTCGCTCATCGATCCACTTATGCACCCGTTGGATCAGAATGTCTTCATAATGCGAGCGATTAAAGATAACTACTTGACCCTTCGGAGGGACTGTTTTATGTACCCTCCATAAAAAGTCATGCGCAAACTCTAGTGATGACGGTCTTTTAAACGCATTTACTGATATTCCAGATGGGTTGCACAAGTTGAACACATTTCTGATCGCACCATCTTTGCCCGACGCATCCATCCCTTGAATAACAACCAATAAGGACTTCTTACCTTCAGCGTACAAAAGATGCTGTAAGTCGCCTATTTTTCTCACCAGCTCGGCTGTCTGCGGAATAATTACTCTTTTTCGCACATCAGGAGGCGGTACGGTGTCATAACCTTGTATTCTTATCATATTAGCATGATTGTCTCTTATTTACTTCATTTTCTGCCGCTTAACAAGATAACTCCGAAGTATGGGTTCGATACCTTCCCGAATGTCTGCCTTGACAAAATCTATCTTATATTGTAAGCACTTGTCTTCTATTAGTCTTTGTCTATCGGCTATTTTTACTCGGTATAGTGAGGCTATCTCGTTTGACTGTAAGCGTATTTCTTGGCCTGACTCCATGTCGATAAACCTATGGGGTCTGTTTTCAAATGCAAAATCCAACTCTAAGACTCTATCTACGACATGAAAGATGACGACTTCGTGCTTGTTATAATTGAGATGTTGCAGGGCACTAAACAATCCTTCTAGATCATCACTCTGGTCAAAAAAATCACTGAAGATTATTACCAAGGAGCGCTTATGTATCCGATCGGCTATCTCATGAAGAATATCGACAGTACTGGTCGATTGCGCAAGTCTCTCCTCGCTTATAACGCGTTCCAGCTGACTCAATATTAGTTTATAATGAGTGGTGCTAGATCTACACTCTGTGTGTACATCGAGTTTATCCGTAAACAGACTCAATCCAAAGGCATCACGCTGTCGCTTCAATAAATTAATAATTGAAGCGCCGGCTAAAGAAGCAAACTGTAACTTATTGATATTGAGTTCTTTAATTTTTATGTCTTTTGGAAAATACATGGACGAAGAAGCGTCGATTACGATCTGGCAACGAAGATTAGTTTCTTCTTCAAATCTCTTGACGAACAGTTTGTCTGTTCTGGCAAATACCTTCCAATCAAGATTGCGTGTGCTATCGCCTTGATTGTACAGACGATGCTCTGCAAACTCTACTGAGAAGCCATGGAAGGGGCTTTTGTGTTGGCCAATGATAAAGCCTTCCACTACTTTTTTGGCCAGAAGCTCCAGGTTTTGGACTTTCTTTAAGTCGTATATGTCAAAAAAACTCATTTGTGTCCGTATTGAGGTGATATTGCTAGAATGTTTAAAGCAGAATGCATAAATAAAAAAAAGCCTCTGTTCTGATATCATAGAACAAAGGCTTTTTAATCTAATTTATTGTAGTCTTAATTCAATAAGGCTTCAATTTTAGCGGCCAAAGTCGCTTTGGTAGCCGTTCCGACGTGTTTATCTGCTATTTGTCCATCCTTAAAGAACAAGATAGTTGGAATACTACGAACACCGTACTTCATGGATGTTTCCGGATTGTGGTCAACATTTACTTTGCCGATGACCGCTTTACCTTCATAGTCTTTTGCCAGATCGTCGATAACAGGACCTACTAATCTGCAAGGGCCACACCATTCTGCCCAAAAATCAACAACAGCAACGCCTTTCGTATCTAGTGCTGTCTCTTGAAAGTTTGTGTCAGTAAATTCAAATGCCATATGATTTCTATTGAGTAATTAATGAATATAGACGCCTAACGCTTGCGCTTACGCAAAAGTTGCACAAGAGGCTTTTTTACAGAAATAAGTGAGCGAAATAACAATATTTTAAGGAACTGACAGTATTCTTGTTTGCATCTTAGATACAATTATGGGTTTACGCGCAGTGGTGCTCTCTTTTGGCCTTTTGGCCATAGTCACCGTGTTTTTATTTAATAGTCTTCCTACAGAATCTCTTTTGGTAGAGAAGCTTTATTCGAATGGTATCTATCTTGTATTCAGAGCTGTATGGGATCGGATCTTTTTTTGGATTCCGATTCCGATCATTTATGTCATCGTGCTATTAATGATCTTCCAACTGCGTAAAATCTACTTGAAGCGGCTTTACTATATTTCTGTATGGAAATACATACTCTATTCATCAATTGTCGTGTTGGCCGTTTTTATCAGCTCTTTTTACTGGATGTGGGGCTTTAATTACAAGCGTGTTAAACCTTGGGGGACTTTAGATATACCGGCGGTTGATATCAGTGGTGATCAAATATTGGGGGAGTATAGGCGCGTAATGGACAGCATGATGGTATTGCGTGCCGATCTTAATCATGATGATCTGCGCCGCTATCCTAGTCGTAGTACATTGCAGAAATGGAGTAAGGATCTGGGTGATAGTTTTTGTGATTTGGGTTTTTCTGTCGTTAGTCGACCCAACGTGAGAGTCTTGAGGCCGCGTGGGATGTTATTACGCTTCTCTACGGCGGGTATTTATCTGCCATGGAGTGGGGAGGGTCATGTCGATGGCGGCATGCATCCTATTACAATTCCATTCACGGCGTTGCATGAATTAGCCCACGCATATGGTCATACCGATGAGGATATGTGCAATTTCTGGGCCTTATTAAGCGGTGCCAATAGTGATGATAACTTCGTGAGGTATTCAAGTTATTTTGCTTATTGGAGATACCTCAGGTCGGCATTATACCAAGATAAGGAGCTATTTGAGTCAGTCAAAGACGATATACCGGAGAAGATATTGGAAGATTACAAGGAAATATTGAGCTATGCTGATCGGTATCCTGATCTCATGCCGAAAGTTAGATACCTGTTTTATGACACTTATCTCAAGTCACATGGTGTGGTCGATGGTATAGCTAGCTACAACAACATGATCAAGAGGTCATTTGATTGGCAAGCAAAGTATGGTCATTTAAAGATGTATTCGAGAGACAAACCGAATGATTGATCGAGGGATTGATGATAACGCCCGCCGAGATTCAATCTTAAGGAGTCGAATAGCTGTAATAGTATTCCATAACCGATTCGTTCGTCATCGGTGCTTACACTAAAGCGAATTTTGACTATATCTACGATTGCTAGTTCACCAGCGGCACTTAGACTGAATTTTTCATTGGATGCTTGACGCAATTCGGAAAGAACATTGAATCGGGTGTTTACGCGGTGTATAATGCCGATATATTTCATCATGCTGCGTTGCTTGCCACCTTGTAGCTCTGAGATACCTATGTTAAGACTAGTAGTCTTCATGATACTATACACTAAGCCAATATTGGTAGTCAGACGCCATTGTTGTGGCAGTAAAATGATCCGCGTGTCGTAAAAATTAAATTGAGCGCCTAGTCTCAGTTTATCACTCAAGCGCATGGTATAGGCCGTGGAGATTCTATTCGTTCGGTATCCCTCCACGCCATAACTGCCGATCATCAAGCCAAGAGACTGGGATGTGAATATAGGAAAGCTATATTGCAAACTAGCAGCCAGAATATCAGTACCAAAGCGATTTTCAATATTCGCCCCTAATATCCGCTGTTCAACAGAAAGGGTCGCGGGATTGCCTGTAAGCGCTGAGGTATTGTGGTTAAAACTGATGATAGATGAAGTGGACAGTTGTTCAGCATTTCTAAAAAATGTGATCCCTTGACCAGTTAGCGCCTGAGGTAAACTTAAGAATATTAATACCGAAGCGAATATATGTATGAAGGAATAATGGCTGAAGCCAATGTGCACAGCCGAAGAATAGTGAATATCAGAATTACGTATTTTCATGGATTAGCGAAGATACTATCTCATGATTTAGTTATACAGTAACGGATGTCTAGAATTCGAAACGCATGATTGACACAATTATCTTTACAGACGCAATTACGCCATGTAGATGGCAATAGATTAATATAATTTATATTTGTTGCCATACAACCCAATACCATTGGCTCAATTACGTACCAATCACACAAGGAATAAACGACCATTTTTAGGACTAGCCATCAAGGTAATCTTGATGTTCTTGTTCGTAATTGCATTATTCTGGCTCTATTGGCATTTGTCCAATGTGGATGGGACGGTTAAAACTCAATCCTCCCTAAAAGATCAAGATGCTGTAAATTCTGTATTAGTACCGGGAGGCAATAGATATGAGGTGGTGGAGCATACTTATTATACCTTGGGTTATGATGAATCCAATGAACAAGCCGCATGGGTATCATATCTGCTGCGTCGTGAAGATTTACGTCTTCCTAAGGTAAGTCGAGCAGATCGATTTGAAGACGATCCATTAGTAAGTACAGGAAGTGCTACTTATTTTGATTACAGCGGTAGTGGTTATGATAGAGGACATTTGATACCGGCTGCTGACTTAGCTTTTAGCAAAGAGGCGATGGCATCCACTTTTTACATGAGCAATATGAGTCCGCAAGCTAGGGCATTTAATGGAGGGATCTGGCGTGAGCTTGAGGAACTGGTTCGGGACTGGGCTTTTAAAAATGAAGAACTTTATGTGGTGACAGGTCCGATATTGTCATCTGTAACGCATTTTATTGGTAAGAAAAATAAAGTGGGTGTGCCGGCTTTATATTACAAAGCAGTACTTGATCATCTGGAGCCCGAAATCAAAGCAATTGCCTTCATCATGCCTAATGAACTCTCAGAAGAACCCGTCATGAATTATGCTGTCACCATTGATAGTCTCGAATCACTGCTGGGATTGGACATATTCAGAGGAATACTGCCTGCAGATACAGAACAGAAAGTAGAAAACCAAATAGATAAGATTCTCTGGCCGACTAATGCTAACAAGCAAAAACTGAGAATAGAAAACTGGAATAAACGTTAAATCATATACCGTTGATGGGAAAGAGAGATCAATTTTTAGAAACGATAGGACAAGGATACCAGTTTAAAGGTGCTGGCATGATCCTGGGCGCGTCGATGTACGAGGGTCATACAAATCACCTATCACTAGTACGGATGCCACTCAGCACCCTCAACAGGCATGGTCTTATAGCCGGTGCAACTGGTAGCGGTAAAACAAAAACCCTCCAAATAATAGCAGAGCAACTATCCGCTAATGGGGTTCCATCATTAGTTATGGATATTAAAGGTGATCTTAGTGGAATTGCAGCCGCAGGTGCGTCAAATGCACGAATCGAAGAACGTCATGATACTATCGGTATACCATTCATACCCGGTAAATCTCCTGTAGAGTTTCTAAGTCTCAGTAATGAGTCAGGTGTAAGGCTCAGGGCGACGGTATCGGAATTTGGCCCTGTCTTACTTTCTAAAATACTTGGCCTCAATAGCACGCAGTCAGGAATATTGGGTGTTGTTTTTAAGTACTGTGATGACCATGAACTACCCTTGTTAGATCTCAATGATCTAAAAAAGGTACTTAGTTATCTTTCTACGGATGGCCGTGCGGAGATAGAAAGAGATTATGGTCGTATTTCGACTGTTTCTGTGGGCGCGATCATGCGTCAGATTATTTCGCTTGAACAACAAGGAGCGGGAAGCTTTTTTGGTGAGCTGTCATTTGATCCATTTGATTTGGTGCGCTTCGATCAGGAGGGGAGAGGGGTGATCTCGATATTACGCGTGACGGACATACAGGACAAACCGCAGTTATTCAGCACCTTTATGTTACAACTATTAGCGGAGATATATGCGATTTTTCCAGAAGAAGGCGATGTGGACAAACCGAAATTGATGCTATTCATCGACGAGGCACACTTGATTTTTAATGAAGCATCGAAGGTCTTACTTAATCAAATCGAAACCATAATCAAGCTCATTAGATCCAAAGGAATCGGTGTCATTTTCGTAACACAGAATCCACAAGATGTTCCGCAAAGTGTTCTAAGCCAATTAGGACTAAAAGTCCAACATGCACTACGTGCATTTACGGCAAAAGATCGTCAAGCGATAAGATTGGCTTCGCAGAACTTTCCTTTAACGGAATTTTATAAGGTGGACTCCCTATTAACCGAACTAGGAATAGGGGAGGCACTCGTGACTGCTCTCGATGAAAAAGGCAGACCGACACCACTTGTACACGTGCTATTGCGTGCACCAACTTCTCGAATGGATATATTGACACCGGCAGAAATTCAAGCGATTAATGACCGTTCTACCCTCAAAGCTAAATATGCCGAAAGGCTCGATCAAGAGAGTGCTTATGACATACTCACGGCGAAACTTGAAGATGCTAAATCTACGCAGCCTCAGAGTTCTTCTCGTCCCACAAGCCGCAGAACTCCGCCACAAAGAAAAGAAAAGTCATCACTCGACAAGATGGTCAATAGCACTACCGGTCGTCAGGTGGCAAGGACTGTAGCACGAGAAATAACAAGAGGAATACTTGGTGTACTAGGTGTAAAACAAACAGCAAGAAGGAGTCCGGCAAGAAGACGACCTTTTTAGGGACTATTGCCATCTAAATAATTACTCCACTTAATTCTTCTTTTGACCAGCTAAGCGCACATTGGGGTCAGTACGCTGATCTATCAATTCTCCATTGTTGATGATCTGCTGATAATTGCGCACATAAATAGGCCAAGGCATAGATCTATGCAGATTTTCGGAAAAATAATACATGATCTGAAGCAAGGACTGAGCATCTTGGTATCCCGGTATAGACTGAATCAAATCTGCATTTTCATCAAGAAAAACCACTGTGGGAAACTTCATCTCTTCTACTAGCGCCATGGCCAATTCGTGATATCCACGTAGGATACTTCGCTGATATCTGAATACGTGTGATTTGAACTCTATATTGCCTTTATGCTCCGCATCGAATTTAATGGCTATATAATTTCGATTTATGAAGTCCACGACTGCGGGATCGCGAAATGTCGTCTTATCCATTCGCTTGCACCATCCGCACCATTCTGTGTAAAGATCTACAAGATATTTTTTTCCGCGTTTATCTTCTTCAGAGAGAGTCTTGAGATCTGCCCAATCACGCCACTTGATAGTATTAGATTGACCTGACAAAGCATTGAACGTAAAAAATGCGAATAAGACAAAATACAGACGACCCATATAGTTCATGATCAACCAAGATCGAAGTTAAGCCTATTCCTTCAATGTCCAAAACCTCTGACTGGCTTTAAGAACTGTTTAAACTTTTTTTAACAGATGGTAACGATGGAATTGAGCGATATCACAGCGGATGTTATGCACGAAATTTCAATCTAATTGATATAATCCAAGAATCAATTGATTGATGGAGTATCTTTCTAATTCTTAGTTACTGTACGTTGTCACTGCAACAACTTCTTCAGCTCACTGATTTTCATCAATGCTTCAATAGGTGTGAGGGTATTGGGATCTGTATCGCACAGTTCTTTGTGGATGCTAGCGAGGATGGGATCTGCTTGAATTACCGTTAGTTCACGGCGAGGGATGGATTTTTCGATATGCTGTAGTGATTGTTTGGTGCTGCCATTTTCTAATACACTATGCTGCTGGAGGGCATGCAGGATTTCTTTCGCGCGGTTGACGATGGTGTTAGGCATACCCGACATTTTAGCCACCTGGATGCCGAAGCTTTGATTGCTACTGCCTGGTACCAGCTTGCGCAAGAAAATGATTTTATCACCTATTTCTTTTGTGGCGACATTGAAGTTAGCGATACGCGCATTTTGATCTGCCAATTGACTTAATTCGTGGTAATGGGTGGCAAAGAGGGTCTTTGGTTTAGCATGGATACTGTGTAGAAACTCGACGATTGACCATGCGATGGAGATACCGTCATAGGTACTTGTTCCACGCCCTATTTCATCTAGTAGAATGAGACTACGTTCGGATAAATTATTCATTATACTAGCCGTCTCGGTCATTTCCACCATGAAGGTGGACTCGCCGCTGGAGATGTTGTCAGAGGCACCTACACGGGTAAAAATACGATCGATTATACCTATAACAGCAGATTCTGTTGGCACGAAGCTTCCCATTTGGGCCATGAGACAGATCAAGGCTGTCTGGCGAAGTATGGCAGATTTACCGGACATATTGGGTCCGGTGATTAGTAATATTTGGTCGCCTTCATTATCAAGGATGAGATCATTCGGGATGTAATCCTGCCCTAAGGGCAAATGTGCTTCAATGACCGGGTGTCTTGCTTCTTTCAGTTCAATCCGCAGAGACTCGTCGACGATGGGCTTTACATATTTGCGGTGTACCGCAACTTTCGCGAAGGAGTTAAGACAATCAATGCGTGCCAATATCTCTG
The DNA here is from genome assembly GCA_964616755.1 of uncultured Saprospiraceae bacterium. GTDB lineage: Bacteria > Bacteroidota > Bacteroidia > Chitinophagales > Saprospiraceae > CAYNFR01. Next base: position 2,299 of record CAZTSI010000025.1, on the reverse strand, counting down.
CATTCTGTTGAACAATACGTGTATGATTGCTCAACCAATCTACTAGTTGGTTAAAATAGGACTCTTCAAGAAGCTGAATTTTTTCTTCTGCTGTCAGGATCTTTGTCTCTAATACTTTGAGATCCTCTGAAATATATCTCTCCGCATTGGTCAATGTTTGCTTTCTTGTCCAACTAGTCGGAATGAGCTCATGATCCTTATATTTGTTAGTTACCTCATAATAGTAGCCAAAAACATTATTGAAGCCTATTTTGAGATTTGTTATGCCCGTGGCTTCGATCTCGTGATTCAGCATTTGTTCGAGATGCTTTTTGCTGTTGTTTACCAGATCGCGGTATTCCTCCAGTTCGCTGCTAACACCGCTATTTATGATGCTTCCTTTGGATATCTGATGATGGGGATTTTCTTGAAGGATCTCCCTGATCTTCCGGCTTATTTCGCTAGTATCTTGAATTTGTGCGGCGAGTGTCGTCACTTGTGGAGAAGAGGACTGAGATAAGGCTTCTTTGATTGGAGCAATTGCTTCCAAGGATAATCTGAGTCCGAAGACCTCACGAGGATTGACTTTTTGGAGGGACACCTTTGCTGTCAGGCGCTCTAGATCGTTTATCGCTTTTAGCTGCCTATCTATTATCAGGCTCAGTGCCTCTTCGGTAATCAGACTATCTACTATTTCCAGACGTCGATTGATGGCATCTATATCTGTAAGCGGCAAGAGTATCCATTTTCGCAGCATACGGGCACCCATAGGTGTGATCGTGCGATCCAGTATTTGGGATAGCGTGATTCCTGAAGGATGGTTTGGGGTGATTAGTTCTAGATTACGAATGGTAAATTGATCCAGCCATACATACTTGTTCAACTGAACCCTCACAATCTTATGTATATGTTTTAGGCGATGATTTTCTGTTGATTCCAGATAGTGGAGTATAGCGCCTGCTGTAATTTGGGCTTGTGAGAGTTCATCAATGCTAAATGCCTTGAGGGATTGTATTTCGAAGAAAGACAAAAGCTTTTCTCTGCCATATTCTTCTTGAAAAATCCAGTCATCGATGCCGTAGAGGTAAAAATTGCTGCCTAGTAATTCTTCTACTAAATTTTTCTGTTTTTTTGAATAGAGTATTTCTTTGGGAAAGTAGGTATTGACGAGCTTTAGAACATCGGACTTGCTTCCTTCATACGTCAGAAAGTCTCCGGTAGAAAGATCCAGAAAAGAACTAGCCGCCTTGTCATAATCAAGATAAATCGCTGCGAGATAATTATTTTCATTTCTCTCGAGAAGGTTATCTGATATGCCTACTCCCGGGGTTACCAGATCCGTAATACCACGTTTAACAATTTTTTTTTCTTTACTCGGCTTCTCGAGTTGTTCACAGATAGCTACGCGATAACCAGCACGTACTAGTTTAGGAAGATATACTTCCAATGAGTGATAAGGGAATCCAGCTAGTTCGATATTAGAGCCACCATTATTGCGCGCGGTTAGCGTAATACCCAAAGCTTGAGAAGCTCTTATTGCATCTTCGCCGAATGTCTCGTAAAAATCACCGACACGAAAAAGGAGTAAGGCATCTTGGTGCTGTGCCTTGAGCGAATAATACTGTCGCATCAAGGGAGTCTCTTTACCATTCTCTTTTGACTTACTCAATTGTGCGTTAATTTATAAACAGCCAAATATATAAAAAGCTGTAATAAGTAATGCAGTTCTATTTATTGTGTGCATCAAGGCAGGTAAGGATAAACGGAAATTGGGATCCGAAAGTACATTCTCTTTTGTTGTTTAAATTCTCAGAGATTGCCATTAGATACGAGATAGAAAAATTGATGATAAGCCTTGGCGAGCTTATTTTACCTTAACTTCTTAAGCAGCAAGGCGCTTGTATTGCCTAGTCATATTTCTCCAGCAGATAGCGCAGATGGACGCAGAAAGTTATACCTATAGCACGTATCGCCTGCTCATGTTTATTAGCTCAGGCGTTGCCTTGCGCTAGAACAAAACGCCGTTCGAGCTATTTCGTCAAGGATCGAGTATTACAATCACTAATATCCATGTACACAAGTGAATCACAAAAATGGTGTTCTTATCTCGACGGTACATATAACGGTAATCAGCTATACGCAGGAAGGGAATTTAACCACTAAACTTCCTACGAAGAACTGAACTTTAAATCTACCACTTTTCTGTCCTACGAAGCACGAAACCCCTGCTTGCGTATAGATGATGTTGTGCTTGGTGCTTTTCCATCTGCTCTGGCAATTTATACTTTTTCATTAGGAAAATTCCATAAATCAAGCAAGG
>CAZTSI010000024.1:3612-52587 GCA_964616755.1 uncultured Saprospiraceae bacterium | reverse complement strand
AGAGTACACGTCTGGGGGGCGTGTGGCCGCAGGTTCAAATCCTGTCATCCCGACAGCTTATGTTCTTTGAACTCAAATCATAATTATTTTGGTCTTCCTCTTTTACTTCATGAATACAATACAAGCGCAATGCTATACCTTTGCAGCCTATGGGTAGTTTAATTATCATTATTCTCATTTTCTTGGCGCTCTCTGCCTTTTTTTCTGGATGCGAAATAGCTTTTGTCTCGGCTAGCAAATTGGAGATCGAAATAAAAAGAGATAACGGATCACGCCGTGGAATAATTCTCGGCAAGTTTTATGATCGACCTGATTCTTTTTTAGGCACTATGCTTGTGGGCAACAACATAGCCTTGGTAGTGCTGACTTATTTTATGACCGAATTGATATCTCCATGGCATGAAGGATATATTCAAAATAGTGCAATATCACTTTTAGTCACTACCTTTATTATCACTGTTTTCGTGCTCATCTTTGGTGAATTTATGCCAAAGACCGTCTTTCGTTTATTCTCAAATGAAGCTCTTTATCTTTTCGCCTATCCCTTACAATTATTTAACTATTTGCTGGCGATACCTAGCTGGATTATGCTCAAGGTAACCAATCTGGTGATGGGCATTTTCATCAACAAAACAGATCAACGACTGACAGAAGCACTTACCCGTACTGATTTGTATCACTATATAGATGAAACCTTATCTGATTTTAATGAAGATATTGACAAAGAACTCTTTACTAATGCCTTAAATCTCAACCAATTGAAGGTTAGAGATTGTTTAATTCCTCGCACAGAAATAGTCTGTTTTGATATCAATTCGCCTATAGAAGATCTAGTACAACTCTTTGCCAAATCCAAATTGTCTCGCATAATCATCATTGATGACGATATTGATCATGTGGTCGGTTATGTGCATCACCACGCCTTGTTTACTAATCCTAAATTATTGAAAAAAGTTGTTTTGGGGATTCCCTTCGTACCCGAAGCGATGAATGTAAGGGATCTGATGCTCAAGTTTATTAGAGAGAGCACCAATATTGCTTGTGTAGTCGACGAATTTGGCGGTACTGCTGGTATCCTCACGCTTGAAGATATATTAGAAGAGATCTTTGGGGAAATAGAAGATGAGCATGACGTAGAAGATTTGCTCGAAGAACAAATAACAGAGCACGAATACCTGTTTAGTGGGCGTCAGGAAATATCCTATCTCAATGAGGCCTACCCAAACCTTGAACTTCCCGAAGGTGAATATCAGACCCTTTCGGGATATCTTGTCATGACGGCAGGCAGAATTCCCGATAATGTTGGCGATGTCATCGAACTAGATGGTTTTAGCTTCATTATCGAAAAACTTTCGGATAATAAAATTGATACCATCCGTGTGATAAAGAACGACCCTTCAGCGTCTTAGTTATTGAGTTCCAAGGTTCTCACACGGGTTTGGCCATTATCAGATACTTCGACCCAAGCCATTATTAAATGATCTTTATACTTTTCAGCAATAGGAAAGCCACTTTTCCGTGACGAACTCATTTCGTGGAGTGTTTGCTCCCCTTGCATTTCTCCTTCAAAAGATACTCGACGGAGTTTGAGTGCTCCTGTATGCATCCCTGTATCGAGCCACGTGACAATAATTTCACCTACTCCAATGATTACATCTACCCTACCCAAGGGCAAAGTGTTATCTATTATTATTGGAGGCCCAAAACTGGCTCCACGGTCTTTGCTTATCGTAAGCATAACTTTGGGCACGAAATCGCTTTCTGTGTACCACACCACGGCTACAAGATCATCCAGAGCATCTATAGCCGGACCATTTACAGGGCACGCTGGCATGTACCATTGATCATCATTAATTTTTCTGGCTTGAGTCCAATCCCACTCAAAACCTCGAATGACACTTATATCCCTAATGTCATTGTCATCGCGATCGCGGTAAACTACTATCGGACCGTTTGGAGTCATGGTAAGATCAGTCTGACAGCAATCACATATTTTATTGTCGAGCTCAATTTCGTGACTTAATCTACCTTCGCGATCAAATCTTGCTGCGCGCAATGTCATCGTGCCGTTATGACCATGTGTATGTAGCGCCACCGATGTGTCGGGAGTACCTGTATGTCTACCATCAAGCCATACGCCTAAAATACGTCCATCATCTGTCGGCAAAAGTGACACAAACCCATGCTCTGCGCGCACACTGTCAGTATGCAACACAAAAGAGGGCGCCCATGTTATACCATCACGAGAAGTAGAAATATGCACATCATAGTCAAATGTCCCTTCACCGCTCATTTGCAACCAATGTGCAGCCCACCAACCTTCATGCGAACGGATGAGCGATGGAAAGTCAGCCCAGTTGACAAACCACGAAGAGCTTTGGGCAATTTCTGTAGGCTCGTTCCATTGCCCATTGACCAATGAACTATAACGCAAGGAAAACAAGGTATCATTTAGTTGCTCCAACCAACTAAGGTGTAGCGTTCCCTCATGATCTTTAAACATATTAGCTTGGCCACTTTTTTTTGTTTCCAAAGGAATCTCTCTCGGAAGGGACGCTTTAGGCGGCTCACAGCTAATCAATAAGACACAAAAACATAAAGATGAGATGAAAAAATCGCTTGGTCTCATAATAGGGCACAATGAACTGCCCACCAATGTGAAATGGCGCCAGCTAAGACGAAAACATGCCATATAGCGTGATGATACTTCAATTGTCGCCATAAATAAAAAATGACTCCCAACAAGTAAAAAATACCACCAAGAATAATAAAGTATAATACCTTTCCAGGCAATAGAGGGAAAAACTGATCCGATACCAAAAAAATGGCAAGCCCCATCATCACATAAATGAAAGTGCTTAGATATCTGTATTTACCCGTGGAGTAGAGTTTAAATATGACCCCGATGAAGACTAAAATCCACATAACTGTAAGTAAAATGATACCCACTTTTTGCCAAAAAAACAATAGGATAAAAGGAGTATAACTTCCTGCTATCATAATGAATATGCTGATATGGTCAAGCCTTTTCATCATCCACTTCTTTCGTTGGTCAACATACCCATGATAAAGCGTGCTCGATGAAAACAACAATAAAAAACCCATAGCAAAGATGACCACTCCCATGATAGATAACGAGCCTTTCTCCGCTTGAACAGCATTAAAAATGGTGAATGGAAGAACAATTAAACCAAATAAAATACCAAGAGCATGGCTAATCATATTAACCATTTCTTCATCTCTACTAAATATATTGGCACGCCGAGACATTATTCTACATGGAGTCTTGTTGCTTGAATACCTTTTGCAATAGTGGGGTGATACGCTGCGAAATATCGGTGCGGATGCCTTCTTCCTTCTTGGCCACTAGAGCAAACATGCCCTTAAGTGCTTCTTGAGCCACAAAATCATCCAATCTAGGATTGACATCAGCTAAAAGTGGTATTTGGTTATATTTTGAAACCGCATCTTCCCAATAATCCACCGCATTAAATTTGTTGAGGCTCGTAAGTATGATTGGCTGAAATCGATTATACAACTCCTGATTGGTACGAGAGTGGAGATAGCTTGTCGCCGCATTTTTTTCTCCCATCAAGATGCCCATGGCATCCTGAATACTCATTGTTTTTATCGCCTCTAGGAATAATGGTCCTACACTTTTGGCGGCATCTTCGGCAGCTCTATTTATTTTTTCTAAGATCACTTCTTCCACTTTATTAAACCCAGGAATGACTTTGAGCTTATCTGTAACATTTCGAGCCTCTGCTGGAAGTAGTATTTTGTACGGTGACTTATAATAACCATCTGTTGCAGATAAAAAATCTACTGCATTTTCAGTACCAATATTTAAGGCTTCTTTGAGTCCGCGCGCAATATCTGCCGTTGTCAGCGGAGCCTCAATCAAGTCGCTCAAGGAAGAAGGACATGCTGTGAAGAAAAAACTTGAAAACACGATGAGGAACAATTTTAAGCGCATATTTCTTTCTGTTTATAAACTCATGAATCGCAACATAACACAGGTGCACCCCGCGTTATATAGACTAAAACGTCTGTATTTGACAAAAGTACATATTCTTTGTACTTCCTCTACAATTCTATTGTTACCTCGGCTTCATCGACCGTACCCCCTACAGGAGGATTGTGCTTCACAAGCCTAAGTTGCACTTGGAGAATTTTAGGGTCAAGCTTTTTAATATCAAGTACCATATCATAAGCTAAGGTTTCAAGCAATCTATACTTACAAGACATGTGCTTTTTTACTACTTGATATATCCATTCATAGTTTACAGTGCTTTCTATTTGTTCTTTCGGATGCGCCGTTAGTTCCGTTTTAATGGTAACGTCAACAGTAAAATTGTTGCCAATTTTTCTTTCAAATTCGTAATACCCATGATAAGCATAGAACTTCATACCCTTTAATGCAACTGTCGTCATCGTCAAAGCTTGTTGTAGAATGAAGCACGAATATAAAATATTGTGCCACTTTTCGTTCTGACTCTGCAAGAGTGTTTTATATTTGAGCAGATAGATTTAGATATGAATCATAAATACTACTTGACCCACGACGTACCCTTGCTTCTTAGCCAATTGACCATTTCGCATCAGCCAAATTTTGGCATTATGTCGGCTCAGCATATGGTAGAGCATTTGGTCTATGTGACAAAGGCCGGCGCAAAAGATTATGGTCCAGCTCCTGAGCAGCTCTCGCCGGCGCAACTCAAATTTATGGCTTTCGTAACGTCCGGTGCAATTTTTACTTATAAACCTTCTGACAAAAAAGCAGATGAGTTAGAACCCCCGAGGAGTGAAAGTTTGGAGATGGCGGTCTCCTTAGTGCCCGAAGCGATTTCAAGAATTTATAAGCATAACCCTGACCATATATTTTATAATCCATTTTTTGGAGTACTGACATTTGCCCAAATGGAATTACTCCAAGCTAAGCATTTCGAGCATCATCTTGAGCATCAATTTGGCCTAACACTTCCAGCCTAATCTTCCAACTCTCTAGCCAAACTATTATAAAAAATTGTTTTGAGGCGTTCGGCGCTCACTAATGGCCAAGCCCAAAGTTCGTATCCTTTGATTAAGGCACCTGTATGAACATCAGATAAAGCTATACCTGCAGATAGGGCTCTATTTATTTTGTCGCGTATGATAGTCAAGAATTTTAAATATCCCGTCAAGTCTTGATAATTGGCCACCGGCCCATGACTCGGAATAATCTGCGTATCCTCATCAATTAATAAAAGTACCAACTCTATAGCGTTAATAAGGCCACTCACAGTGCCACCGCTTTCGATATCAATAAATGGAAATCGCTTGTGAAAAAAACAATCCCCAAGATGGATAACGTTACTTTGTGGCAGCCAAACAATTACATCACCATCGGTATGTGCGTCATGCACATGAAACAGCATCACAGGCTCGTCATATTGATATAGCTGCATTCCTTCAGAAAAGGTGATAACCGGTAAAGCCGCATCGTCTACTGGCGGTATGATTCTATCCTCCCGCACTTGCTCCATACTCATACGTTGGCGTGCATTTTCATGGGCTATAATGATCGATCCAGTTTTCTGAAACAATGAGTTACCGCCTGTATGATCACTGTGCCAATGCGTATTGATGATACTATGAATCTGCTTGCCCCCCAAGGCCTTAATCTTGGCACGTAATTTATCATTCATCTGTTCATATTGGCTATCGATGACCAAGGCTCGACCATCTTTGGAGAGCACAAGGCCGACATTTCCGCCAGCCCCTTGAAGCATAAATATGTTTTTAGTCAATTTAAACTCATTAACGCTAACCTCGTTAAAATTTCCTTGCGCTATTGTTTGGCTAGACAAAAAAAGGAAAATGAAAACACGCATAAATATCTTGACCATTTATTAAAACACCTATGCAATGTACACTATAGTCCACATATTTGCCCTTTTCCTTTACTCAGATCACTTTTGACAGCAACATCGCTAGCATCCCAAGAGCTTCTAAATATATTCATATAGCCATTAAGAGTCCAAAATCTTTCAGCTCAATGGACATTTAAAATGGCACTATAGGTAACGGCATGGATGAGGATTGGGGGTGTGCATAGATATTCCACAACTAGTATTTTTACAAACTCTGGCTTAAAAGTCTATCTATACAAAAATCTAGGGCAATTCTCTAAAAAAATGCTAGAATCTATCATTTTTTAAGCCTAATTTTGATGTTCCTCTCAACGACCACAAACAACGTTATGGATATTGGATTTTTCGAATTTTGGAAGCGTGAAGCGCTTGGCATAGTGTCCGACTATTTTATGTTTGCTTCTGCAGCATTTTTCATTTTCTATATTCTGCTCAAAAAAACGATGTGGTTTAGAAAGGTACAAAAGAAAATGCCTGCTTTAACAGATTATGGTCGTGACATCTTCTACTCTTTGGTGTCTGTGACCATTTTCGCAACAGTTGCCTTGATCGTCTTTTACTATGCGCGAGATTACACACAGCGATATACTGATATTAGCGAATACGGCATGCCTTACTATGTATTGTCATTTGTCCTTATGTTTGTTATTCACGACACTTATTTTTATTGGATGCACCGAGGTATGCATCACCCTTCTTTATACAAGTACGTTCACCGCATTCATCATAGATCCACGAATCCATCACCTTGGACGGCATATGCCTTTCACCCTATCGAAGGTTTTCTAGAGGCATTAATTGTGCCCATCTTAGCGTTTAGCTTGCCTCTTCATACAAGTGCCTTGCCGAGTTTTTTCTTATTTCAGATCTTCTATAATGTGTATGGTCATCTAGGATTTGAGCTCTATCCAAAGAATTTCCATAAAACTTGGATAGGACGTTATATCAACACATCAGTAGCTCATAATCTGCATCACGACAAATTTCATGGTAATTATGGTCTATATTTCTTGATTTGGGATCGCTTGATGGGCACTGTTAGAGAAGACTATGACCACCGTTTTGAGGAGACCACCCAAGGTGTAGCAGTCCCAGTAATAAAAGAAAGGTTGGTTCATTCATAAAAAACTATACTTAGAGTATATTTTTTGCATCGAATATTAGGGAATTAAACAGTTTTATGTTTATTTTGTTGGTGTATTGGCTTCAATAAAATTAAACCCTAAGTAAAATGAATGCGACCGTAACGAATAGAAAACAAGGAATCCATTTTCTCATTGAGGCAACTGAGCCACATGAGATCTTCACCCCTGAAGATTGTAACGATGAGCATCAAATGATACGCGAGACGATACGTCAATTCATTACCCAAGATCATGCCCCCTTGTCGGATCGAATGGAGCACGGTGAGCTCGATCTGAATAGAGATTTACTTCAGAAATTAGGTGAGCTAGGCTTTTTAGGTACGCACATGCCCGAAGAGTATGGGGGAATGGATATGGACACCATCTCCAATGCTATCGTCACAGAAGAAATAGGCCCTACTGGAGCATTTTCAACGACATATGGAGCGCATACAGGTATCGGCATGTTGCCGATTCTTTACTTTGGCTCGCCTGAACAAAAACAAAAATATCTACCTGAACTTATTACTGGCAAAAAAGTATCTTGCTATTGCCTGACAGAACCAGGATCTGGCAGCGATGCATTAGCCGCCAAAACAAGAGCCGACTTAAGTGCCGATGGCAAGCATTATTTGCTCAACGGGCAAAAAATGTGGATCTCTAATGCGGGGTTTGCAGATGTATTTATTGTATTTGCCAAAATAAACGGCACTGAATTTAGCTGTTTTATTGTAGAAAAAGGAATGAGCGGTATCAGCCTTGGAGCAGAAGAAAAAAAATTAGGGATTAAAGGCTCGAGCACTCGTCAAGTATTCTTTGAAAATACGGCTGTGCCCGTAGAAAATCTTTTAGGTGAGGCTGGCAAAGGGCATGTGATTGCGTTTAACGTGCTCAATACGGGCAGATATAAAATTGGCCCGGCAGCACTTGGGGGCACCAAGGGTTTGATACAAGTATCCATCAATTACGCCAATGAACGCCATCAGTTTGGCCGTGCGATTAGCTCTTTTGGTGCGATTCAGTCGAAAATCGCCGAACAATGCTACATGACCTTTGCCGCGCAATCAGCCGTATATCGAACAGCAGGACTCATAGAAAATCACATTAAAACCCTTAAATCAGAGGGAATGGTTTCCGAGAAAGCAAAGCTGGAGGCCGCGGAAGAGTTTGCACTCGAAAGCTCTATTCTAAAAGTAGCCATGACTGATATTGTCAACTTCGTTGCTGACGAATGTGTGCAAATACACGGCGGTATGGGCTATAGTGAAGAAACACGCGCAGCTCGTGGATATCGCGACAGTCGAATTGCAATGATTTACGAAGGCACCAACGAAATCAATCGCATGTTGATGATTAATACAATTTTTAAACGTGCGATGTCCGGTGAGTTTGATTTTGCCACTTCGGCCATGGCTGTGCAGCAAGAATTAACATCTGCCAATGGTCATCATCCCGAGCTTTCGGCAGAAGCCAAAGCGATTCATAATTTTAAGAAAATAGCACTTATGCTTTTAGGCTCTCTTGGACAACTAGCCTTAAAAGGGAAAATTAACTTAAAAGAAGAACAAGAAATCATGATCAATGTGGCTGATATAATCATAGATAGCTATTTGGCTGAATCTTGCTTCCTACGCGTTCAAAAAAATCCAACAAAAACTACACAAGCCATGCTAGTGCTGTATTTATGCAGTGCAAATGAACGTATCAGATCTGCCGCATTAGAGGCAATCGGTTCATTTGTGAAAGAGGAGTTGCAAGCAGGATTTATCGCTGGAGTTTATAAGTTTGCCTCATACCCTATCAAAAATACGAAAGAATTAAAGCGTCTAGTCGCCGCTGATGCGATAAGTAAAGGCTTCTTCGCTTATTAGGACATTAGAGTATTCGAACTTGCTCGGATCAATAATCTCCTTTGGATTTCGAACGTACCCGTTGAAATATTGAGTGTAAACAAACCATTAGTACATCAGTCAAGCTGTGATACACGCCAAGCTAAAAGAGGGGACTCCCTCTTCTCAAAAGTATCAAAAGCTGCCCGAGCTGTTTGCCTAATGATAAGTACCGCAATATCGAGGAATCCAATCATGTACATATACAAATACTTCTTTAGCTGTCGTGTTCAAAAGATGCAGTTATAACTAAACAACATTACATTTATTTGGAAGATGTTTAGTTGAATCTGAGTCAAGAGATAGGGCTTCGATATTTTTAAGTATTATTATGGCCATTTAGAAAGTGTAAAAATAAATGATGTCTAAAACAACTTTTCAGGATATTATAGCTCGAACTATTGAAAAAGTAAGAACGCCACTATCAGTAAAAAAATCTGAGTCAAAGCAAACGAAATAGGCACAATCGGAGATTACATTACCACCGCAAAAACCCCTTGGGCAACAATTGCTGCATATTGTTATTCAGATATATAACCACCGCGAAAAATCCATGATAATTCACACGAGTTCCAGCCCAGCACAATTCTCTTTGCTTAGTCTCGAATTAAAATTTGATCTACCGAAAATCCGAAAAGAAAAGGAGAAGTAAATCGCTAGAAAAGAAAAATAAGATAAAAAAATCTATTCACCGAAAGGGGGCTACATCAAATCTTGGTCGTATATGCCTTTAGGGACTCACACTTCAAATAAAATTTCAAAACCAATTAACATGAAAATTCCCTAAACGTGACCAAAGGGAAAAATGAATGGCCGTATCTAGACTTAGTCCGCGTTTATTTCCCATTTCGAGACAATAGGTTTGAAACACTAGAAATTCAAAATCATTTATCGCTATTATCGAATAAGCTCTTTTCATTTGAATTAAACGTTTTATTAAAATTCAGAAATCTAGGACAATCCCATTTTCAAGCGGTCTCAAATTAAAGTTGGGCAAACGAAGGATATTTGGTTGTGCCAAACATTGATGACGATCCCACCTTTAAGATGAAATTAGGCGTCTAAATAATGTATTTGGAATAGGAATTATAAATCTCAACACTGATAATGTACATGAGAGTAAAATCGTCTCGCCATCTAAGACAAATCAAGAAATTGATTGGGATACTGTAAATCGCCTCGCTAACGAAAACTCAGACTTAAAGGATTTTTTAAAATCCATTACAGAAGACTGTAAGCTTCGCAAGGTTAAAAGCCAATATTACAAAGTCATGAAGCCGGAAGAAATTTCAACACATATGAAAGCAAAAGGAATAAATACAATAGCTCAGTTTGAAATTTAATTCGGAATCGCTCTCACCGTTGAACTTAATAAACATCAGACAAATATTCAGTTGAATATTCACGCCAAATACTTTCTTAGACGCTTTCTAATAGAGCTGCAAGAGATACTTTACGCGGCCTTTTGAGACGAATGTTACAGATCAAAGCTTAGGTACAGACGCAGTAACAAATATTCTTCCCTAATATCGCGGAAAGCTTATCCCAGTTGCTTTCCCTCTATTCACAAAAACGTGCTAACGACAAGGTCTTAGTGTGCAATTCTGGCATTTGTAACCTTTGTTACTCAAGAATATGATGTAGGCCTTAATTTTGAAAAGTCAACATTATCATACCCAAATAAATAAAATGGATAACACAAATAGAATTGGTCTCGATTTCGAAAAAGCTAAACATCTTTCTGATAAGTTAAATGAACTTTTGGCTAACTATTCGATCTTTTACCAAAATACTCGCGGATATCATTGGAATATTAAAGGTGAAAAATTCTTTGAACTTCATCTAAAGTTTGAAGAGCTCTATAATGATTTATTACTCAAGATAGATGAAATAGCAGAAAGAATTCTAACCTTAGGGCATACGCCAAAACACAACTATACTGATTATCGCAAAAATTCCAGTATCGAAGAAAGCGATCAAGTTAGCGACGGTATAAAAGCCGTTCAAAACATCTTGTCTTCCTTTCAAACCATAATCATACTTCAGCGAGAACTCCTCACCATTTCGTCAGATGCAAATGACGAAGGAACCAATGCGCTTATGAGTGACTATATTAGAATACAAGAAAAAATGATTTGGATGTATTCATCTTTTATGAATCGCTAGCACTTGAAGTACTTTTATCATGATTGGCAAAACAACATTTCTAAAGACTTCCTACCCATAGGATCTTTAATAGTTTATGATTGTTAAACACATCTGTAATCTAGATTTCGCAACCAGTAAAGAGAAGTGGGTTGATACCTATTCTGTCGGCAAGTATTTTGAATCACCCTTAACCCACGTTCAAGGAAATCCCATTTTCCTTCTTGAATATACTTATGGGCTATTTACTTCTGAGATTTAACCATCAATTGGACAACACCAAAATGATATCTTGGCTAGCGCTCATTGGTCTTCTTATGCCTCTTGGTATTCTCTCTGAAGTTTATTTTGGTATTCCACCTATCTTGGTTTTAGTTGGTTCTTTAGACATGACAGCTTCAGTTGTCTGGCTAGGAGTTTCCTTTTGGAAAATAAAAAAGGTCGACACAATTCAACACAGAATCTAGCGAAGAAATCGCTTACTTAACAATTAAATTGTTACATTTCTTTTTGATAAAATGAATCAATATAGCAACCCTATTGCTAATAAAATTAAAGGTTATACCACAACTGAAAATTTACTAGAACGAAAAACGAAGTTGTTCTCATTCAGCGATCATCTAAGTTTTAGATTACAATGCCTTTTCCTCTTTGGTCAAAGTGACATTTGCCACCTTATGGGGGAAACCCTTCTTCAGAGTTATCTATAATAAAAAAAGGGGGTGGATACGACTTTATCTCCCCCCCCTTATCAAATCCCTTCATTTAGCGAGATCAACTGAACTGAGCTGTGCTCAACAACCTCGTTTTCATATAAATTACTTAAAATCGTGAATGCTCTGACCTTTTTTGGCCATGTCACGAAGTTTTTTTGAAACTTTGAATCGAGCCCCATATTTCTTTGCAAATCCATCACAATCCTTGATAAACTCATCCATGCCTACATAGTCAATATACGACAACGCCCCTCCTGTATAGATTGGAAATCCCCAGCCTAAAATAGAGCCGATATCTCCATCTTTAACAGAACGCAAAACACCCTCTTCTAGACATCTAAAACTCTCTAGGGCTTGGCGGTGCAATAAACGCTTGGCTACAATTTCTTTGTCAAGTGTATTGACATCACTATTAAATATTTTGCTCAATTCAGGCCATAAGTATTTCTTTCCGCTTGACGGATATTCGTAATAACCCTTGCCCGCTTTTTTCCCTTCGCGGCCATACTCCTTGACTAACATTTTTTGCATCTGATAAAACCTGGTTAAATCCTCGGCCTTATTGGGTGTAGGGTCACTCTCATAGACATGCAGACCTAATGTTAGTGAAACTTCATCTGTCACCGCTAACGGGCCCACGGGCATCCCTTTGGTCTTAGCCACATTCTCGATCATGGCAGCGGGAACGCCTTCTTCTAACAAGAAACCACCCTCTGCACAATAGGTACCGAAACATCGACTCGTAAAGAATCCTCGGCTGTCATTTACGACAATGGGTATCTTATTAATGGCCACAACATAATCAATAGCCGCTGCTATAGCTCGGTCGTTCGTTTTATTACCAACGATTATCTCAACTAATGGCATTTTATCTACTGGACTGAAAAAGTGTACTCCAATAAAATTCTCCGGCCTTGCCGAAGCATTTGCCAGCAAGGATATTGGAATCGTAGAAGTATTAGATCCATAAATCTTATCCTCACCAATGACCGCTTCCGTTTCCTTGGTGACTCGGGCTTTTAACTCTGGGTTTTCAAAAACGGCCTCGATAATCATATCAGCACCTGCTACAGCCTTAGGATCGTCCGTTGCATGTATACGATCTAAGATAGCCTGTGCCTGCTCTTTAGTCATTTTGCCGCGTGAAATGCGCTTTTTTAGCAATTCATCAGAATATGCCTTTCCCTTTTCAGCACCTTCTATGCTGACATCTTTCAAGACAACCTCCATACCTGCATAGGCCGAGACATAAGCAATCCCCGCTCCCATCATGCCAGCTCCTAAAATACCGAGTTTCTTAATCACATAAGGATCATATCCAGCGGGCTTTGCCTTTCCCTTTTTAGCTTCTTGTATGGCCATAAATCCAGTACGGATCATGTTTTTCGCCTCTTTGCTTGTGATGGCCTTTGTAAAGAACCGTGCTTCTATTTCGAGAGCACGATCGATATTTGTCTGCAAGCCATCGTAAATGATGCTCAAGACATATTGCGCAGCAGGGTAATTGCCATGTGTTATTTTTCGCACATTACCGATACCTCCGATCATGGTTTGAGCACCACTCGGAGTGAACAGTGCACCTCCAGGAATCTTATAACCTCGCGTATCCCAAGGCTGCGAAGGTTTTGGATTGGCCATTATCCAAGCTTTTGCTTTCGCCACCAACTCATCCATATCTTCCGCAGTATCATGGATCAAACCATCCCTTTTAGCTTTTGCCGGATCGGCTTCAAGACCTTGCAGGATGTATGTCATCGCATTTTGAATACCCAAAAGATAAGGTGATTTTGCCACGCCACCTCCCCCAGGAAGAAGACCTACTTTTATTTCTGGAAACCCAATTTTGATACCTGAATTATTAAGTGCCAAGCGACAATGACAGGTGAGGCATAATTCCAACCCACCTCCAAGTGCATGACCATTAATCAATGCGACAAATGGCTTTCCACCCATTTCAATTTCTCTAAAATGTCTGTGCATCTGCATGCAATTATCGTAGACTTGTTCAGCCGTAGTCATTTTCTCTAAAGCCTTGAGGTCTGCACCAGCCATAAACATTCTTGCCCCCGAGCTCACGATAACTCCTTTTACTTCCTTATCGGCTATTGCTTCTTTGGCTACCTTGACATATTCTTGGATAAAATCTTCGCTAAAAAGATTCGTAGGATGATTGACCATATGGATGACAATATGGCCAAAGCCCTCCTTGTCTACTTCATACGATAATATATTATTCTTAATCATATTTTTTCTTACTGTTAATTAATATACAATTGAAATCAAAGGCGCCTAGACTCGCTCTATTATGGTGGCGATACCCATACCCCCAGCAATGCACAGCGTTGCTAGTCCAGTAGATTTATTTTGTCTTTCTAGCTCATCTAGTAAGGTGCCTAATATCATACAGCCAGTTGCACCAAGTGGGTGGCCTAGGGCAATTGCGCCACCATTGACATTGACTATATCATGCGATATGCCCATATCCTCCATAAAGCGCATCGCTACTGAGGCAAAAGCTTCATTAATTTCAAATAAATCAATATCGCTGATATTCATTTTTGCTTTGGCAAGCGCCTTGCGCGATGCTGGCGCTGGACCAAGTAACATAATTGTAGGATCCGTTCCATCTATTGCTACACTGCGTATTACGGCACGTGGCTTTAGTCCCAATTTTTTACCCATTGCTTTATTGCCGATGAGTGCAATAGCCGCACCATCGACAATCGCGGAAGAATTGCCCGCATGATGCACATGATTAATAGCTTCTATTTCTGGATACTTATCAATAGCTACGGCATCAAAGCCTCCCATTTCACCGATCATAGCAAAGGCCGGCTGCAATTGCTCCAACGCTTGTAGCGTGGTCCCTGGACGGACATTTTCATCTCGATCCAACATGACTAAGCCATTGACATCAGTTACGTTTATTCTCGATTTAAATCGACCTTCCTTTTCTGCTATGGCTGCACGTCGCTGAGATTCTACAGCGAAAGCGTCAACATCATCTCTTTGATACCCAAATTTGGTCGCAATCAAATCCGCAGAAATTCCCTGCGGAATTGCATGCCCAGGAAGAGCCACCGCTGGGTCCATCAATAAAGCTCCGCCATCAGAACCCATAGCTACTCTCGACATGCTCTCGACCCCTCCTGCAATGAGCAAATCTGAAAATCCGCTTTTCACATACGCCGACGCCTGATTTACCGCTTCTAATCCACTACCACAAAATCGATTCAACGTAACTCCACAAACATGATCGCCGTAACCTGATTGCTGCGCAGCTGTCTTGGCGATATTCGCGCCCTGATCCATAATCTGCGTCACACAGCCCAAAATTATATCATCGACCAACTTTGGATCTAAATGGTGTCTTTCGCGCAATGTTTTTAACAATTGTGTGACAAGGTGTGTGGGTGTCACCGAATGTAAGGCACCCTTGGCATTTCCCTTGCCTCTTACCGTGCGAAGGGTGTCATAAATATATGCTTCCATAAACAATTTTTTTTCTGGTATTTATTTAACCGGTTAATGTTAATTAACGTCTAGTCAACGGCTACAGGCATTCACGATATCCATGTACGACGTCCATGTATTGGCGCTTTCGCCAATTGGTTGTTGAACACAAAAATAAAATATTATAGATACCTAACCGCATATAAGATGAAAACAATCATGCTGACTCATTGTTTAGCAAATTTATATTCGCTTCTTAATGAGTATTGAACAAAAATTGGCAATATTGCAGACATTTTGGCACGAATGCCAATAATTAAACATTTTTATGAACAGTACAACCTTGATAGCGGCCGATCCACAAAAGAAGGGCAAGACTTCTCGTCGTAAGCCGGGCCGACCTACCGCCGATACCGAAATAAATATTGAACATCTCTGCGAAGTGGCGGTGAATGTTTTTGCCGAAAAAGGATACTCTGGCACGACCACTACGGAAATAACGCGAAAGGCCGGAGTCGCGAGATCCCTTATCCATTATTACTTTGGCAATAAAGAAGAGCTTTGGAAAGCTAGCATCAAGCGACTTGCCTCTGAATTTAAATCTGAATTTGAGGCATCTAAAAAAATACATAAAGATCTCAATGGAGTAGAAATGATTAAAGTTGTCGTACGGCAATTGGTGCACTTTTATGCAAAATACCCTGCGTTCCCTAAAATCATAGCTCAAGAAATGTCCGAACATACAGAGAGAAGTGAATGGATCCTCCAAACACTTATTTATCCTTTATTCAACATGACGGGCGAATTATTTAAGAAACAACGCAAAATCGGAGTCATAAAGCGATTGGACAAACACTTTCAGACAAGTCTTATTCTGGGAATGGCAAGTGGGCTGTTTAGCAGCCCCAACTTGATCAAAACTTTATATGATGTCGATCCTTTTAACGATGAAGTCATCGATAGATATGCCGATGCAGTGGTGGAGATTTTTTGCTACGGTATTGTGCAGCGTTCATGAGAAAAATTGAGCATATAGGTATCGCTGTGCGCGATCTTGAATCTGCTATACTTACTTATGAGGCTCTATTGCATACTCCTTGTTATAAAAGAGAATATGTAGAAAGTCAAAATGTGCACACCGCCTTCTTTCGGACAGGCCCCAACAAAATCGAATTGCTAGCGTCTGATGATCCTGAGAACGTGATTAACACCTTTATTGAGCAACGAGGTGAAGGCATTCATCATATTGCTTACGATGTTGCTGATCTGGCCGCCGAAATGAAACGGCAAAAAGAAAGTGGTGCGCGCCTCCTCAATGAAAAAGCACTCATCGGCGCGGACAATAAGCTGATTTGTTTTATTCACCCTAGGTCAGCCCACGGGGTCTTGACAGAGCTTTGTCAAGAGCGCCCCGAATAAAGATGGATGCCTGGAGCATAGTCATTGCCGTTGTCGGCGGTTTTTTGGCGGGGTGCATTAATACCTTAGCTGGCAATGGATCTGCAATTACCCTTAGTATTCTAACCGAAGTAGTAGGGCTTCCAGGCAATATAGCCAACGCTACAAATCGAGTGGGCATCTTTATGCAAGGACTCGCTTCGAGTAGCTCATTCGTAAAAAATAAGAAAGTAGATTTTCATCAATCAAAGTGGCCCATTATGATCAGTATCATTGGGGCATTGATTGGGGCATGGGTAGCTTTGACCATCAGCAACGAACGCTTTAAAGAGATATTTAAATATTTGTTGATCGTGATGCTGTTCGTGGTTCTCTTCAAACCGCAGCGATGGCTTCATACACCTACCGAACCTAAATCCATTTCACCCTTTTTATTCGTGCCACTTTATTTGGCAATAGGTTTTTATGGGGGCTTTATTCAAATGGGCATGGGAGTCATCTTTTTAACGATCACGGTACTTATTCTCCGTTACAACATTATCTCGGCCAACGCACTCAAAACCATAATGGTTACTGTCTATACGGGGGTTGTGTTGATCTTGTTTCATTGGCATGGATTAGTGGATTGGAAAGTGGGGCTTATTCTCGCTTCGGGTCAGTCTATTGGTGGATATGTGACCGCAGAATTTGCCAGCCGCTATAAACATGCGGACAAATGGGCATATTACTTATTACTCGTCGTGATGGTTTGGGCGATAATTAGTACTTTCGACTTACTATGAATCATCAACAATATCATAAAATTTGGCTCGCCGTGATCATTATGGTTATTAAAACGTTCTAGAGTTGAGCACCATAAAACATTCCTATGATTAGCGCCGTCACACAAGGTATCAAAGTTAGCGTCACCCCCACATATCAAGACGAGCACTCACGTCCATCTGAGAATAAATACGTTTTTAGTTATGCTATAGTCATCGAAAATTTTAGCAGCACGACGGTACAACTATTACGCAGACATTGGATTATAAAAGATTCCTTATTGATCATTCGCGAAGTATCAGGCGAAGGCGTGGTTGGTCAGCAACCTATACTTAAACCTTTAGATATCTATGAATATAGCAGTTGGTGTCCAATCAGTAGTGAGATAGGTCAAATGTCTGGCAAATTCATCATGGAGGACTTAGAGAAAGGAAATTCATTTGAAGTAGAGGTGCCCTCCTTCATACTCTGCGCTACACCGCGAAGTAATTAAGCTCTGGTTGGCATTTAATATGTGCATTTTTTTCACTCTTCAATATAGGAAAATACAATCCTACGGTAAATGCTTATCTTGTGAAGATATAATCACAAGCCATGCGTAGTTCCCTTAGCTCATTTTGTTTTTTAATCTTCTTATTAACAGCCTGTAGCACATCCAAAAAGATGGTGAAAAACGAAGGCATTTTTAACGAACCCATCGGAGTGCAAGCCTATTCATTTCGGCACTTTTTTCCAAAAGACATGATTGGCACACTAAACACCATTCAAGAAATGGGCATTACTCTCATTGAAGGAGATGGAGGGCGAATACCGCCAGAAGAATTTAAAAAACTCTGTGAAGCAAGAGAAATATCAATACCCTCTACAGGATCCTCCTATAGCGAGTTAAAACAAAGCCCTCAATTACTGGCTGATAAAGCCAAAGCCTTAGGTGCATCATACGTCATGTGCGCCTGGATACCTCATGAAGGAGATTTTAATCTAGCTAGTGCTGACGAAGCTATAATGGTCTTTAATAAAGCAGGGCAAGTGTTAGCAGAAAATGGTATTCAATTCACTTATCATCCACATGGCTACGAGTTTGGTGAGCATCCATCGGGTGTGTTACTCGACCATTTGATCTCATCGACCAATCCTGAATACGTAAATTTTGAAATGGATATTTATTGGATACATCACGGTGGTGGCAATCCTGTAGAATGGCTGAAAAAATATCCTAATCGCTGGAAGCTGATGCATCTAAAAGATATGAAAATAGGCACGCAAAAAAATGCTAAAGGACATTCGGACGTGGAGAATAATGTAGTACTAGGCCAAGGCGAGCTAGACATGCACGCTATTCTCAGAACGGCCAAAGAAGTAGGGGTTAAATATTACTTCATCGAAGATGAGAGTTCCTCCGTCATCAATCAAGTGCCCCTAAGTATCGCATATTTGCGATCACTAAGTAAAGAGAAATAGAAGAGAATAAAAATATCCTAGAATAAGCTGTATGCGGATTCTACTGAATGTACAGCATTTGAAAAAATGGTAGTGCTGTTGAATAGCTTTGTTGTTGTAAAGAAAATCCATCGACAAAAAAATTCCTTTGCAGAACCATGGACTATATATGTAATAAAATAGAATACCCCCTATTCAGATCTCAATATGCTCTATACATCATAGATCGTACTTAACAAAATAGCCACAGATCCTTAGACACTATCCAACCCCTCTAATACCCGATCACAAGCCTCGTTCAGCTCTTCAATTGTTATGACTAATGGCGGAGCAATGCGAAAACTGCGATCATTGAATAAAAAATAGTCCATGAGTACACCGAATTCTCTAGCCTTCGTTAGCACCGCTCCTAATATAGAGGGCGTTTCCAATTCTACCGCCATCATCAAGCCCGCACTGCGTATCTCTTTGATCAAGGGGTGCTGGAGTCGTTGTTTTATGAGGTCTTCTTTCTCTTGTACTTGATCGATAATACTCGTTGAAAGCAAGATATCGAGAGCCGCCTCTGCGGCAGCACAAGAGACAGGATGCCCACCAAAAGTAGTTATATGACCAAGCATAGGGTTGCTAACCAAGCTGTGCATTATATCCCTAGAGCTAGCCACCCCCGCAAGAGGCATCCCTCCCCCCATCGCCTTGCCCAGAAGTAGAATATCAGGCTGCACCCCATATCGTTGATGAGCAAACAACCGTCCGGTTCGACCAAAGCCCGTTTGAATTTCATCTAACACAAATAAGGCGCCCACCTCCCGACATTTACTCGCCAACGCCTCTAAGTAGCCATTTAGGGGAGGTATGATTCCAGCTTCTGCCTGAACTGGCTCACAAATAACCGCTGCGGTAAACCTCGTGATTTCAGATAATCCGGCGAAATCATTAAAATCAACGTGTTTTACTCCTGGCATCAGCGGCATAAAGGCTGCCGTATAGTCGAGATCGCTTCTAAGACTTTCGGCTCCCACTGTGGATCCATGATAAGCCCGACGACAGGCGACTATTTGGGATCTTCCTGTATATCGCTTAGCTAGTTTGATCCCCAATTCTACACTCTCTGTGCCAGTTGTTAAAAAGTAAACTGACTCGTAAGGCGAACCTAATGTTGTGAGGAGCTTTTGGGCATAGCGAACTTGGGGAGGCTGCACATGCTCACCATAGACCATGGTATGCATAAATTGTGCTGCTTGCTGTTGTACGGCATTTATGATTTTCAGATTACCATGACCCAAAGAGTTCACGGCAATACCAGAAGTGAAATCGAAATAACGCTGACCCGAAGGATCAAAAAGAAAAACACCTTTAGCGGACTCAAGCTCAACCAGCATTGGGTTCTCGCTAGTTTGAGCGACATTTTGCAAAAAAAGCTGTCGTAAGTTGATCATGACGACTGATATTAACTTGTTTTTAAAGGCTTGATCAATAAAAGCACAAATTTATGGCGTACTTTTGTTTCGACTCCGGCGACAAAAACATGTCAAAGGTAGGCTAATCCTTATTGCTTAAACAAATCGATGGTCATGGCTTATTTCTACCGACTTTCCACCTTCACCATAGCTTTCCTTTTTTCGTCAGCCCTTTTGCAAGCGCAAGGAATAGAATTTTTTCACGGATCGTGGGAAGAGGCTAAAGCATTAGCGAAGAAAGAAGGCAAACCGATATTCGTCGATGCCTATGCAGAATGGTGCGGCCCTTGTAAGCGAATGGCTGCACAAGTGTTTACTTTACCCGAGGTCGGTGAATATTACAACACTCATTTCATAAATATGAAAATTGATATGGAGAAGGGGCCAGGGCGAGAATTTGGACAAACATACCCCGTCCGAGCCTACCCTACGCTGTTTTATATAGATTTCAAAGGCGATGTGCTGAAAAAATCTGTCGGCGGCAAGCAAGGGCCTGATCTGATACAAATGGGAACGGAAGTGATGGCAGGCTTTGATACGAGTGGAGAATTTGCGAAGGCCTATGCCTCAGGAGATCGATCGTATGCTCTAGTTTTAGAGTATATCAAAGCGCTTAATAAGGCCAAAAAGCCAAGTTTGAAAATTTCTAATGAATTCTTGCGCCAAAATCCCGAATTGAGCGATGAACAGAAATCGGTTTTCATTTATGAAGCATTGACTGACGCCGACTCTCGATTATTCGATTTGTTCATTTCTAACAAAGATATGATCGAAAAAACCATGGGCAAACAAGCTGTTGATCAGCGCATCGAAGCGGCCTGCAAGAGAACAATAGATACGGCAGTTGAATTTGAATCACCTAATCTATTAGCTGAGGTACAAACAAAGTTGATTACCAACCTAGGCAATAATGGGCGGAGCATCGCCATCGAAGCAGAATACACGTTCGCAAAAGCCACAATCGATATGCAACGGCTCTTGACAGCTGCGAAAGATATGGCCAGAACACTTTATACTAATGATGCCGCCATGCTAAGTGAAATTTGTGTGGAGTTAAAACATTATGCTGGCGTAGATGCGCGCATGTATGGAGCTATCGAAGAGATTGGAAAAATGCTTTTGGAAAACAGCGAAGATCCTCGGCATTATATGATAATTGCCGACGCAATGGCTGCTCAAAACAAGAAAAAGGAGGCAACAAAGACTGCAGAAAAGGCCTTGAAACTCGCCAAGCAGCAGAAGTTAGACCCTACGGAAATTGAAGAATTTATTGCTGCCATAAAAAAATAGCCTAACTCTAAGCCTTTTATATGATAAGGGCATTGTCTACACTTTATGTTATTGCCTCATGCCAACTTGGACTGGTTGCCAATATTGATTTTAAGAATTATACAGTAGAGCAAGCCCTAGCAGTCGCAAAACAACAAAACAAATGGGTGTTCATAGATGCCTATGCCCTTTGGTGCGCACCCTGCAAAGAAATGGATAAGGTCTTTAGTTTAGCAGAGGTCGGGTTAGCATTTAACGCTGATTATATTAGCATCAAAGTGGACATGGATAGTCCTGCAGGCGAGTTACTTGCCTCGGCCTATGACGTAGTGTGGCTGCCGACTATGATTATACTTGACGAAGATGGCCAAATTAGGCACAAAGTTGATCGTCAGCTTCAAACTGAAGAGCTTATCGAGTTAGCTAAAAGCGTAAAACGCAGCAGTGCCCAAGTATACAAAAGTGATCTTTCAAAAAGCCCATTTCCGCAAGACAGACCTGACCTGCCGCAATCAAATACGCCCATAGAGGCCACAGAAGAGGTGGTCTATGTCTATGATGAGCGCAGCTCTTCTGGGCGACCACATATTATGTACCATGAAGCCTATCTGCATCTGCAATTAATGGATGGTAAACATGAGGCCGTAGTAAAAAAATACCTCTCTACACAAGAAGATTGGACAATCGAAAAAAACATCCGCTTCATTTTCGATTTTCTGCATCGCATTGATTCGCCTCTATTCCAATATGTCGTGGATAATAGGGAGGCGTTTGAGAATATTTTAGGACAAGAACGCGTAGATCAAAGCCTGTCTATCCTAATCTATCAATATCTCGAAAAAGGATATCCCCGACCTACGTTAGAGCGCGCAAAGACATTGCTCTCGCACATTTATAAAGACGCCGGAGATCAAAAGGCCTATCAGTACTATTTGGATCAGTTACACAGAGAAAGAGATTGGATCAAATATGTCGAGCTAGCCCAAGAGTATTTCGTTGCTTTGGGCGTTCCTGACCTACGTCATGCACAACATTTTGCTCAATACCTATTAATTAACCAATCGACTTATCAACAGCTACGTCTTGCTGAACAATGGCTATCAATAAGTATCGATGATGATGATGATGATAGACCTGTAGAGCTAGCTACTTTGGCAGAAGTCTATTTTTTAATGGGCCACCAAGAAGCCGCTAAAAAATACATCCAACTTGCCAAACGACTGATTGCTCCAAATCATATCTATGCTTCTTCGATAAGTAGCTTGTTTGAGAAGATCCATCAAGAAAAGTAGCTCTTATCTACTTATAATAGCCTATAAAAGGATAAAAAATGAAAAACATAGGAATAGTAGTTGTAGTATTTATAATAGTAAATTTAGGATGTATTGAAGAGAATTCAACTTCTAGAGATAGTGGTCAGCGTGCCAAAGAATCAACAGTTAAAAACATCGATAAAATTCCAATTCTAAACTTCGGAACCTTTCATTTTGGATATACACCCGATGCTAGTACAACCGAATTTGATGAACATAATAAAGAAAATCAGAGACAGGCACACGAGATAGCAGATAAACTTTCAAAATTTCTACCTACTGTAATTTTAGTTGAAAGTGTTCCCGAGTATGACAAAGAACTGAAAATCAAGTATGAATCATATATTAAAAACCCTAGAATGAGTTTTGAAAATCCAACTGAGTTAGAATTATTAGCATTTGAATTAGGGCGCCTAAGTGGTACAAAAAGAATTTATGGGATTGATCATTCCATGGGATACAATTACAATATTGGAAACGAAATGGAAAATAGTATAGATTCACTTTGGCATAACAAGTATTATGAAAACCCGTTGAGTTATCATCCTGAGGTATATGTCGATGAAGACAACCTTAATTTATTTGAAAAATTGAAATTGACGAATAAAAATCGATATTTAGATTTTTTAATTACGGTAAATGCAGATATGCTAACACATGTGGGAAGTAAAGAAGGATTTGAAGGAGCCGATGAAGCAACAAAATATTACCAAAGAAACTTAAGAATGTATTCCAATCTTAATCGAATTGAGTTAGATAAAAATGACAGAGTTTTTATCTTAATGGGAGCGAGTCATACTGCTTTTTTTAGAGACTTTATTAGTCGTAGTCCAAAATATAAAATGGTAAATACCTTTGAATATTTAAAATAATAATAGCTACAACGCTGTTTATGAAATCATAACCGCCTATTGCAGGCTCTGATTCGCATACGAAACGTTCAAATCTTAGAGATAGATGCCAAGTTTCGCGCGGCTAATTTTTTGTCGCGTATCAAATAAACTCCAAAAATAATTATGCCTAAACTGATGACATGCACCAATCCAATATACTCACCATCCAAAAAACCCCATATTAACGCCACAATCGGAATCAAATAGGCCACAGTTGAAGCGAAAACAGCGCTCGTTTGTTGGAGCAATTGGTAGAAAAGGATAAGTGAAAAAACAGTCCCCAATAAAGCGAGTAAAACGAGTGCCCCTAAAGAAGACATGGCATGCTCATCTTCCATAATTTTACGAGGAATATCGGTAAAAGGTACCAAAAACATTAATGGCACCCCTAATAATACAAAAGCAAATGTGCTGAGTTGTCTAGAAGGCACATGTTGAAGATAGATTTTTACCATGTTTACATTTCCCGCATAAAGAATACAGCCAATAATAATGAGCATCGCATAACCTAAGTGCGCCATGTCAAAGCCGGCACCATCTGTACCCATCAATATCAATATAATTGCGCCCAACAGTGCCAGCAAGGTGCCAATGACTTGGCGTGTGGAGCTAGCTATTTTAAAGATCAAAATACTGACGAGGAGCGTTGCTATTGGAGTGATACTATTCAAAATACCTGTTGTAGCGCTGCTAAGCTTTGTTTGAGCTGTAGCATATAACACTGCAGGAATACCACTACCCGTTAAGGCTACTAGTAAATAAAAATACCATCGCGACCATTCTAGCCGCTTAAAATAATAAAAAAACAAAGGTAAAAACGCTATGCCAGATATACCTACCCGCAATAAGGCGACCTCTAATGGGGCAAAACTTATTAATGCCTTTTTAATCAAGATAAAAGACGTGCCCCAAATGATAGATAGCAATACCAATTTGCCCCACGCCCAAAACTCAGAATCACTTGACATAGCCCTTCGTAACCATTTAATCGCGCAAAGTTGATTAAAAGATGGGACTATTTCGTAAGATTTTTGATCGCGCGCTATTTAAGACTACATCAAAAGAACCTGTCGAGGCACTAAAAAGAAAAGTTTGTAAATGTTCCCCCTCTAATGGATAAAATCACAATACCCTTACCAAAGTCGACACTCATTACACGCGCTCTAGCTTTACTGGATATGTACGACCAGAATTCCATTGTGGCACATAAATATTTTCATCATTATCTATGCACACATCATGCGGATGAAGAAACGTGTGCCCATCAAACAATGGAGCCTCTAACTGCCCATTGACATAGCTAGGCGCAGACCCACCTGGAAAGGAAATGACTTCATTTTTTGCATTTAAGACGGCGACCATGCCATCGTAGCTACCCCAATCCTTAGTCACAATAACCGCAAAGTATAAGTAATCACCTTTGATTACGGGACGACAGATGGAGCAGCCTGGCAAGGCTATTGTTTCGAGATATTTACCATCCATCGAATATCTCTTCACCGATTGTCTAGCTCTCGAGGTCACAAGAAGTGAAGATTGGCCCGAACGTTGATCAATGCAGATGCCATGTGCTTGTTGTAATTGATGCTCTTCTTCTCCCTTTCCTGCGAAATGATCGATGTACTTTCCTGACTGATCATATCTGATCACATAATCTCGACCATATCCATCCGCCACTAGTATATAGCCGTCATCCGTCACCACTGTCTCTGTAGGAACAAATTGGGTATCATTGTCATAGATTTCTGCTTCTTTCGGATAATCTATCGTCAATAACAGTCGACCATCCAAGGTGGTTTTATAGACCTGATGTCTTTCTGTGTCTGTTAAATAAAGAAATTCTTCACCGCCTTCTTCTTTAATGCTCAAGCCGTGAATCCCTGGGTATTCAGTACCCCAAGTACTTACTACCGAGCCCGACTTGTCGTAAATGATGATATTATTTTTCTTGCCAGTGGTACACATATAAAGTCTACCATCCGCTGCCATGACCATTTCATGACAATGCTGAACTGGGATTTTGGCTAAATCCTGCACTCCCCATTCTTTGTTTACTCGATATTTAAAATCACCATGCCCTACGACATAGGAAACATCTTTAGCCATATATTTTGTTTTAGTGTCGACGTTGCCTGCGTTAGGTGCACAAGCAATGGCACCTGTTGCAAGGGAAGCATTAAGGATAAACTCACGGCGCTTCAAGTTGGACTTCTGTTTCATTCTATTTTTTATTAGGCAGACAAGATATGGATTATCTCAGGATGTCATTATGCAGTACGAAGAATAATTCTAGGCCGTTGACGGACAGACGGAAGATTTCTGCGGATGATAAGCTGAAATGAGATTAGCGGCAGTCTCTGTGAAATATCTACCTTTGCCTTCACTAAAGATCCCTATGCCCAATCGTTCGACAGATCAATTGATCAAGCTGATTGCTCGGCTCACGGCTGCTGAAAAAAGACAATTCAAACTTTTTGCCCATCGCAATAGCTCCAAAGGTGATATCCTTTTCGTGCAACTCTTTGACCATATCGATAAATATGGCGAATACGATGAAGACAAAATTATTCTGCGCATTCCAGGCATTAAAAAATCGCAGCTCAGCAATTTAAAATCTAATCTTTATAAACAAATTCTCAGCAGCCTTCGTCAAGTACGAAAAGCCAATGATGAATACATCGCTCTACGCGAGAATGTAGATTTCGCTCGCATTTTACGTCAAAAAGGTCTCTATCATGCCGCCCTTCAACTACTTGATAGATCAAAATCCACCGCCATAGAAATAGGAGCGCACAGCGAAATCTTGACTATCCTTGAGATCGAAAAGTCAATAGAAAGTCTATACATCACGGGAAGTATGTATCCGCGAGCCAAAGAATTGCGCGACGAAACAAGACTTTTACTAAAAATTTTGCAACGAAACCATGAACTTTCTAATCTTTCTCTAGGCTTGTATGGTCTCTACTTGCAATACGGCTATGTGAAAGATGCACGAGATTATGCCTATATAAGCGACTACTTTAGAGACAACCTACCAGAAGTGCAATACGAAACATTAGATTATCAGGGTAAGCTGTTTCATTGTCAGGCCAATGTGTGGTATTATAATATGGTTCAGGATTTTGTCAATTGTTATCGGCACGCTCAACGGTGGCTCGAACTGTATAACGAACACCCTGAATACAAACAACGAGATCTCACGCTCTACTTAAAAGCACTGCACAATGTTTTGAATGCCTTGTTTATGGCAGAAAGATATGATAAGTTTGAAGTAGTCTATTGTTCAGTTCGGCTAATGGTTGTTGATTACGACGGCCAAATGAACCGAGATCAAATGAGCACTCTAAAGTTGATAGAGTATTTGCACGGCATTAATCAATTTTTCTTAACCGCCGAATTTGACAGAGGAGCGGTGTATGTGAAAGAGGTCGAAGCTGCATTAATTCAAAATGACTTTGATTGGGATTTGAACAGAATATTGCTTTTCCATTATAAAATTGCCTCTATTTACTTCTGTCAGGGTGATCTCTCGAGGGCTATTGATCATCTGAATGTAATCACCAATCAGTTATATCCTAATTTCCGAGAAGACATACAATGCTTTGCACGAATACTCAACTTAATAGCTCATTTTGATCTGGGCAATCGCGATCTTGTGGCACATCAAGTCAAGAGTACCTATCGCTTTTTATCTAAAATGCAGCATTTGCATAAGGCGCTAAAAGAAATCTTCGACTTCATTCGATTGACGCCAAAAATTCAAGAAAAAGAAATTAAGCGTGAGTTTTTAAAGTTAAAAAACAGGTTAGTTGAATTGAATGCTGAACCCTATGAGCGCAGACCATTTCTCTATCTGGATATAATTTCATGGTTAGAGAGCAAAATAGAATTAGTACCCGTAGGAAAAATTATCGCAAGGAAAGTAGCCTTAAGAGAACGGTAGGATAGATAATTATACGGCACATAAATCGTTAGAGAGCTATGCATGTACACTGGATCGTATACTTTTTACTTTGGACACAAGTACCTACCGCTGCGCCGCCTACATCGTTGCCTGAAGGTTTTTGTTATGCCGAAACAATAGTAAACCACCTCAAATTAGATTTGAGATATTATACCACGAGGAACTTCTTAGGGCGGAGGGTTAAGTCTTATGAAGCCAATAGGGCCATCATGACTTGCGCTGCTGCAGAAGCACTACGTCAAGCCACTAAAGAATTGCTCATCGATAGTTTAGCTTTTATCTTATATGATGCCTATCGGCCGCAGTCGGCGGTCGATGATTTTGTGGCTTGGTCAAAATTAGCTGTAGATACTGTGCAGAAACAAAATTATTATCCTAGCTATGACAAAACTCAGCTTTTCCCGCTGGGCTATATCTCTAGTCGCAGTGCGCATTGTCGAGGCAGCACCTTGGACATTGGCCTTTATGATCTGCGCACAAACAAAGAACTGGATATGGGAAGTCCCTTTGATTTTTTTGGCGAGCCTTCGCATCATGATTTTCAACAATTGACCAAGCAACAGCTCTCTAATCGCGCGACTCTCAAAAACATTATGACCGCCTATGGATTCAGAAGCTATGCAAAGGAATGGTGGCATTACACGTTGAATAGTGAGCCTTTCCCTGAAACTTCTTTTAACTTTCCAATAAGATGAGCCACTATGATTAAAAAGGATACCCTTTCGTTTATCGCTGAATTGCGAGAGAATAACGAAAAAAATTGGTTTGAAGCAAATAAGCCCCGATACCTAATGGCAAAAGAAAATATGGAGCAATTTGTTCAAGCTATCCAAGGGAAGATGAATACGCATGATATGATAGAGGAGGCCAAACTTTATAGAATTTATCGTGATGTACGATTTTCTAAAGATAAAACGCCATATAAAGATCATATGGATGTGGGATTAAGTCGCCAAAAGCCGCAACTGAGAGGTGGGTATTACCTTCGCATTTCTCCGGGCAATAGCATGATCGCTGGTGGATTTTGGAATCCTGCAGCATCAGATTTGGAGTTGATACGCCGCCATATCGAATTTGATGGTGATCGATTGAAGAAAATCTTAGGCTCAAAAAAACTAGTGGATACGTTCGGCAACTTGCAAGGTGATGAGCTAAAAACTGCGCCAAAAGGTTTTGAAAAAGATCATCCTCATATCGATCTCCTACGTAAAAAGCAATTCGTTTATTTCAAGCCACTCACGGATCAGGAAGTCCTGCGACCCAATTTTGTAGCAGAATGTAGTCAAAACTTTCAGGCTTTGAGGCCTTGGTATGACTATATGAGTGAAATATTGGGGTACAACTTGAATGGTGAGCCTTTATACTAGGCGAGCTTTATCCTTTGTCTATAGTCACTGATAGGGTACGTTGTTTGACTGATTCGCGGAAGATTTTTTCGCGTTGCAGCCTCAATTCTTCTGCGCGGAGTTCAAAATGTTGATCTAATCCATTGAGATGTCGATAATAACTCACTACCAAAAACAAGGCCATATCATCCGGATGGGTTACCCCAAGCGACTTAAGATGATGGGATAACCTCGATCCTTCATAAAAATTCCAATTCACGATCATCCATTTTCCCAATCCTCGAGTGAGACGTTGCGATACAATTTTTTCATCGCCTTGCTTCATTTTTTCTCGACTTTGTTCATTGCTCAAACGATCTAATTCCGTAAAAACATCGGTGACATCCTCGGGGATATACACACCGTTTATTTCTTCTAACAGGATGTTTTTGGCATATTGCTGCTCGAATAATATTTCAAAACTATCGACGGCTTGGGCTTTCAATATAAGAGGTAAACCCAGAACAAAGCACAAAATGAGGCGCATATTTATACAAGATATCGTGTCATTAACTACAATAAGCATACGACAATTGCAGGAATAGCTTACATTAACCAAAAATTTAGGTTCTCGTGGGTCTTCGTCTTACTGAAATCATTTTAATCCAAGTTGTCTTCTACTCCTTAGTTTATCTGTGGAGCAATTATATAGGCTTTTTGCTCTGTCTGATTATCACTTGCATAGCCAGTGCCATTCTTATCCTTTCTTTGATTTTCGACTTTATCGAAAAGAGCAAAGTGCCAAGCAGCTATTATTGGTTTATTCTGAGCACCGCGATTGTGCCCGCCGTAGTCATGGGTATGTTTTCGATCTTTAGTACAGGCGCATTTGATTGGATCGATCAATAACCCTTGATGGACTAAATCAACAATGATATCACTCCAAGCCTTATATATGCAAAGCTCGGTCGCTCGTAGCAGCTAAGGCGGCTTCTTTCATAGCTTCAGAATAGGTAGGATGCGGATGAGAAATGCGTGCCATATCCTCTGCCGAAGCTCTAAACTCCATTAGTGCAACGGCCTCCATAATCAGATCAGCCGCTCGCGCACCTATAATGTGCACTCCTAACAACTCGTCAGTTTCTGCATCAGCTAATATCTTGACGATACCTTCTAGATCCATACTTGCCCGCGCCCTTCCAAGTGCCTTCATAGGAAATTTTCCTACTTTATACTTTTTGCCCATCGACTTCAATTCTTCTTCTGTGGCGCCTACGCCAGCCACCTCTGGCCATGTATAGACTACTCCTGGAATTAAATTGTAATTGATATGCGGCTTTTGTCCGCTCATTACTTCCGCCACAAAAACACCCTCTTCTTCCGCTTTGTGCGCCAACATAGCTCCTTTAACGACGTCTCCAACAGCATAAATATTGGGTATAGAGGTTTGTAAATGGTGATTTACTTCTATTCTTCCTTTGTCATCCGTAGCGATACCTACGTTGGCCAGCCCCAATTGATCTGTAAATGCCTTTCTACCAATAGAAAGCAAGCAATAATCCGCCACTATTTTTTCTTCTTGATCCGAATCGCGCTTTTTAAAGCTAACGGTGGCTGATTTTTTAGTGGCCGACACTTTTGTGACCATGTGGCCTAACTTAAATTCGATATTCAATTTTTTGAGTGAACGCATCAATTCCTTGCTCATATCGACATCCATGCCAGCAATGATACGATCCAAATACTCGATAACGGTGACTTTTGTACCCAATCGGGCATAGACTGATCCAAGCTCCAACCCAATGACGCCACCACCAATAATGACCATAGTATTTGGCAATTGCTTAATTTCTAATGCCTCTGTAGAGGTGATCACACGCACCCCGTCATAGGCCATCGATGCGGGTGTGATGGGTACCGAACCCGTAGCTAAGACTATATTTTTTGCTTGATATTCTTTTGTTTCCTCCCCTGTGACAACTACTGTGTTATTGTCCTTTATACTACCCCAACCTCTCAGAATATCGATCTTGTTTTTATCCATCAGATATTGAATGCCCCCTACGCTCTGGTCAACGACTGCCTGTTTGCGATCAATCATTTGTGCGAGGTCAAGCTTTATACCTGACACAAGAATACCATGTTCTTTGAATCGCTCATTGGCGACATGAAAATGTTCAGAGCTATCTAGCAAGGCCTTACTAGGGATGCATCCCACATTAAGGCAAGTGCCTCCTAATGTTTTTTCTTTTTCGACCAATGCCGTTTTCATGCCTAATTGGGCACATCGAATGGCGCATACATAACCACCGGGTCCTGATCCGATGATAATCACATCATATGACATATCTTACTCTTTAGGAGTGTTAGGATTATTATTTGGCGGACGATCGTTATTTCTTGGTTTCTTTCGTCGCTGTTTATTTCTGTTATTTCTTGGTTTTCTATCTGCATTGCCTGTTGCATCATTGTTGCCTTTAGCCTCATTAATGTTAGGGCCCTTTGATTCAGTATTGGATTCACTTGACGGCTGATCGGGTCTTCTTGATTTTTTCGATCGTTGATCTCGGTCAGGTCTATCGCGCCTTTCTCGCTGCCGCTCGTCATTTTTTGATCGGTCATCGGTCGAAGAACGTTCTTGATTCGAACGTCGTTTATTCTTTCCGCCCCGCCCTTTAGACTTTCGTTCTGGCATTGGCAATTCGATTAAGCCTGTGACATCTTCAAAGCCTATTTCATCCTCCTTTTCTAAACCAAGTGGAGCATAATCTACCGAGCCCAATTCATCTGGAAATTCTCCTCTGCGATTCATTTCGACCACCTCTGCTACCCTATCCTTTTGGATAGCCAAAATAGGCCCGCGCCCATGTTCGAGTACTTGAATATAGTACATAGTGCCTTTAAAAATATCCGTTTTGATAAGATCGTAAGAATTATCCTTTGTTTTTATTCGATCGGCGCGTTTAGGAAAAGATTTGATCGCATCAAGATAACTATCCAACTCATAATTCAGACAACATTTGAGTCTACCACATTGGCCAGAAAGCTTGGTTTGGTTAATGGCAATGTTTTGATAACGGGCGGCTGACGTACTCACCGATTTGAAGTCGGACAGCCATGTGCTGCAGCACAACTCACGCCCACAAGGGCCCAGCCCACCAATCATCGCTGATTCTTGACGAGCGCCAATTTGCCTCATTTCAATCTTTACCCTAAACTCACCCGCATAGTTTCTGACCAACTCCCTGAAGTCGATACGACCATCAGCCGTATAATAGAAAGTGGCTTTACGATTGTCCCCTTGAAACTCGACGTCACCGACCTTCATTTCTATATCGAGCATTCTGCTGATCGCGCGTGCTCTGACAAGAGCTGGTTTTTCTCTTAATCGTGCTTCATCCAATCGCTCAAGGTCTCTCT
This sequence comes from uncultured Saprospiraceae bacterium, assembly GCA_964616755.1. Taxonomy (GTDB): domain Bacteria; phylum Bacteroidota; class Bacteroidia; order Chitinophagales; family Saprospiraceae; genus CAYNFR01. The sequence goes on along the minus strand of CAZTSI010000024.1, from coordinate 20,104 downwards.
CATTGGCGATGCGTAATATCTTGTGCATAACGCGATCTTCACCAACACGCTTTTTACGCATCTGCAATCGCACTAATTCACCAGAAAGAGAAATACGTCCAATATCATATCCTGCCGAAGATTCTACCACAACCATATCGCCAGTGATGGCCCCTGTGCGCTCTGAGTGACGAAAAAAGTCCTTTCTAGCGCCATTTTTGAAGCTAACTTCAACGAATTGATATTCATATGGGTCATCTAACTGCATCGTAGACAACCAATCATATGTATTCATTTTATTGCATCGACCTGTCGAACAGTGTCCCTTGCTACCACAGCCCTTAGGGGCCCCATTACTATCGACTGAACATCCTGAACATCCCATGTTGCAAAAATAATCTTTTATACAGGATTGTTAACGTTGGAATTGAACGCAGATTCTATTAACAAGGAGGAATTAAACATTTGTGTCTTAGTATGGAGATTTCTTGCAATACCTGTTAGCAAATCTGCAAGGATGGTATGGATTTTTTGGAATTGTTCAATTTCCATGCGCTCAATAAAGTTAGATTGTCGAATAGCCTTCAATTCTTCGTTGGTGAGCATACGTTGGTTTTCGCCAATTGTCTTGTAATGAAGTATCCCCTTGAGCAATTTTATGGCATATTTTATCAGACTTGCCTTTTCTATGGCGTTGCCTTCATGAAAGTCTTTGCTCCATTCGACAATCGAAATCAAGTCATAATTGGCACATACCTGCCACCAACTCAATATTTTAGCTAATGAATCGGCATAATTCATTTCCAGCATTGAGAGAGCCTCGAGGTAATCGCCATTGGCATAACTGACCAATTCATTTGTGCGTGGTGAAGGGATATGATGTTCTTGTTGAAGATACGTCCCCAACTCTTGATCTCCTATAGGGCCGAGTCTAATATGCTGACAACGAGACAGAATGGTAGGTAATACACTTGCTGCATCTAATACCACCAAAAGAAAATATGTATTAGGGGGTGGTTCTTCTATAATTTTGAGCAACTTGTTTGACTGATCTCCGACATATTGAGCCATCCAAATCAGTTGTACCTTTATCTCGCCTATGAATGCCTTAAGGCTAAGCTGACGTATAATATGATCTACCTCCGCTGTATTTATATCTGGAATAGCCGTTGTCTTGGCTATCGAAGAAGCCCAATCCTCTATAGTGAAATACGGGTTGCTCAGTAGCTTCTCTCGCCAAGGCACCATAAAATCTTCAGATATCGTATGTTTTCTTATTTTACCCTCTGCCGTTACCACCGGAAAGGCCATATGCATATCTGGATATTGCAGCGTATTCACGCGATGACAAGCGTTGCATTGATTACATGGCCCTTGATCATTGACCTGAGCGCAGCAGAGCGCTTTAATGACATTTAAGGCAAATGGCAAAGTGCCATATCCTGGTTTTCCGCTAAGTATGGTCGCATGTGGAAACTTACCAGAGGCTATGCGCTGGTAGACTGAACGTATAGCTATTTTCTGACCGATCATTTTATTCTGCCAACTCATGCCACATAGATACTATAAACTAATTAATATTGATCCTGTTAGGTACCTTATAATTATTGATATGAGAATTGCTATTTTTAGAAGAGGCCATTTTAATGCGGCTCATCGTTTACATAATCCAGCTTGGTCGGATGAAAAGAACAAAGCTATATTTGGTAAATGCAATAATGCCAACTACCATGGTCATAACTATGAATTGGAGGTCAAAGTTGTGGGAGAAGTAGATCCAGAAACAGGATATTTGATTGATTTAAAACTCTTGAAAGACCTAATTTCTTCTGAGGTTGAAGATCGATTTGATCACAAAAACTTAAACCTTGATGTACCAGAGTTTAAGGATTTGCCTCCTTCGACTGAAAATATTTGCTATATCATATGGCAAATTATGGATGAAAAATTGGGCGATAATTATGAAGTTACAATCACGTTGTGGGAAACTCCGCGAAATTATGCTCAATATCCTGCTTAGGACTTACTTAATCGTAGGACTTTCAAAAGATTTTCTTCCGGACCGATGATACGCACTACGTACATGCCTTTGCGCAAATCACCAATATTGTAACGATGGTCGTTTTGCGCCTTGAAGGAATAGATGAGCTTTCCAAAAATATCTGACACTGTCACACGCTTGACTTGCTTGGCAATTTCTATTTTGAAGTAATCATCCGCTGGGTTGGGGAAAATTCGCGCTTCAATTTCTTTTGTTTCTACTATTTCTATTGCATGAACCACCTGTGCGCAAAGCTTATGATGGCCCGCCAGCAAAAAGAGAGTGAAGCACGCAAGAAATAAGATTCGCATATCGTAAAGGTAACGTGAGTTATTGTTTTCTACGCATAAATTTTTGTTAACAACACTCACTTCTTGAGACAAAGATAAAAAAAATAACAAAATTCAATAATTATATAAATTCTTTTTATAAAGTATATATTATTGATTATCAATAATTTAGATATTACTATGAATTATTTTAATATTTTTTATTTAAAGAGTGCTTTTATTCAAATCCACCTACCTATATCCACAAAAAATGTTATCCCCAAGACGTTTCCATTCGTATAAAACATTAAATAGCGTTGATCGTCATGATATCGAAATACTAATTGTATCTTAGAGATCAATTAAGCAAGGTCTCGCATCTGCCCTTCTGACAGGTAAAAACTTATCTCTCAAAAAGGGAAATGAAGATCAATGTATCTTACACATTAAACCAAAATTTGCATGCACATCGTCATTATTGGTAACGGAATAAGTGGCATTACTGCGGCTAGATGGTTGCGCAAGTTGAGCGATCACTGTATAACGGTTATTTCTTCGGAGTCAGAACACTTTTATTCGCGTACAGCCCTGATGTATATCTATATGGGTCATATGCGATATGTCGATACAAAACCCTATGAAGATGACTTTTGGGTCAATAACAAGATAGATTTACGACAAGCACATGTTGAAACCATAGACCCTAACGAACAAAGTCTTTTTCTTTCTTCTGGTGAAAAAATAAGCTTCGATCGTCTCATATTAGCCTTGGGCTCCAAGACTAATATGTTTGGATGGCCCGGACAAGACCTTAAGGGAGTGTCAGGATTGTACAGCTTACAAGATTTGGCCACTATCGAGATGGCGTCAAGAGAATTGAAGAGTGCCGTCATTGTAGGTGGTGGACTGATCGGTATTGAGCTAGCCGAAATGCTGCGCAGCCGAAATGCCAAAGTAACGATGATCGTGCGCGAGGAAAACTACTGGGATAATGTTCTGCCAAAAGAGGAAGCCATGATGATCAATGATCACATAAAAGCGCATCATATTGATCTCCGGCTTCAAAGCAATTTACAAGAAATAGTATCTGACGACGACGGCCATGCACGAGCCGTGATTATCAAAGAAACTGGAGAAGAAATTCCTTGCAATTTTGTCGGCCTTACGGCTGGAGTAAGTCCAAACATAGAGGTGTTATGTTCCACCAATATTGAGACGAATAAAGGTATTCTCGTCAACGAATATCTTCAAACTAATCATCCAAATATCTACGCCATTGGAGATTGCGTAGAGCTTAGACAACCCATGACGGGTAGAAGAGCCATCGAAGCTGTATGGTATACGGGCAGAATGATGGGCGAAACGGTAGCTTATACTATTGTCGGCAAGAAAGTATCATACAATCCTAGACTTTGGTTCAACTCAGCTAAATTTTTGGATATTGAGTATCAAGTTTATGGTGATGTACCGAATAAACAAGTGGCTGGAATAAGCCATCTATATTGGCAACATGTTAGTGAAAATAAAGCCATACGACTCGTCTATGAAACCGCGACCGAACAATTACTTGGCATCAATGTGATGGGTGTGCGCTTGAGGCATGAAGTGTGCGAAAAGTGGATTCAAACCAAGGCTACACTGTCAGCGATATTACCCGTTTTTGCATTGGCTCAGTTTGATCCGGAATTTTATGCCACCCATGAGGTCGAGTTGATGCGTCTATATGAGCAACAAACTGGCAAAACTTTAACCAAGAAGAGCAATAATAAAGGCTTTGATGAAGTATTCAAATTTTTAAAACGCAGTTAACGATGTCCCAAATCTATAAAAGCTTATCTATTGCAGAACCTCATCCAAAGGGCATGTCTGGTATACAGTTAATTGGATCGGCTTCGGCTGCTGGAGGATTATTCATTCTGGTGCTATCGGTTTTTAATCCGAGCTATTTGTTAGGAGGAAGAGAGGTTGGTTTAAGTCTATTATTGATTGCCCTTGGGGTCATCGCTTTCAGTTGGAAGAGCTTCTGTACTTCTCCAGCGGGCATTAAGAATAATGGTATTTGGATAAGTAGTTGGACCGCTCGAGGATTGGCTGCCTGGTGCACGGGCATCATTATTACTCTTTTTTATGTGGCATTGTATTGGTATCCGCAAACATTGGGCTTGGCGCAGACAGGCCAAGAGAATACTGGACTAGTACGTCTTTTTGATCCATTATCGATGGCTCTCAAAGGACAATCGGCTAGTCAATGGTTTGTCTATGGCAGTTTATACACTTTGGCGATATTGGTGTTTGGTGTCCGCTTTATTTGGAAATATAGGCACAATCGCTACCAAGTATTTAGGACGATCAGCGTCATGTTCTTTCAATTAGGTTTTGCCTTTTTGTTGCCCGAATTCATGCAACGTTTACATTATCCGTACCATGATTTTAAGAATATGTGGCCATTGAACTATTATTTTTTTGATGAATGGAACATCAAGGCTATGTTGAGCAGTGGGCATCTGGGCTTTTGGATGTTGGTGTCTGGCATATTGATGATTTTTTTAGTATCTCCTTTATTAACATATTTCTATGGCAAGCGATGGTATTGCAGTTGGGTCTGTGGATGTGGTGGGTTGGCAGAAACCGCTGGAGATCCATATCGACAATTATCAGACAAATCGCTAAAAGCATGGCAGATAGAACGGTGGATGATTCATGCTGTTTTGGTTTTTTCGGTATTGATGACTGTTGCCACATTGTTCAGCTTTTTTCATAATAATGGCACAGGATATTGGATCAATAAAACCCATTTCATGCTAATCATTACGGTAATATTGGGAGGCATGATTTGGAGCTTGCGCTATAAGTCTACATGGTTTAAGGGAATGAGCGCCAAGTCAATGCGCATAGCTACTTATATTGGTAGCGCTATACTCTTGATCAGTTGGCTAGCTTTTTTTACAGGGCAGGGCCAAGCTTTCTTTATCGACGGCTATAGTCTTCGATCTTCGTATGGTTTTTTGATTGGCGCGGCGTTTTCGGGGGTGGTCGGAGTAGGATTTTATCCTCTGATGGGTAGCCGGGTATGGTGTCGGTTTGGTTGCCCGATGGCGGCAGTTCTGGGACTACAACAGCGATTTTTCTCGCGTTTTCGGATTACCACGAATGGTGGTCAGTGTATATCTTGTGGCAACTGTTCGACCTATTGTGAGATGGGTATCGATGTCCGTGCATATGCACAAAAGGGACAAAATATCGTCCGAGCTAGTTGCGTCGGCTGCGGCATATGTGCAGCTGTTTGTCCAAGAGGTGTTTTGAAGTTAGAAAACGGAAGTTTAGATATCGACGAGCGAACGATAGACATTCGCAATCAGCATATTGATATGGAACAATAAAAAAGGGAATGTTACGCAAAAAGACTTATTCGCTCTGACATTACCTCTTGATATTGCGCTAAACCATGCTCTAAGCAATCCATAGCATGTTTTAGATCTTGAATACTCAAGACAAAAGCGATACGCACTTGTCGTTTACCCAAAGCATTATGATAATAAAAACCAGCCCCAGGTGCAAGCATGACCGTTTGTCTACGATAATTGAAGTCCTTCAACAACCACTTAGCGAAATCATAGCAATCATCGATCGGCAATTCTGTCATGATATAAAATGCAGCGCCAGGCTTATAACAAACAACGCCAGGCATAGCACTTAAACGCTGAAATAGATAGTCACGACGTAGCTGATATTCTGCTTTGACCTCTTTAATATATGTCTCACGATTACCAAAACAAGCTTGGGCTATGTATTGACCGATGGCAGGCGGACAGAGGCGCAATTCAGCATATTTCAGTAATCCATGAAGTAATTCTTCATTACGCGTCACGACAAAACCCACTCGAACTCCGCAGGCGCTAAATACCTTAGAAACTGAATCGATGACGAGAACTTGCTCCCTTATCTCATCAAACGTGAGCACGGAGGTAAAGGGCGAATCATAACAGAACTCCCGATACACTTCATCTACTAGCAAGAATAAATCGTGATCGGCTACAATGCCAGCAATCTTCTTGAGTTCGTCTTCGGAATAAAGACATCCTGTTGGATTGCCCGGATTGCACAGTAATATTCCCTTGGTGCGAGGCGTGATAAGATTTTCGAATAGTGTTGGTGCTGGCAGTGCAAATCCATCTTCTATGTTGCTAGTGACAGCCACAAGTCGCACTCCGGCCACATGCGCAAAGCCAAGATAATTAGCATAAAATGGTTCTGGAACGATCAATTCATCGCCTTCATTGAAACAAACGCTCAGAGCCATCGCTATGGCTTCAGAAGCGCCAGTTGTGACCAAAATGTGCTTATAAGAAACATCTGCCACACTGCTGCGGTAATAGTCCGCTACGGTCTTCCTCAGCTCTAAACTGCCTTCAGAATCCCCATATTTAATAATGTCGTTATCATAGGTACGCAATGCATTCATGGCGGCCGCAGGAGTCAAAATATCAGGTTGTCCGATATTTAAATGGTGCACCTTGATGCCAGCTTCTTTTGCAGCGCGCGCATGTGGCGAAAGACTTCTGATGGGGCTTTGCCCCAATGAAGAGGCGCGATGTGATAAATAAGGCATTGGCAAATATTTCAAAACCGAGCACGAAGATACGTCAAGTCAAAATGTATATCTTCACCACGCCTCAAAAGAAAGTAATTATTTCGAGTCTGTCCTATTCTTTAGTCGCACTTGTAAGGAGCTTCAAGGATCAAAGTATCACAAATTCATAGCCTTCTTTTTGCTTACATTTGATAAATTCCTCTAAAACGGGCAATGTCTTTGCTATTGCCGTTGGTGTGTCATGGCCCAAGATGATATCTCTATGTTTTACTTTAGTATGCAAAAGATGCTGCACAGCGCTTTGGTCAATGTGCCTATCAAAATCACCGGTGATCAGCGACCACATGACTATGGTTGCCTGTGATTGAAGATCATGCATTTGGCAAGGGCCTATCCTACCAAAAGGTGGGCGAAAGAGTTTGGTATCCAGCAATTGCAGACTTGTTTTAACTTCTTGGACGTATGTTTTTCGAGAGCTTCGCCATCCATCTAGATGACTCATAGTATGTGCCCCTATTTGGTGTCCCTCATTTCGAATTTCTGAGACTAATGAGGAAAACTTCTCTGCATTTTCACCTATCAAAAACATGGTAGCCTTTACTCCGCAACGGTGCAATAGATCTAACAATAAAGGGGTACTTTCGGGATGAGGTCCATCATCAAATGTCAAGGCTAAACGACTCGATTCTTGTCCATTGAGATACCATTGCACTTGCGAGAAACATCCCGGTAGCCATATAGGCACTCGCTTAGGATACCACATACATGATCATATTTGAGGATAGAATGGCTATTTCTATCAATGTTGCCGATAATTAAATGAACAAATGTATATATCGAAATACACAAATACACGCCTACTTGACGACCATCTCGATGTGGAAGGAGATCATCTAGTCAAAACATAGTATTTTTGGCATCCTTTTGGTTTTTTGCCTTAAAGGACGTCATCTTCAAAAAAATGCATGAATCAGGTAAGAGTTCGATTTGCCCCGTCACCTACGGGTCCTTTACATATCGGCGGTGTACGCACCGCTCTTTATAATTATTTATTTGCGCGTCAGCATGGGGGAACGTTTATTCTGCGAATAGAAGATACCGATCAGACAAGATATGTACCTGGCGCTGAGCAGTATATCATTGATGCCCTTCGTTGGGTGGGACTGAACTTTGATGAAAGTGTAGAAGAAGGAGGGGCTTATGGCCCCTATCGACAATCGGAGCGTAGGGACATTTATCATTCACATGTGTCGCAATTAGTAGCTTCTGGGCATGCTTATTATGCCTTTGATACTCCAGAAGAATTAGAACAAATGCGTGAGCGCCTTACTGCACAAGGCATTCATAGTCCCAAGTATGATCAATCTGTACGGATGACGATGCGCAATAGCTTGACGCTAAGCGAAGAAGCAACCAAAGAGCTATTGTCGAAAGGCGAGAACATAACGGTGCGGATGAAGATTCCTACAGATGAAACTATCCATTTTGAAGATCAAATAAGAGGATCTATACAATTTGAGACCTCCGAATTAGATGATCGCGTCATCCTCAAAGCAGACGGCTTACCTACTTATCATCTCGCTAATATAATAGATGATAGACTCATGAAGATCACCCATGTGATCCGTGGTGAAGAATGGTTGTCTAGTACGGCACACCATGTATTGTTGTACCGATTTTTTGGCTGGGAGGCAGAGATGCCTTCTTTTGCTCATTTGCCGTTGATTTTAAAACCAACAGGACAAGGAAAACTCAGTAAGCGCGATGGGGCGAAGTTTGGATTCCCAGTTTTCCCCATTCATTGGGAAGACGAAGAAGAAAGTTTTGAAGGCTTTAGGGAAACTGGTTTTTTGGCAGCGGCGGTAATTAACTTTTTAGCACTCTTAGGCTGGAATCCAGGTACGGATCGAGAATTGTTTAGCTTAGAAGAATTATGCGAAGCGTTTGATGTCCGACAAATCAATAAATCCGGAGCTCAGTTTAATTATGACAAGGCTAAGTGGTTTAACCAACAGTATATACTTCAATCTAGCACCGAGGAATTACTTGCCTTGACGAAAGACTCCTTCCCCTTGCAGGATGAGGGTTATATCCGTAAAGTTATCGAACTTTTCCGCCCTAGAGTGGTCTTTGTTAATGAATTAGTAAAAAAGGCGCACTTTCTTTTTGTAAGACCTGCTGTGTATGATGATGCCACCTTGACCAAAAAACTAAAAGCTGAAAATCTAATGCACATCCGATGCATAGCAGATCAGTTGACCAACTTGGAATGGCAGCTAGAGGTCATCACTACTAACGTCAAAAGCTATATCAGTGAGAATGGCCTAAAGTTTGGTGATATCATGCCCGTATTGCGGATATTAGTGACTGGTACAATGGAAGGCCCAGATCTCATGGAGATGATAGAATTATTAGGAGCAAAAGAAAGTGAGGAAAGATTGATAATAGGATTAGAACATGCACGAAATTTAATCTGATGCCTAAGCGACTCACCCATAAAGAAAAAGCAGAGGTTCACAAAAAACTTGACGGCTTTGATATTAAAATTGATCCCTTTGGTCAGATCATCAGTAATACTCCCATAGAGCGTCTGAGTCAATTTCTGGACGAAGAGCTACAAGATAAAAAGAAACCACCGTTCAATAAAGAAGAAGAATAATCAATATGGAATTAAAAGATATTATTTCTCATTGCAAAGAATATGGATTTGTCTATCAATCTAGTGAAATATATGATGGTCTAGCTGCGGTCTACGATTATGGGCCTAATGGTGTTGAACTTAAAAACAACATAAAGGAGTATTGGTGGAAAAGTATGGTGCGCATGCACGACAATATCGTCGGAATTGATGCCGGTATTTTTATGCACCCAAAAACATGGAAAGCTTCTGGACACGTAGATGCCTTTAACGATCCTTTGATCGACAATAAAGACTCAAAAAAACGCTATAGAGCAGATCAATTGATCGAAGGCTATTGCGAAAAAATCACCGCCAAAATCGACAAGGATATCCAAAAAGCGCGTGATCGTTACGGTGATTCCTTTGATGAGCATCAATTTAGAAACACTAATGAGCGAATCGTAGAACGCCAAGAAAGTATTGACCGCATATTGAAGCAAATGGCTGCACATATTGGCGATGGCAATATGGAAGGTCTCAAGAACTTGATCGAAGAACTAGAAATAGCGTGCCCAGAGAGTGGCAGCCGTAACTGGACTGAAGTACGTCAATTCAACCTTATGTTTTCGACGCAATTAGGCAATATTGCAGGCGAAGAAAGTATATTGTATTTGCGGCCCGAAACGGCTCAAGGCATTTTTGTCAATTTTTTGAATGTACAAAAGACCACCCGTCAAAAAATACCTTTTGGCATAGCGCAAATAGGTAAGGCGTTTAGAAATGAGATCGTCGCCCGCCAATTCATCTTTCGCATGCGTGAATTTGAACAGATGGAAATGCAATTTTTCATTAAGCCCGGCACCGAAATGGAATGGTATGAATACTGGAAAGCCTCGAGAATGGTTTGGCATAGAAAATTAGGCGTCCCTGAAAAGAAACTAAGATTTCATGATCACGACAATTTGGCGCACTACGCGAATGCGGCTGTAGATATCGAATTTGCCTTCCCGTTTGGGTTTAGGGAGTTAGAAGGAATACACTCCCGCACCGATTTTGATTTATCGAGCCACCAACAATTATCGGGAAAGCGACTACAGTATTTTGATCCAGAGATAAATGAAAATTATGTGCCGTATGTAGTAGAGACCTCCATTGGTTGTGACCGAATGTTCTTGGCTCAGATCAGCTTGGCGCTTCAAACAGAGAACGTCCCTGACGCTGATGGCAATGAAAGTACTCGGACGGTCATGAAGTTAGACCCGGCCATTGCCCCAGTAAAATGCGCTATTTTACCTTTGCTAAAAAATAAAGAAGAGCTCGTCAATGCAGCTACAGACATAACGCAGCTAATGCGTAAAACATGCCTAGTGCAATATGACGATAAAGATGCGATAGGTCGTCGATATCGTCGTCAGGATGCTATTGGCACCCCCTATTGCGTTACAGTCGATTTCGAAACTTTAGAAAACAATACGGTGACATTGCGCGACAGAGATACGCTGCTGCAAACAAGGGTCAGAATCGACAAACTAAGCCAGTTGGTAGGCGAAAATGTATCGATTGATAATTTGTTATAAAAAATTAGCGCAAGAAAGAGTAAAACCATATCTTTGCCGCCCGTTGAAATAAATAGTATATATGCTAATCATTAATGTAAAAGAAGAAGAAACGATAGACAGAGCGCTTAAGCGTTATAAGCGTAAATTTCAAGCTACAGGCTTGCTTAAGGAAATCAGACGAAGAAAGAACTTCGTGAAGCCCTCTGTGGCGAGAAGAAATGAAGTCCTTAATGCCGTTTATCGTGAGCAGAATTTCGGCAACAGCTAATCGACATTTTTAATTCCTAAGAATATTATCGAGACTCTCATCCTATGTGGATGGGAGTTTTTTTTTGCCTATCCCTATCACTTTGTTTAGGGCCAAAGGCCTAAATACGCGAGAATTTCTCCTTTTTACTAGCTTTATGACAAACGCGAAGCAACCTTTGTGAATAGCTTACGTCTTTTCATTGTCACACTTCCATAGAGATTGTATGTCAGATGATATTATAGCAGCGTGTATTCGTGGCGAAAGAAAAGCACAAAATGCTTTGTATAGCCAATATGCAAATGCTATGTACAACGTAGCGCTTAGGATCGTGAATGACGTAGATGAGGCGCAAGATGTGTTGCAGATGTCATTTGTGGATGCATTTAAGCATTTGCATCAATATAACAATACAGCTACGATGGGTAGTTGGCTCAAAAGAATCGTCATCAACCGAGCTATTTCGCAATTGCGAAAGAAAAAATTGATGACTGAAAGTTGGGATAATCAAACACACGAATTTCCTGATGATACAGCGCCCATAGAGGAAAGTATCCTAAGTATAGAGAAAATAAAAAGCGCCATGAACGAAATGCCCGAAGGCTACAGGGTGGTGTTGAATTTGTATCTTATTGAGGGATATGATCACGGAGAGATAGCGGATATACTCCAAATCTCTACATCCACCTCCAAGACCCAATACCACCGCGCTAAGCATAAACTTAGGGCACTTCTCAATAAATATCAAAAAAGCTATGGATAATTTAGAAAAGTGGATCACAGAGCATCGCGATAAATGGGATTCACATAGTGCCCCCGCTAATACCTGGGAGAGCATTATACAACAAATGGATAAGGATCTCAAACGTAAGCGATATATGCGTTGGGGAGTTGTACTGATCATTGCGAGTCTGCTAATTGGGATGGTTTATCGCCATGTTAGCCATACACAAGCGGCAACGCTGAATGCGGAAGATCCATTATTGTTTGCGCAAATGGAAGAATACAATCAATCGGTACATTATTTTGAAAGTCAGAGTGAAATGTACAAAAATGAACTAATTACTCTTGGCGTCGAAAGAACGGTACTAGCTGATATTGAGCAATTAGATCTGATGGAAGTAAAGCTTATGAAAGAATTAAAGAATACACAAGGTGCTTATAGACAAATCATCTTACAGGCACTAATCGAGAATCATATGATGCAAGTTTCCCTATTACAAGAATTAATCACAGAATTAAATCAAGTCAAACAAGATGAAAAATTATATCAAAACCTATAGAGTTCTTTTTCTTTGCACAACTATGATATTGCTCACTAATGGTGAGGCGTATTGTAAAGACACGAAATATACGGAAAAAATTGAACGCACGTTCAATGTGCCCAATACGAATGCCATGATTACCATCATCAATCGTTATGGCGATGTCAACATAACAACATCCGCCAATGGCAAAGCAAGTTTTGACATTACTATTGAAGTAGACGCCAAATCGGAATCCAGATTCAAAGAGATCCTAGAGCGCATAACGGTAGATTTTACAGAAAGCAGTCAAGGGGTAAAAGCCGAAACCTCTATCACCTCCGAGTCATGGTGGAACAGCAAAAATGAACACTTTCAAATTCATTGGAATGTAAACATACCCGCAGGATCCAGATTGGATTTGACCAATAAATATGGAGACATATCCTTGACTGACCTCAATAATTCCGCTGATATAGCATTAAATTATGGCAATGGTCGCATTCAAACTATAGCAGGCGAGACTAACCTTACCTTAGGCTATGTGAAGAACTTTACAATAGACGCCCTTACTGGAACATCTCAATTATATCTTTCCTATTCAGACATCAGTATCGCTTCCGCCGAAAACATATCGCTTGAATCAAAATACTCTCGAATAGAGATTAAGAAAGCCGGGAATGTCGATATCGAAAGCAAATATGATAAATATGCGCTTGGCACTCTTCGCTCTTTTAAAAACACAGGTAAATATGACAACTTCAAAATCGGCGAATTGCAATCTATTGACCTTAGCACCCAATACACTACGGTCGAAGTGAATCGTCTAGTGAGCTCAGCGCAGTTGACAACAAGCTATGGCAAAGTAACCATATTGTCCATTGACGATACATTCAAAAAAATAGATATTTCCACCCGATATACGCATGTGCTATTAGACCGACCAAATGCTTTTCAGATCGAATTTGACGGAAAATATACCAGCACTGATTTCCCAGAAAATTTAAATATTCGTTATCGCAATAGAGACAATAACGCCCTCACACTAAAAGGTGAATATGGCATTAACCCGTCTGGTGTTATCCGCGCCGAAATGAAGTACGGCAAATTAAACCTCGAGTAAATGCAAACCTAAAGGTATTTTAGTCACTATATAAGTTGATGACACAAGAGGAATCGTACCGATATCTCATAGGATAGTTGACTTTCAAATGTATACAGGTAATCCGAACATTGTGCGTGATTAGACCTAAGGTATGACCATCACGCCTAGGATCTCGTCAATACAGCCGGAGTTAGCGAAACGGTAAAGGCGATTGTCGGAGGCGAGCGTCCGCGCCATTGTCAACTGTATCGCCTGAGATGTTATTCGTAGTGTTTCACGATCCTCCGAGAGATCAGAGTTTTGCCTTCATGAAGCAAGGAATAGTGGAACATTTAAAGCAAGAATCAAGGACTGTACAGATAATTTATCCTAGTCCACTACATCAGGTGAGTCTTCTATGGAGACTAAAAGATTATTTTTGTTTATCGTTTTTTATATAATTGTTAAACATAATTAAATAAGTTCGGTTACATTGGCTAATCAAACAATTAAAAGCCTATGTTACTTGATGTTCTAACTATTCCTAAAGACGCCAATAGCATTTACCTTCTTTACTGGTTATATGGCTATGTTGGCGGCGTCTGTGTTCTTTTTCTTTGAACGCGGGAGCGTCGAAGAAAAATGGAAATTGTCTCTTCTTGTTTCTGGATTAATAACCGGCATTGCAGCGGTTCACTACTACTACATGAGAGATTATTATATGGCAACTGGTGAAAACCCAACTGCCTTACGCTACATTGATTGGATCTTGACGGTTCCTTTGATGTGTGTTGAGTTTTATTTGCTTACCAAAGCTGCAGGTGCAAAACTTGCTTTGCTTTGGAAGTTGATTTTAGCATCAGTGCTAATGCTAGTTGCCGGATATATTGGTGAAGCATTTAACCCAGAAGGTGGAAGCACATCACATTCAGTGCTTTGGGGCGTAATTTCTACAATAGGGTACGTATACATACTTTACACGGCCTGGTATGGCGAAGTTGCACAACTTGCTGCTGGAAGCGGTAATGAATCAGTCAAAAAAGGTGTGCGGATGCTGGCCTGGTTTGTTTTGGTAGGCTGGGCTATTTATCCAATCGGATATATGTGTATGCCTGGCGGATGGTTGAATATAGCCTTCGGTTGGAGCTCATCTAATGTTGATTTGTTCTACAACATTGCAGATGCTATCAATAAGATCGGGTTCGGATTAGTAGTATATTCCATTGCCAAAACGTCGACTGGCAATTAATTTCTAGTAAAATTATATAAAAGAAGCAGTTTCGACTGCTTCTTTTTATTCTACAAAGCATGAGTAGATCCTTGACTGCATTTGTTTCTTTGAACCTGATAATCCTGCTTCTTACTTGGATGCTAGGAGGTTTTCCCCTATCCATTGAAGTGGGTATTGCAGCTCTTTTAATTTGTTTTCTAGGCATTCCGCATGGAGCCATCGATCATGTACTGTTCATGCAGAACACTAAAGCCAGTCCTCTCAAATTTTATGGCCTTTATTTTACCTTGATTCTTTTTGTTATTTTGATATGGACATTTCTCCCCCTTTGGGGCTTAGCGTCCTTTTTATTATTATCCGCATATCACTTTGGCCAATCTGAGTTTGTTAAATATGGGAAGATACCGAAGCATTTTCGACCAGTTCTATATATGTTTTGGGGAAGTTCAATTCTTGCAGGGCTTTGTGCTTATAATCAATCAGAACTAGTAGAGCTATCCAGTTCAAATCCTGATTTGACCGACCTAAATCCAATTTTTGAGAGTGACATTTTACCCTATATTTTAACTTTCACTACTTTAGGTACGCTTGGTATTTTGTTGCGATTTAAAAAATATATGGGTATAAAAGTTGTTCTCATAGAATTGACCATTTTGTTCATGATTCATCTGTCCTTCTATCTAAATTCCGTCTTAGTTGGGTTTAGTATTTATTTCGCCACTCTGCATTCTCTTGAAGTTCTTCAAAGCGAATTTGTATTTTTAAAGGAACGATTTAAACAATTCTCGTTAAAGCGGTTTGCGAGTCTTTTAACCCCGTACACGTTAATTAGCTTAATAGGAATTCTTGCCCTATTAGCGCTGTCTCATTTTTCTGTAATTAATGCTAGTAAAACCTTAGTACTAATGATCAGTATATCTGCACTGACACTTCCACATACTTTAGTGATGGAGAATTTCTATTCTACTTCTATTAAGGCCAAAAATAATATTTCATATTTCTGAATTCATTATCACATTTGGATAAATTGTTTATCCGTTAGTTTATCCCATATCATCGCCCCAAAGTTTCATTTACGGCTTGAATCCAAGCACAAAAATGCGACAGTTAGAAAATAGATGTTCATAATTCAATTCAATGATACTTAGTCTTTAGATTGAACGTAACGTGTTTGTATTTGACAATACTCTCCTAATATTCTCCTATTCAATTACAACCGAAAGTATGCAGTATTGCTCAACAATACTAACCCTTAGCATCTATAGGGATAAAAAAACAGGCCAAATCATCACCACTCTGCCTCTCTTGTGCGCATCCCCCAACCGTAACGATTATATGTAAAGAAATAAGTGCAATTTTACGTGGTAAATTAACGGGACGTCATGAGCAAACCTCGCTTAGAAAGGCAACTTGGGCTTCTAGCCTTAATCGGCACGGGCATCTGTTCGATGATAGGCGCCTCCATCCATGTAGTGCCCTTCATGATACAGCGACATGTGCCTGGCATTGGGCCCTATGTATTGCCAGCCTTTGTAGTGGCGGCAATCCCTGCTCTGCTTGCGGCTATAGCCTATAGTATTTTGAGTACGGCTATGCCTCGAGCGGGCGGTAGTTATATATACGCCAG
>CAZTSI010000024.1:0-3602 GCA_964616755.1 uncultured Saprospiraceae bacterium | reverse complement strand
GGACTCAATCCATATTTAGGTTTTGTGGCGAGTTTTTCTCAATGGTTTGGACTTTCTTTAGTGATTGGTGTTGTGGCGTATGTGGCGATACCGTTCATACGCGATACGGCTGAGGTGCTTCAATGGACGACGATGACTAGTTTGTTGGAAACAAATTGGGTGAGGGTCATGCTTGCCTTAGCGTTCATCTGGATCTTTGTCGGCGTCAATATTCTTGGGGCAAAATGGTATGAGCGATTTCTAATTCCCCTAATGATACTGATGTTTCTGATGGGGGGCGTGGTCATTTTCGCTGGGTTCTATTATTCACAAGCTGACTTTGCTCAGGCTGTCTTTGCTAAAACCCAACAAGCTATTTCAACTTCAGCATCAGTTGCGTTTGATTGGAGTACATTTTTATCAGCGGCGGCATTGCTGTTTGCGAGTTTTATAGGCTTTGACAGTATCGCTCAGGCTGGCGGCGAGGCAAAAAATCCCACCAAGCAATTGCCCATGGCGATAGGATTAACCTTTCTGATTGTTGGCACTTATTACCTTTTGTTTACCGCAGCGGTATATCATACGATACCGTGGTCATTTATAGCTGAAGAAAGCCAAACTAAAGACTTGGCCGCCCCCGGTCTTCTGGGCTATCTTTTATCCCCTATCTTGACGACGATTATCATAGGTGGGGCAGCGATCGCCTTGATCAATGACTTGCCGGCCATGCTATTGTCGGTATCGCGGTTGATGTTTGCTTGGGCCGAAGATGGTATATTCCCTGAGCAAATTACGCGCATTCACAAGCGATACCGCACTCCTCATCTAGCAATCATTCTTAGTGGTATGATGGCGAGCATCGGTGTGGTAGGTAGTCATGTTGCTCGAAATTTTTTCCTCGGAATAGATATTATGGTCACCGCTATGATGGTCAATTTCCTCCTCATGTGCATCACTGTACTGAGCATAGACCGAGTCAACCCGACCCTAGCAGCCTCCATTTCATTTATCAAAAATCCGCGCCACCGCCAATGGTTAGGATGGGTTGGAACGTTGGTATTGGTTTTCTTTTTGATCATTCATACGTATAAAGATCTGAGTAGCCAACAAAGTGCATGGTATTTTCATTCGACCTATGTATGGTTGATAGTTATGGCCATAGGTTCAGCCATTTTCGTTTCTAAATATGCGCACCTCAAGAAAAAAGGTATGGATACAAAAAAACTCTTTTCAACTTTGCCATAATTGCTAAGTGATATGATTTTATCCACCGATTCAACTTTCACCTTTTACAAATGACCGAACGATACATTACCCTAGCTGGCGATTTTCGCATTTCTCGCGTCATAACAGGCTTATGGCAGATAGCAGACATTGAGCGAAAACAGGGCCTTCTGGATCCTTATAAAACCGCTAATTTTATGGATGCCTATGTTGATGCAGGCTTTACGAGCTTTGACATGGCTGATCATTACGGCAGTGCTGAGTTGATCGCTGGGGCGTTTCGACACCAATCGCCGAACGGGGCTAAAGCTCAAATGCTAACAAAGTGGGTACCTACACCAGGCAACCTGTCAAAAGAGCAAACCCGCGCAGCAATTCAGCTGGCTCTCAAAAGATTGCAGTCTGAGCGATTGGATATGTTGCAATATCACGCTTGGAATTATATTGACCCTTCGTGGTTGGATCAATTATATTGGCTGTCAGAATTGCAAGAAGAGGGTCTGATCGGTCTGCTCGGTCTTGCGAATTTTGATGCGGCCCATCTGCGCATCGTGTGCAGCTCGGGCATCAAGATAGCGACTAACCAAGTTTGTCATTCCTTGATAGATCGGAGGGCCGAAAGCGATTTGGCCGCAGTATGCCGTGAATTCGGAGTGAAAGTACTAGCCTTTGGCACCTTAGCTGGGGGATTTCTTTCTGATAAATGGCTAGGTCAATCCGAACCTTTGGTGACAGAAGCGGCCACTTGGTCACAGATGAAATACAAGCGATTTATCGATCAAGGTGGCGGATGGGAGGCTTTTCAACGCCTCATGGCTTGCCTATCAACGATTGCGCTGCGACATGATCAAACGATAGCGAATGTCGCCACTAAGTATATCCTTCAAAAAGACTATGTAGCAGCCGTCATTATCGGAGCGCGATTAGGGCAGAATAGTCATATCAGCGACAATCAACGCTTGTTTTCGTTTGCCCTCAACGATCAGGATCTGAACGAAATACTTGCCGCCCAACATACACTCTCAGCTATACCAGGTGACTGCGGTGATGAATATCGAAAGCCTCCGTTTCTTACGGCATCGGGCGATTTGAGTCATCATTTAGATGAGATGCCCTTGCCTTATCAGCCCATAGAAAAATCAACGGGGCGTCATTTAATATTGAGCGGAACAAGTTGGGAAACACTGGCTGGCTACAGTCGCGCTGTACGACATGGTGACCGGATAAGTGTCTCGGGCACGACCGCCACTCATGGTCATCGCGTGATCGGACATCAAGATATAACCGCACAAACAAGTTTCGTTCTAGACAAAATCGAAGGAGCCATTGTTTCGCTAGGTGGCCGATTGGAGGACGTAGTGCGCACGCGCATTTTTATCCGTAATGTTAACGAATGGGAGCCAGTGGCTCGAGTTCATGGCCAACGATTTGCCCATATTCAACCTGCTAACACTTTGGTTCAAGCTAATCTGGTGGGGGAAGATTATTTAGTAGAAATCGAAGCCGAAGCTGTAGTCGGCTGCTAACGGATTCAATGGCTTTATAGTTTGAATGAGCATAATTCCACGACATCATTACAGGGCTCAGAGCATCTAGCTTTGGCGAATTTGCCATGTTGACATAATCTGCTTTCGCCTCCATAAAAACATTAATTGATGGCCATCTACATCTTTCAGTCTCAGCTCCTTTCATCTTTTATTCATAAAAGAATTTTATTCTATACATAGTCTACAAAGAAACTGTTGAATCTACTTTCCTATAGGGTGATGTGAAAATCAAATGATCAAATGCCTTTCTGCATTTGGTCATCATTAGGGTGAATCCAAATTTCACCTTTCAGCGTGCCCAAACAAACGTTCGTAACTATTAATTTTGTCCTCTAGACGTTGATATAAATAGGCATTCTTATCGACGAGAGCATGGTAAATCGTTTTGGACTCTTCCCCATATTGCCGCACTTTATCTTGACTCCAATGGCTCGGTGGCTTTTGAAGATTAGTGATACGATCTGCAATTTTGACCAACCCCACTTCTTTCGGCAACAAATTTATACGACGTAAGCTATCCAACATACGCAGCTCTTTAGATGAGATAGATTCATCTTTTGTCAGGGCTTGCACAGCCAAGGCAATGGGCTCTCCAAATCTCTGAGAAATATCTTCAAAAGTAGCCGCCGTATCTTCTATCGTATCGTGCAAAATAGCAATCTGCACTGCATAATTGAGATCAAAATTGTTTTCATAAGCATTTGCCAAAAGTACTTCCATGGTCACATTTGAAATATGCAACAAATAGTTGGCTCTTGTTCCGGGAACTTTTTGGTCGGCATGCATTTCACCTGCAAACTTTAGTGCTTCTTGGTATAAATCCTGTATCATATGAGGTAGATGTTAAGATAA
>CAZTSI010000023.1:0-53376 GCA_964616755.1 uncultured Saprospiraceae bacterium | reverse complement strand
ACCCGTAACTCGAATGCTCTGACTGGCCACCCCCCCTGCACAGCTCAAAACAAGCAAAAAGCATAAAATTCGTCTCATAATAGCGAGTAGATTTGAATTGTAACTATCCACGTTCGCCCAATTTCGTCCAAAAATTTTCTCTTTTATTAGATAAAAATGGGACGTACGAATATTTACGTTGATTAAATAAAATTGTTCGACACGTTAAAGATATTTCATTAAATGAATTTTGAACGAAACCTTAGATAAATTGTAATTATTTACTTCAATTGTTCGATAATAATCTAGGCGATAGTTATTCCAAAATTAAGGAAGTCAGCAAGGCTCAGTTTATTTTTTTGCCAGTTTCGAACGAGCTCGTACATTGAAAAATATCTTTTGATATGATTTCTTTTGTGAAATTGTGTTTAATGTCTGATATAGAGAAGGACGTCCATATCGTGTTGACGACTTTGTTTGTTGATACAATCTTTACCATAAAATCTGCTGTTCGACAGGTATTCAATTTAAATTTAAGCTGAAATGATTGGAAACAACATTTTAGTGGCGACAAGATAAAAAACGGAAGTAATGACTTCTGTCTATGTGAATAGGGGGCTGACGCATCTACCTACAATTCGGAGCAATAAACCTGCATAGGAGACGCAAATCTCTGCAACGAAAGGCCAATGTATCCAATCCGATAATGAAGGGAATCATCATTTTTTCAATGATTGCTGGAAAGAGGATAGATGGATCGACTGTAATCATCTAAATGCACAACTACTACAAGGGGTAAAAGCATAACGTCTTCACACAACAAACTCTTGAAGATCAAAATACAATAAACTCAAAGACGTCAGCAATATCCGCTTATAATGCCCACCAATTACTTCTAAACTAATGAGTGAAATATTAAAATACCCTTCTATTTAATTGAGGTGAGCCGATGCAGTATCACTATCTTTGATTATCCATAGGTTAACTCAATTTGGTGTCAAACTCAATTATATCATCATTTGGCTAATTACCTGCCCTTACCCCCAGTTTATATTTCTGTCCAAACCCTGAATTATTAGGCGCGTATTCTCCCACTATTTGAGTATTTACGCCTTTTGCAGGTATATCTACCTCACGACTTAAGGCCCAATAAATACCATTGAGTGATAATCGACGCATGTTATCATTTAGAAAATCATATGGATGACCAAGGGTCGTAAAAAATACTCTTGCTCCATGATAAGTTTTTGTCCAAGCGATGGGTTGCACCTTAGGATACAAGTGCAATCGTCCTTCCATCTCATGTCCAGATTTTAATGATCTGCCTTCGAGCAAAAAGGATTTGTCTCCATAGACACTCCACCCTCCCCCTTGAACATGATATAGCCATGAATAGGCTTCAAAACTTTCTACACCAAGCAATATCGGATGATTAGCTGCTTCTGGAAGTATGTCAACATGCGTTAAAGGATTTGCGCCATCATCAAAATGCCCATGATGTGTGATCCACTGTTGACCAAAGACTCTTGTGGGCCATTCATTATTCATATGGCCTCGAGTTTTAGCCTTTTCATCTTTATACAAAAAAGCATGTGTACTAGTTCGAAATCCAACGACTGGTTTCCCAGAATCGACATACTTTGTAATATGACGCAATTGATTATCTGGCAAAGCTCTAAAACGCGCGAATATCACCATCAAATCTGCTGTTTCCAGTGCTTCAAGTCCTGGAATGTGATCAGATCGATTAGGATCAATAAAGCCTTCGTCGTCAAGAGAATAGCAGATTGTCACTTTAGCTCCTAATTCTCGTTGAAGTATGCGCGCTAACATTGGCAAGGATTCTTCTGATCGGTATTCTTCGTCTCCCGAAATGAAAACGATATGCGGACGATTGACATCATCTTCAAAAGAGGAAATAACGGCTTTAGTCTTGCACGCGCCTGAAAACAAGAGCATGAATCCTATAGTGGCCAACATGCTATAACGTAGATTATTAGGTGTCATATGAATTATATTATTTTTGTTCACCAAAACATTTTAAAAGAAACTTTACTCATTTTCAAATATATCCGAAGCTCAATGGCATTTTATTGACGGGCCAATCGATCGCAACGGACAAATTCCAACATTCAGAAAGGGAAATATACGATTCATTCCAAAAAATAGCATCTTAGCCTTATGGCAAATATTTCT
Organism: uncultured Saprospiraceae bacterium; assembly: GCA_964616755.1. GTDB lineage: Bacteria > Bacteroidota > Bacteroidia > Chitinophagales > Saprospiraceae > CAYNFR01. The sequence continues at coordinate 51,201 of CAZTSI010000023.1, read as the reverse complement.
TATTTGGAGATGGGGGAAGGATCTCTCTTCTTATTTCAACATGGTCTTACGGCGGATGCAGGACAAATTGGCCAGTTATTGAGTTTATTAACGGGTATCAAAGTGGTTTGTATGGAATGTCCAGGCCATGGAAAATCTCTATTTACTCATGACGAAGAAGTGAGCTTTGATGCCTACGCTGACCAAGTAGTACAGCTACTCCATCAATTAGGCTACGATAGGCTTTTTCTCGGTGGACTTTCGATGGGGGCCGGTATTGCCTTGAATATTGCTCTTAGATATCCGACCATTTGTCGTGGATTATTTCTTTTACGACCCGCTTGGCTTGATCAAAGCTCCCCGAAGCATCTACGTATTTTAGTAGAAGCATCGACGTATATGACTTCTTCTGAAGGAAAAAATCAATGTCTGACTTCTGGACTCTTGAAGAACATTTCGAAAGAATTACCTTTAGCTGCCGAATCTATATTAGGGATATTTTCACAAGAAAAACAAGCACAATTGCCTCAAGTGATAAAAAAAATGGTGAATGATCGACCGATAGAAGACCTAGCTCAACTTAAGAATATCAACGTTCCGTGCGCAATCATCGGCAATGATGACGATCCACTTCATCCCTATGAGGTCGCTACCACCTTGCATCAACATTTGCCAGAAAGCGAGTTGTATAAAGTCGTTTCAAGATACACCGACCCAACACAGCACCAAGAACAAGTACTATCTTTAATCCGTGATTTTATCAATAAAGTAGAAAGAACATGAAAAATTTATGGGATGAGTCTGTAGCTCAAAAGATAGGGAAGGACTTGTTAGCAATGCGTGTGTACACCTCACGACTATTGGGGCAAGAAGAAGATTTGGTCTTGCATGGCGGCGGTAACACCTCTGTGAAAATCCGCGAAAGGAACATTTTTAATCACGAAGAAGAATTGCTCTACGTGAAGGGTAGCGGATGGGATCTAGGTTCGATCGAGTCTCCAGGCTTTGCTCCCGTAAAAATGGAAGCCTTACTCGCCTTGGCACAATTAGATCAATTGAGTGATATGGATATGGTGAAGTATCAGCGTATGGCGATGACCAATCCATCTGCTCCGAATCCTTCAGTAGAGGCTATTCTTCATGCTATTATACCTTATACTTTTGTGGATCATACTCACGCAGATGCTGTAGTCACAATTACTAATAGTCCTAATGGGAAAGAAAGAATAAAAGAGATATATGGACCCAATATGATGATTGTGCCGTATGTCATGCCAGGCTTCATCTTAGCAAAAACCATCTTTAAAATGACTCGAAGTATAGACTGGTCAAGATTAGATGGAATGATCTTATTAAATCATGGTGTATTTACCTTTGACCATGATGCACAAAATAGCTACAACAAAATGATTGAGATTGTTAGCAAGGCTGAACGCTATTTAAAAAGTCAAAAAGCCCAAGGACTTAAGCCGAGCAAAGCAAAGCCAATGGATCCCCTGATGTTAGCGTACATCCGTAAAGCTGTCTCAAAAATTACGGGCACAGCTGTGCTATCCCGCCACAATGCTTCATCATCTAGCATATCATTTAGCGAAACCGAAAACCTAAAAGTCATTGCCAACAAAGGCCCTCTCACGCCTGATCATATTATCCGTACCAAGAGAGTTCCAGTCATCTTCACTACTCAGATAGACAATGCACTCGACAAATATGTAGAAGATTATGGCCGCTATTTTGACAAATACAATCAAGGCGAGCAAGCCTTAGATCCAGCGCCACGTTGGGCCATTATGCCAGGGGTAGGCACCTTAGCTTTTGGTAATAGCGCATCTGCCATTGGTATTATTGATGATATCACTCAACACACGATCAAAGCGATCACTCAAGCAGAACAATTGGGGGGCTGGAGAGCCCTTTCAGCAAAACATCTGTTCGAAATGGAGTATTGGAGCCTGGAGCAAGCTAAGCTCAAAAAACAAGGTCCAGTTAAACCAATGCAAGGCAAGATCGCCATCGTCACAGGGGCTGCCAGCGGCATTGGCAAGGCTTGTGTGGAGGCACTCGTCGGACAGGGCGGATCAGTTGTAGCCTTGGATATTCACCCTTCGATCGTTGATAAATATACTTCCCCGTCAGTGTTGGGACTTTTATGTGATGTGACAAAAGATAAGCAAGTAGCCTTTGCCATCCATCGCTGTATAAGTCACTTTGGAGGTGTCGATCACTTGATTAGTAATGCAGGTATTTTTCCGCCAAGTGCTCGAATAGAAGAAATTGATGAAGCCATGTGGATGAAAAGTATGGAGCTTAACCTCAACAGTCATCAGCGCTTATTAAAACAATGCATTCCATATTTAAAACAGGGTATAGCGCCAAGCATTGTTTTTATTGGTTCAAAGAATGTTCCTGCTCCTGGCCCGGGGGCTTCCGCTTATTCTGTGGCTAAAGCCGGATTGACACAGCTAGCAAGACTGGCGGCACTAGAGTTGGGCTCTTACGGTATTCGCGTGAATACTCTTCACCCCGACGCCGTGTATGATACAGGTTTATGGACTAAAGAAGTGTTAGAGGCTAGAGCAAGGCATTATGGTTTGACTGTAGAGCAATATAAAACAAAGAACGTTTTGAAAAAGGAGGTTACTTCAGCAGATGTTGCAGCATTGGCTGCAGCGATGTTAGGACCCTTGTTTGGCACCATTACAGGTGCACAACTACCAATAGATGGCGGAAATGAGCGGGTTATTTAAATGACCTCCGGTGTTATATGATTATTAAAGGAAAGAGTAAATTTTGGAATGAGTGACTGGCAATCTGGTTGGTTCATCCATTTTCTAAAACTAAAAGGGGCCTATTCTTATAAATAAAACTATAAAGTGCAAGCTAAATAGTACATTAGAACTCTAAGTGTTACCCCATTAAAAAATCACGAACAAATGATCGTAAAGCGAACATCAAGAAATGAAATTTTAGCCAAGCTTAAGATGAAAGTTGATCGGCATATCCCTATCATGATTGCTAGCGCTGGTAGTGGACTCGTAGCAAGCTTGCTAGAAAAAGCGGGTACTGATTGCATCAATACCTTTTCTGGCGCTCGACTCAGAGCAAATGGGATGGGCACCATGGCAATGATGTGGCCTATCCTAGATTCAAATAAACAAACGCTTACCTACACACGCGAGGATATCATGCCTGCCATCAAAGGCGATGCGTTCATTTGTGCTTGCCTTAACGCGAATGATCCATTAAAAGATATGGTCATGGTCTTAAACGACTGTAAGGCAATGGGCGTGTTTTCGGTTTCTAATATTGGCCCCTCTATAAGCTACGTCGATAAGGACAGTGAGATTTTCAGGGTACTAACAAAAAGTGGTATCACTTTAGACAATGAAATAGAAATGCTAGCATTGGCCAAGGAGATGGGTATGGTCTCTATTGGTTTGGGATTTACCTTAGAAGATAGTATCAGGATAGTCGAAGAAGCTCAACCCGATGTTTTTTGTTTTCATGCAGGTACTACCAAAGGCGGCTTAAAAGGATATGACTCTGGTGAGACTATTGAAGAGACCGCCGCGCGCACCGAAGAAGCCAATAAGCTGCTTCGAAAAATTAAACCTGATGTTATGCTCATTGCTCACGGGGCGGCCTTAGAGACACCTGAGGATGCTCAATACATTTTAAATCATACCAGCTGTGACGGTATATGGACAGGATCATCAACGGAGCGAATTCCCATAGAAAAGGCCGTATTTGAAGCAGCCTCAGCCTTTGCTAATTTGCGTTTTCCTAGTGCTTTATAAAGCTGTCTATTATGCAAAAAACGGTTGCCCTAATAATTACCCTCGACACCAAGGATCAAGAAGCTGGCTATCTGATCGATCAAATAGCATCCTTAGGTAATAAGGCCCTGTTGATCGATATTGGCGTGGTAGGGATCTCAGGTATCACAGCAGATATAACACGTGAAGAGGTGGCCGAAAAGGGGGGCAAACCCTTAGCCCAGCTATTGCAACACCCTACTAGAGAAGAAGCAGGGCCAGTGATGGTGCGGGGAGTTATCAATATACTCTTGGCCAAGATACAATCCGATGAAGTACATGCGGTTCTTGGACTCGGAGGCACTCAGGGCACGTCAAGTTGTTGCGATATTATGCAGGCGTTGCCTTATGGATTTCCTAAAATAATGGTCTCGACTATAGCGTCTGGTGATATGTCTCGCTTTGTAGGGATAAAGGACATTACCATGATGTTTTCGGTAAGTGATATTCTAAAACTCAATCCTTTTACTCGACAGATATTAGCAAATGCCGCCGCCGCCGCATGTGGTATGGCTCAGCTCACTTCCAAATTTCAGATGAAGAAAAGTGAACGTCCACTCATTGGCATGTCTAATTTAGGAGTGTTGACTAATGGAGCAATGCATGCTATCCACTATCTTGAGCAAAAAGGATATGAAGTCATTGTCTTTCATGCCGTCGGATCTGGGGGCAGAGCCATGGAGCAAATGATGAAGGAGGGTATTATTGGAGCCGTGTTTGATTATGCCATGGGCGAGATTGCTGATGACGTGTGGTCGGTATTGCGGGCAGGTGGACCGGAGCGGCTGACAGTAGCAGGAAAACTAGGCATTCCCCAAGTACTATGTCCGGGTGGTGCTGAGCATTTAGGTATTTTGGTGCCCGCAAACAAGGTGCCCGCAGAATATAAAAATCATCAATACGTATTTCATAGTCCAGTCATATTTGTGCCTAGAATTAATAAAATTGAAATATTGCAAGTGGCAAAGTCTATTTGCGATCGATTACAATTTACGACGGACAAGGCTTATTTTTTGTTGCCTTATGGTGGGGTCGGAAAATATTCGAAGAGAGATGGTGAATTAGAAGACAAGGAATCTGATGCGGCATTTTTTGACTATCTACACACCCATCTGCCGCCCAATATCGAAGTAATTGACTGCCCAGAATATATAGAAGATCCCATTTTTGTAGAGCGAGCTGTAGACTTGCTAATCTCCCTTATCGAATCAAATCCAAAATCGTAATTATGTCATTGACCAAAATGTGCAAAACCTTATTGCTGTTTTCAGGTATCTTTTTTTTCAGCCAATGTCAGCAAGATAAACCTGCCATGATTGAAGTGAATACCGGGGATCACATCATAATGGTGGGAGGCAATTTATGTTCTCGCATGATCAACTTTGGTCATTTTGAGACAGCACTTTATCTGCGATATCCAGAACATGATTTGTATATCAGAAATATGTGTGATGGTGGAGATACTCCAGGATTTCGGCCACGTTCTGGGAGAAAGGAACCTTGGGCCTTTGATGGTGCCGAAGCCTTTCAAGACGAATACGCCCAAGAATCTTATAATGAGGGCAGTCTACGTTCTATAGATGAATGGATTGCCGCGCATGAAGCAGATGTGATCTTAGGGTTCTTTGGTTTTTCGGAGTCTTTCGCTGGTAGTGAAGGAATAGAAAATTATAAAAATGAATTGACCGCTTTTATCAAGCATACTTTGGCCACTACCTATAATGGGCAAGGCCCACCTAAGTTAGCCTTGATAAGCCCCACCGCCATTGAAGATCTCTCTAAAACGATGGATCTGCCTAACGGGAAGGAAGTAAACGATCAACTTGAGCAATACACGAATGCCATGAGTGAAGTGGCAAATGAATACAATATTCCTTTTATCGATCTTTTCGGTTATTCGCAAAAGCTCTTCAAGCAATCCTCGGTATTGACCATCGACGGGCTGCAATTAAATGATAAGGGGTATGAGCTAATTTCTGAGTATATCGTCACTCAACTCTCAGGTATGCGTACCGGGAAAGCCCAATCTAAGCGCGATGCGATAATGGCTGCGGTCAAAGAGAAAAATTGGTATTGGCATAATGATTTCAAAATTCCTAACGGGGTACATGTCTTTGGCAGACGCTATGATCCATTTGGTCCAGCCAATTATCCATATGAGTTAGAAAAATTGCGTCAGATGACAGCCGTTCGAGATAGTGCCATTTGGGCAGCTAGTCAAGGCGAAACATACGACTTGGCAGCAGCCGATGCGCAAACGCGCGAGTTGCCCTTGGTCGAATCCAATTATCAACCATCGGCCTACGGGCGTGGTCAAGAAGAATATTATTATGGCGATGAGGCATTGAATAGCATCAAAGTCCCAGAAGGATATAAAATAGAGTTGTTTGCTTCTGAACGAGAGTTTAAAGATTTGGCCAATCCAGTGCAGCTTTCTTTTGACAATAAGGGCCGCTTATGGGTAGCTACGATGCCCACCTACCCTCACTGGAAACCTGGTGACCCACGCCCCAATGACAAACTTTTAATTTTAGAAGACACCAAAGGTGATGGCAAGGCAGATAGACAAACCATCTTTGCGGAAGGTCTTCATATTCCGGTGGGATTTGAGTTTGCTCCAGAGGGAGTCTATGTGTCACAAGGCACTAATTTGATACTCCTCAAAGATACAGACGGCGACGATCACGCGGACGAACAAGAGATAATCTACAGCGGCTTTGATGATCATGACACCCATCATGTGATCAGTGCTTTTTGTGCAGATCCATCAGGGGCGATCTATATGGGGGAAGGAGTTTTTCTGCACACCAATGTAGAGACGCCCTATGGTACGGTTCGCGCTACAAATGGCGGGTTCTATCGCTTCTCTCCTCAGCGTAGACATCTGGAACGGACAGCACAGCTCTCTATTCCCAATCCTTGGGGGATCGCCTTTGATGATTGGGGGCAGCCGATTTTTGCAGAGACATCTGGGCCAGATGTTTTGTGGATGTTGCCAGGTACGGTCAAGTCGCGCTACGGAGAGGCCAATCATAAGTCCTATAACCTGATAGAAGAAGCTCATAAAGTCCGCCCTACCTCTGGTCTAGAGTTTGTGTCTAGCCGCCACTTTCCTGATGACGTGCAAGGAGACATGATCATCAATAATAGCATCGGATTTTTAGGGACGAAGCAACATAGATTTTTTGAAGAGGGAACGGGGTACGGTACCCGGCATCGATTGGATCTTGTAACTTCAGATGATAAAAACTTTAGACCTGTCGACATGGAGTTTGCTCCCGATGGCTCTCTTTATCTCGTGGACTGGCATAATATCCTCGTTGGACATATGCAACATAACGCTCGAGATCCGTATCGCGACCATGTCCATGGGCGCATTTATAGGATAACCTATCCTTCGAGACCACTAGTCCAGCCAGCGAAAATTGTCGATGCGAGTTTAGCGACATTACTCAATAATCTAAAATTGCCAGAATATCGAACTCGGTATCGCACAAGGCGTGAATTGAGGGCGCGGGATACGGACAAAGTATTAGCCGAATTAAAAACTTGGGTAGCTGCGTTGGATCAAAAACATGACGACTACGCACATCATCTAGTCGAAGGTCTATGGGTAAGTTGGGGAATGAATCAAATAGATACGAGCTTGTTATCGCTGGTGTTACGTTCAGACGATCATCGTGCCAGAGCTGCTGGAGTACGTGTAGTGCGATATATGGGTCACCAGTTAGCCGATCCTTTGTCACAATTGAAAGCTGCTGCTGCTGATAGCCATGGACGCGTCAGACTAGAGGCTATCGTCGCTGCGTCGTGGTTGCCCGAGGTCGAAGGCATTCAGGTTTTGAATATTGCCGAACAACATCCCCTAGATAAGTGGATGTACCCCGTATTTGAAACCGCCAAAGCACATATGATGGGTCATAATGTGCCTTCTAAAGAGACCGACCTAGTCTCTAACCATCTCGAAGGGCCAGCCTTTCAATTATTTAAAACAGGTAAAGAAATTTATGAGCGTGACGGATATTGTGGCACATGTCACCAATATAATGGCAAGGGTTTGTCGGCTTCAGGGTTCCCGCCTTTGGCAGAATCCGACTGGGTTACCGGCAGTGATGAGCGATTAATCAAACTAACACTCAAAGGCCTGATTGGACCTATTATCGTTAATGGAAAGGAATATCCCGGACAAGTGCCTATGACCCCGTATGAGGGCCTACTAAAGGATGATGAAGTGGCGGCTGTGTTGACGTATATTCGCAATGATTTTGGCAATAAAGCTTCTATTATTACACCACAACAAGTGGCAAAAGTGAGAGCCGCCGTCAAGAATAAAAAGGGCTTTTATCAACCCCAAGAATTGCTGAGTATCCATCCTATGTAATGAAGGATTAGCATATATTATCTATTATATCAAAGAAAGAAATATGAAAAATCTTTTAGTTCTGCTTTTGATGACTCCATTCCAATTGTCCAAAATCTCAGCGCAAGAAGTGCCCGTTATCAATTGGGCCGAGTTGCAAGCTACCAAACCGTGGGTAGACACTGAACAATGGGAGCCTGTACCGATTAAGGTGACACCAGGGCTTTTTTCTTCTGCACCTTCAGATGCCATTGTGTTATTTGATGGGAAAGATGTATCGAAATGGCGAAAGCCAAGATTCGATTATGGAGCCAGAATGGATCAGGTTGAAGCTATCATAAAGCTCAAAAGCCAAGATCTTATCCTAGATCAACGCACTGCGGCCCAATGGGAAGTGAAAGACGGAGCAATGATTGTCGAGCCCGGGAAGGGCGCTATCGAATCAGCATTGCCCTTTGGTGATGTACAATTACATCTGGAGTTTAATTGCCCAACGGATCCTGGTAAAAAGGATCAGTATTATAGCAACAGTGGTATCTTTCTTATGGGTCTCTATGAGGTGCAGGTTTTAAATTCGTATGAAAACGAGACCTACCCTAATGGCCAAGCAGGGGCACTCTACAAGCAACATATGCCGTTAGTCAATGCCTCGAGGCCGTCTGGTGAGTGGCAGAGCTATGACATTGTCTTCAGAGCTCCTAAATTTAATGGCACGGAACTTATCAAACCAGCGACGATCACCGTCATTCACAATGGGGTGTTGATTCAAGATCATGTAGAATTAAAAGGCCCTTGTGTATTTATAGGCCAGCCCTACTATACACCCCACCCCGCAAAAATGCCTTTACTTCTTCAAGATCATGGGGATAAAGTGCGGTTTAGGAATATTTGGGTGCGCGAACTATAGCGTCCCAGGTAATCATCGGATTGCATCGTAGCTCATTGCACGGTATCTTTGCTCTAATGATGTTAATGTGTATCAGATAAAGAATTATGAGAGCAAATTATTTTGTCAGATGTATCTGGGTTGTAAGTATAGCAATATTAGCTATAAGCTGTAAGAAAGTCGATTACGCGGCTAAAGTCAACAATGCTGAAGATCTCCGAAAGGCGTATGAAAGACTCAGTGAAGTAATTGTACATGATATTTTCTCGCCGCCAGTGGCTAGTCGCAATTATGTGTATCCGTCTATTGCGGCTTATGAAGTATGGGCACAATCGGATTCGAACTATCTGAGTTTAGCCGGCCAATTAAATGAGCTTTCTGAAACACCACCCGCACCTCAAGAAGAATATTCTCCAGCGATCGCTTCGATTCATGCCTTTTATGTAACGGGCAAGAATTTCATTTTTAGTGAAGAGCGACTCGTAAGCTACTATAATGAGTTATATAAGAAGTGGCAATCAAGTGGTATACCGTCATCCGTATTAAAGCGATCCATAACGTATGGTGATCAAGTATCACAGCACATCATTGCCTATTCTAGTCGTGATAGATATAAACAAACGCGCACAGATCCTAAGTTTTCGATCACCAAAGAACCTTCTCGATGGAAACCTACGCCCCCCGGATATATGGATGGCATCGAACCAAGTTGGCGAAATATTCGACCGTTAGTAATGGATAGTGCTCAGCAGTTTATTCCTAGAGCACCTACACCATTTGATATTTCAGTGAACAGTCAATTCTACAAAGAGGCCCTAGAAGTATATGAAGTAACTAAGAATTTAACGGAGGAGCAAAGGGAAATTGCGGCTTTTTGGGATTGTAATCCATATAAATTAAACGTTACAGGCCATGTTATGCATGCCACTAAAAAGATTACCCCCGGTGGTCATTGGATAGGTATAACAGGCGTAGTGACGCGTGCTTCTGAGGCAAACTTAGGCAAAACCATTGAAGCGTATACTTTGACGAGCATTGCGCTTTTTGATGCGTTTATTAGTTGTTGGGATGAGAAGTACAGATCAAATCTAATTCGCCCCGAATCGGTCATTAACGAACATATAGATGAAAATTGGGTGCCATTCTTGCAAACCCCTCCATTTCCTGAGCATACGAGCGGACATAGTGTTATTTCAAGAGCGGCGGCAGTGGCGTTGACCTCTATCTTTGGTGACAATTTTAAATACAGTGATGATGTAGAGGAGGCGTATGGACTACCAATTAGAAAGTTCAATTCTTTTTATCATGCATCTGATGAGGCAGCAATAAGTCGTTTGTATGGAGGTATTCATTATCGACCTGCTATCGAATATGGAGTCGAACAAGGGCAGAGATTAGGGGAATTTTTAGTGGATAAAATAAAGCTGCGCACTTCTTAAACTTTGGCTGAAACGTCCAAAGTAAGCCTGATAGGCTATGACAATAGAGTGTAAGGTCTATAAGAAGTTGATAGTCGAGCTCCTTAAACCGTTTTAGCAGGATTTAAATCATAGAGGATACCTATTAAAGCATAAAATATATTGATAAAAACTATCTTTTTATTTTCTTATCTTCGCAAAACAGATCATACTAAAAATCAAGAATATGGATAACAATGGCAAACATGCACACTCTTCTTCTCAAGAAAAAATGGAAGGGAGCAAATGTCCTTTTTCGGGAGGCATGCTCCGCAATAGTGCTGGAGGTGGAACGACGAACAGAGATTGGTGGCCCAACCAATTAAAACTCAATACACTAAGGCAAAATTCGGCTCTATCGAATCCGAACGATTCAAATTTTGATTACGCCAAGGAATTTAAAAAACTAAATCTGAGTGATATCAAAAAGGATATCATCGGCATAATGACGACTTCTCAAGATTGGTGGCCAGCGGATTACGGACATTATGGACCGTTGTTTATTCGTATGGCATGGCACAGTGCTGGCACATATAGAATAGCTGATGGTCGCGGTGGGGCTGGATCAGGTACGCAGCGTTTTGCTCCATTAAATAGTTGGCCCGATAATGCGAATCTTGATAAAGCTAGATTGTTATTATGGCCTATCAAGCAAAAGTATGGACAGAAGATATCATGGGCTGACTTGATGATATTGGCGGGCAATTGCGCTTTAGAGTCTATGGGATTCGAGACATTTGGTTTTGCTGGGGGACGTGCAGATGTTTGGGAGCCAGAAGAGGATATTTATTGGGGTGCTGAGACCACTTGGTTAGGGGATAATCGATATACGGGGGATAGGGACTTAGAAAACCCTTTGGCAGCTGTTCAGATGGGATTAATCTACGTCAACCCTCAAGGGCCTAATGGTGTTCCTGATCCCCTTGCGGCAGCTCGTGATATCCGGGAGACCTTTGGGCGTATGGCTATGAATGATTATGAAACTGTTGCGCTTATCGCAGGGGGGCATACATTTGGAAAGACCCATGGGGCGGCAGATGCAGACAAATATGTAGCGGCAGAGCCAGCCGCAGCAGGTATAGAGATGCAGGGTTTGGGCTGGCAAAACTCTTATGGTGCAGGTCATGGAGTGGACACGATTACGAGCGGGTTAGAAGGAGCTTGGACGACAACACCGACAAAATGGAGTAACAACTTTTTCGAAAACCTTTTTGGATACGAATGGGAATTATCAAAGAGTCCTGCTGGGGCATACCAGTGGAAGCCAAAAGATGGCGCAGGGGTCGATACTGTGCCAGATGCTCACGACCCTTCGCAACGTCACTCACCTACAATGTTGACAACAGATTTGGCATTGCGCATAGATCCTTTGTACAATAAGATATCAAGGAGATTTTACGAGAATCCAGATGAGTTTGCTGACGCCTTTGCAAGAGCTTGGTTTAAATTGACGCACAGAGACATGGGACCTAAAGTTAGGTATATAGGATCAGAAGTGCCAATGGAAGAATTGATTTGGCAAGATCCTATTCCCGCCGCTGACTATAATCTTATAGTCAGCTCGGACATAGAGCAATTAAAAGCAAAAATAGAAGCCTCAGATCTGAGCGTATCTGAGCTTGTCTCTGTGGCTTGGGCCTCTGCCTCTACCTTTAGAGGATCGGATAAGCGTGGTGGAGCTAATGGAGCTCGTATTCGATTAGCACCGCAAAAGTATTGGGAAGTAAATAATCCTACACAACTGTCAAGAGTGCTGAAAGTATTGGAAGGAATTCAAAAGGAATTTAATACTTCGAATAAAGATAACAAGCAGGTCTCTTTAGCCGATTTAATCGTTTTGGGTGGATGTGTTGGTATCGAAAGAGCAGCCAAGAAAGCAGGCCACGACATTTCTGTTCCCTTTACTCCTGGAAGAACAGACGCTACTGCAGAGCAAACGGATGTAGAATCTTTTGCTGTGCTCGAGCCAAAAGCGGACGGATTTAGAAATTATCTAAAGCCTCGATTATCTATTTCGGCAGAAGAAATGTTAGTTGATAAAGCACAATTGTTGAGCCTGACTGCGCCAGAAATGACGGTTCTCGTAGGGGGTATGCGTGTTTTAAACACCAACTACGATCATTCAACTTTAGGAGTTTTCACTCAACGACCTGAAGTGTTGACGAATGATTTTTTTGTTCATCTGTTAGATTTTGGAATTTCTTGGAAAGCGTCCAATGATAGTGGACATATATTTGATGGTTTTGACCGCAAATCAGGCCATAAGAAATGGCAAGCAAGTCGCGTAGATTTGATTTTTGGGTCTAATTCAGAATTGCGCGCTATAGCAGAGGTATATGGCTGTGCAGACGCTCAGAAGAAATTTGTGAAAGACTTTGTGGCAGCTTGGACTAAAGTAATGAATCTAGATAGATTTGATCTGTTAGGCTAACGATCATGTTCTAAACGATAATGTTTTATATAATATCAAAGGAGACGTATGGCTTACCATTATGTCTCCTTTGATATTATGGTCAGTGGCATTAAGATTTAACTAGTATTTTTAAGACTTCCTTTATTACAATTATTTTGTCAAAAATATTGAATGTCAGCTTGCCGAAAAGAATTTGGAATGCTCAAGTTGCCTTGAAGAATAAATTGCTTCACAAAGCATTATATATTTTTACTACGGCTAATTTTTAAAGCCACCCCAACCATAATGGAAAATGACATTAATGCAGTACCACCTTTGGAGATGAAGGGCAAGGGGATGCCAATGACGGGCGCAAGGCCAAGCGTCATGCCGATATTGATGAAGAAGTGGAAGAAAACAAAGCCCGCTGCCGCATAACAATAGTTAAGAGCAAAACGGCTAGAGGATGATTCTCCTATCTGAATGAGACGTATGACCATGACTAAAAACAACATAACAACAGAGGCACTGCCGATGAAGCCCTGCTCCTCGCCTATACTACTGAAGATAAAATCCGTTGTCTGCGCAGGCACATAATTGTAGCGAGTAAACGTCCCATTCATAAAACCTTTACCTTGAAGACCACCCGAACTAATAGCCAACTTGGATTGTAAAAGATTGTATAGTGAGCCACGAGGGTCGCAATCTTCAGGATTTAACCATACATTAATACGATCTTTTTGGTGAGGCTTTAAGATGACATCAAAGGCATATTGACTGACAAACGATATTCCCGACAAAACAATTACACCCGCAGCTATTCTCAACTTGGCATAGACATTCGGTGAACTATATTTCATCAAAATCAAATACGTCAACACACCGATGTTCAACAGTAACGCATAGAGAGCTTGCTCAAATTGGAATAACAAGAGCGCTGTTAATAGCAAGGAGATAAAGATTAAACTAGAGATCAAACGCGATCTATTAAAATCCAAAATCATTGCTACGGTGACTAAACAAATCAGCGTCATCGTCACCAAGTATCCAAACTTAAGTGACAACGTTAATACTAAGAATAAGACAATGCCAATCAAATAATACAACACGGGCATGTTGCGCCGATAAGCTAGTATCAAAAGGGAGAAAAAAGTTACGGCAGATCCCGGATCGGGCTGTAACAAAATCAAAATCACAGGAGCAATAATTATACCTAAGGCAACCAATTGTGAGCGGATATCATCAAGTCTAAATTTGATCGGACTTAATAGGCTCGCCATCATCACGGCAGTGCTAAACTTTACAAACTCTCCGGGTTGAAATGAAAATGGCCCAAGAAATATCCATGCCTTTGCACCATTAATCTCTCGCCCTACGAAAAGCGTCAACAGTAAAAAGGACAATCCAATTATATATAATGGAATCGAAAGACTATTCCAAAAAGACCAATCTATCGAATAAGCGAGCACTAGCAACACAAGTGAAATGCCTGCCCAAATGAGTTGCCTTCCGAAGGCGGAATCAAATGACCATATCCTTTGGCTTTCAGTATCATTATAAGTGGTAGTAAACACCATTGTCAGGCCTATGAGTACTAAGATTAAATAAGACCCTAGTAATAGCCAATCAAACTTGCGTGATATTGTACGGACGTTCGATAATGCGTTCATTCGAAGAGTTCATTCTTCACAATTTTATCTCTATACGGCAAGGCATTAGGAAAGTCGCGCTTGATCCTTGAAAAAAGTGACTCTAACTCCATACGCGATTCGAACGCCCCGACTTTCAAACTGTAATAGGGGTTCTCATAGGCTTGTGATATAGCATATCCGGGAAAGTAGCGCTGAAATGCATACTTGGCGTTTTCCATGGCTCGTCTATCAGTGGTGCTTATTATCTTGATTCGCCATCCATTTATGCTCGTTTCTTCTTTACCTTTTTGCGTAAACATCCGCATGAGGGATTGTACTTCTGGTTGTTCGTCAATGATGATTTGGCTATAAAGAGTTGCCCCGAACCAACTAAAACATAACAGCAAGACACAACGAGTTGTTATCGATACAATTATCGAGGCGTAGATTTTCATAGTATATTCTTAATTATGAGCCATGAAGTTAATGCGAATTATGTTCGTCCATGACATTGTTTGAATTTTTTACCACTGCCACAAGGACATAAATCATTGCGGCCTATCTTCTTTTCCTCTCGCACAAAGGTCTCGGGTTTTGCCCGTTCGGGTCGGCTGACCCCTTCTGCAGCGGCACGCCGAGCTTGCTCTTCTCGGTTATTAACTGTCGTTTTGCTCAGATCAGTGCGTTGTTCTCGCGCTTCTTGAAGTTCGCTATCCATAGCGATCAACAGTCGGCCACGCATCAAATAGGAACTAACCTCCTCGTTGATACTATAGACTAATCGTTCGAATAAATTGTACGCTTCCATTTTATAGATCACTAATGGATCTTTTTGTTCAAACGATGCTGCCTGAACAGAATCTTTTAGTTCGTCCATGCCACGAAGATGCTCTTTCCAATTTTCGTCAATAATCGCGAGAGATACCGCTTTTTCTATATCGCGAATGACCGATTTTCCTTTCGTGTCAACAGCTGTTTTAAGATCAGCTGAAATGGGCAATTGGCGGCGACCTCCATCTGTAAAGGGCACGGCAATGCGCTTATATCTGTTGCCATCAGTTTCATGAACACGCTTGATCACGGGCATCAATAATTCACTGATGCGACCGAATTTGGTGTCGTAGAATTCCATGGTTTGGTCTTGAAGCATTTTCACCAATTCCTTCATAGGGGCTTCATGAAAGGCTGCTGCATCTATTTCTGGATCAAACCCCAACACTCTATTGGCCTCATTGCGAAATCCGTCATAATTGTTGATAGACTTATAATCTTCTACCAGATTCTCAGCTAAGGCTGAAAATAAGTTGAATAGGTCTAAGGAAAGACGCTGACCCGAAAGAGCATTATTTCTCTTTTTATAGATGGCTTCACGCTGAATGTTCATGACATCATCATATTCTAACAGCCTCTTTCGAATGCCGAAGTTATTCTCTTCTACTTTCTTTTGAGCTCGCTCGATGGATTTGGTCACCATGCCGTGTTGTAGTACTTCGCCATCCTTGTGTCCCATTCGATCCATAACCTTAGCTAGGCGTTCTGAATTGAAAAGTCTCATCAGATTATCTTCTAACGAGACATAAAACTGCGAGCTTCCAGGGTCTCCTTGTCGACCAGCACGTCCTCTTAGCTGCCTATCTACGCGTCTTGAGTCATGGCGTTCGGTGGCAATGATGGCTAATCCACCCGCTTTTTTGACTTCATCAGAGATTTTTATGTCGGTACCTCTTCCAGCCATATTCGTAGCAATCGTTACGTTGCCAGCACGACCTGCCTCTGCAACGATCTCTGCTTCGCGTTGATGCTGTTTCGCGTTTAAGACATTATGCCTAATGCCTTTGATTTGAAGCATACGGCTTAGCTTTTCTGAAATATCGACAGATGTTGTTCCTACCAACACGGGTCGTCCAGCTCCTGTCAAGGCGTTGATTTCGTCGATGACAGCGTTGTATTTTTCGCGGGCTGTTTTATAGACTAAATCGTCGCGATCGTCGCGTACGATGGGCTTATTGGTAGGAATGACCACAACATCCAATTTATAGATATCCCAAAATTCTTTGGCTTCTGTTTCCGCTGTGCCCGTCATACCCGCCAGCTTATGGTACATTCTAAAGTAATTTTGAAGAGTAACCGTGGCGTATGTCTGCGTGATATCGCCTACTTTGACATTTTCTTTTGCCTCCAAGGCTTGGTGCAATCCGTCTGAATAACGACGGCCTTCCATCATTCTCCCTGTCTGCTCATCTACGATTTTGACTTGACCATCTAAGACGACGTATTCTTCATCTTTTTCAAAAAGGGTATAAGCTTTCAATAACTGGCTGACAGCATGGAGTCGTCGCGATTTGATCGAAAAGTCTTCTACGAGTGATTGACGTTGATCGGGATATTCGATGCCTTCCTTTTTTTCTTGAGCATCCAGTATTTGCATCTCTGCCGTGATATCGGGTAAAATGAAGAAATTTTGATCAGATTGGCCTTGGGCTAAAAACTCAGCGCCTCTTTCTGAAAGTTCTACGTTTCTATTCTTTTCATCAATGGTAAACAGCAAGGGTTCGTCGACAATATGCATGTTTTTTGATTGCTCTTGCATGTAGAAGTTCTCGGCTTTTTGGAGAGTCACTTTTACGCCCTCTTCGCTCAAAAACTTGATCAACGGTCTGTACTTTGGCAAGGCGCGAAATGCGCGCAAAAGATCCATCCCACCTTCGCCTTCGTTATAACCACTATTGCCTGAACTAAATTTCTGCTTTGCCTCTGATAACCAAAGGGTGGCTAATTTTCGCTGTTCTGCTATGAGGTGCTCTATTTTAGGTTTGAGTTCTCGATATTCTTGTTCTTCGTCTCCTTTCGGCACAGGCCCTGAAATGATGAGGGGAGTTCGGGCATCGTCGATAAGCACCGAGTCTACTTCATCGACCATTGTAAAATGATGTCTACGTTGCACCACCTCATCCGTAGAGCGCACCATATTGTCTCTTAGATAATCGAAACCAAATTCATTGTTTGTGCCGTAGGTTATATCACAATTGTAGGCAGCTTTTCTACCGGCGGAATGTGGACGATATTTATCAATACAATCAACCGTCAAGAGTAAAAATTCGAATATTGGCCCTACCCATTCCGCATCTCGTCTGGCTAGGTAATCGTTAACTGTTATGATGTGTACACCTTGGCCAGAAAGGCCGTTCAAATATGCCGGCAAGGTAGCAACCAGGGTCTTGCCCTCACCCGTTTGCATTTCGGCGATTTTTCCTGAGTGCAATACCATTCCGCCGATCAACTGCACATCAAAGTGCAGCATATTCCAAGTAATATCAGCACCGGCAGCCTTCCAAGTATTAGCCCACACGGCTTTATCCCCATTTATTTTGATATGAGGCTTTGTAGTGGCTAGTTGTCTATCATGATCGGTTGCTGTGACCGTGATCTCGTCATTTTCTTTAAAACGCCGGGAGGTTTCCTTTACTACGGCAAACGCTTCGGGCAGAATTTCTTTGAGCACATCTTCCAAATGCTCGTTGCGCTCTTTTTGAAGGGAGTCTATTTCAATGTAGATTTTTTCCTTTAGCGCGAAGTTTGGTTCAGCCTCTGCCTCTGCTTGCATGCGCACAATGTCACCGTCTAAGCCTTCAAGATGGGCTGTGATTCGCGCCTTGAAATCGTGGGTTTTATTGCGTAACTCGTCATTGCTAATGTTGGCGTATTGGATATAGTATTGATTTATCTTATCAACTACTGGCGTATAGGTCTTTACGTCTCTATCGTATTTGGATCCAAAAAACTTGGAGAATATATTAAACATGAGGTCTACTTAAGTTAAGTGTTTTGAGATGCTATTTTCATTCCAATCCGTGCAGATATGTCATGATGGCGTTGAAAGTGCAAATTTAAGCTATCTATATCGACAATGATAAGATTAACGCTATTCTAACGACATATTGTCATGTCTATGTACTTGAAACTAGTTTAATAGTTCTAAGAGCTAGTCAGTTTATGTTTTGTATGTTTTAGGCAAATAAGGTCAAAGTAGGCTTACCGCCGAAAAGGAGTATTTTATTTTACCCTGAGGCATTTTTGCCAAAGAAAATGAAATTGAGCTATAGCGTAGAAAAATATTCGTAAATGATTGATTATGAATTAATTGTGTAAAAAATATTTTTCATCATTTTTATACGAGGCATTCAAAAATACTGCACATTTGTGGCTTGATTCATGCAACCTTAGCTAAAAGTAGTTACCGTTATAGGGGTCATTTCAACATTTTAAATAGTATTCATTACATGAAAAACATTCTTTTTTTCGCTTTAGGCCTTTTGGTCTTCGCTTCATGCGACTCTGTAGCCAAACACAAACCTGCTATTGACGCATTAGTATCTAGCTGGGATGCAGCTACTGCACAAGCAACGGATTTTCAATCAAACTTGCAGACAGCAGCGTCTGGGTTTAACCAAGCATTTTCTGCTATCGGTTATGATGAGCAAAAATTTAGCAAGTTAAAGCCAGATGCTCAAGCTCAAATCACCGCTGCTAAAGAAGGTGCGATGAGTTTAGGCAACGCCTTCAATAGCATCAATGGAGATTTGTCTACATTTTTGACAGATTGGACAGCTAAGTCTGCTGAAGTTACTGCTCTTACAGATGGTCTTGCTGCTGGCAAAATCGAAGGAGATGTATTAGCTAAAATTGCCGGTCTTACTTCTTATATCTCTGAAGGTGAAGCTAAGCTTGCTGGTTTCGGTGATCTATTAGCTGCGGCTAAAACAGGTGCTGAAACTTCTCTTGCCAACTACCAAGCAAAAATTGCTGAATTGATCAAATAAGCATATTTGCCAAAGTGTGAAGAACGAATGGGCGGCTCGCGAGCTGCCCATTTTAATTTATAACTCCACCTAAGAAAGTCAACTAAACGCCCAATGTAATAATCACCTCCTTACGGCAAAAATAGTTTAATATTCGCTGCCTACTAAAATCAGGAAGAATCTGTAATAGGCTCTTTTGACGGTAATAATTTCCGCAGGATACTTCGTTTGCCGATATCAGTCGATATGCCACAGATAGATTTGTACCGATACCCGCTGAGAAAGATGGAGATTTAATTGAAACTGATCCGACTCATTTATGACAGCTATTCGGTGGGTTAATGACTATTTCATCATATTCGAAATGATAAGCCGAGATCAACAAAAGCCCCAAGGGTCGGCATATCTGAATATTATTCTTGATCTTAATATTATACCTAAGCGTCTGCGGTATTATAAAGCTATTATTCGCTTGAGCAAATAATTAAAATACTTAAGCATTGCCCAAGGGTAAGATATTGAGGCTATCAGTAGATGGGGAGTATGACGTATGTGATGAAATATTTCCATTGGCGTTAGATCTGACAGAAGGGTATAAACTCAACCCATCCCAAATGAAGTCGGACGATTGCTTGATTCTTTATCTATTGAAAAATATTGACTTCTTCTTTTAAAGCTTGTTGTAGAGCTTTTGAGCCCTATTTTGGGGTCAATGCTGAGTTGTGCTATCTTTTGGTCGGTAAAACTTAGACCACCAAGAATACGATCATTTTGATACTCAACTGAAGGGGAGAAAATTTTTGAGCTCAAATTCTTAGATAATTTTTTCATTCGTATATATGGGAGTTATAAATGGTACACAAAGAAATGTCAGTTGCACAATATCTGATATGCCAAGTAGGTGTGTAGTCAAAAGAAAAGGGGGCTGTTGAACCCCCTTATACCTTAGAATATAAATAGATTACTTGGCCTCTCTAGCCAAACGAGCTGCCTTGAAGCTCTTTATAAATGCAATCATCGCTAGTATACCTGTTACCACCATGATCCCTACTCGTGCTATGGCCAAAGTGTCGCTTCTGCCGATCGCGCCTTTGAGGGGCATAAATAGAGATAGTACAATAATCAGTGTCAATAATACTGCTAAGTGAGCGATCGTTTTGTTTTCGGATTTTACGCCGCTATAAAAGGCTAATAATAACACACCTGCGGCAACGGGTATGAGAGCGGTGTTAGATGGAGTATCAGAGCCAAAATAGCCCCATGCTCCAAGGACTATAAGGGTTACGGCATTTACGAGATTTGCTAAAGGTGCTTTCATTTAATATGAGTTTTAGTAATTAATTATTTAGGCGCAGACCACTAGTATCGATATCGTCAAATTCTTCAAATTCTAATTCATCAAATACATCTAGGTCGCTTTTCTTTCTCATGTTGGCCTCACTTTCGTCTACGACAGAGCCACTTTTGTAGCGAGTACAATCCGTCAAATTTGTATATCCAGGTGGGCCAGGTCTAAAGCGAACATCGGTATCGAATTTTAGTTGTTCATCCGTCTCTAGACGCTTCATATAATCTTGAAAAATTGGCCGAGCCATCACAAAGCCTTGACCATCGTCCAAGGATAAAAATCGCACGAATTTCTCATCACCTCCTACCCATACACCTGTCACTAGGTTTGGACTAATACCCATAAACCATCCATCGGCGTAGTCATTGGTTGTCCCGGTTTTGCCACCGACTTCTGACTTAAGGTTCATGTTGAAACCACCGCCAACGTTATTTTTGAGCATATCCACCATTACAGCATTGTAGAGAGGATTTAATGCGCGTCTTTGAACAGAACTGCCTTGATAGATGACTTTTCCATTCTTGTCTTCAATACGGCGTATAAAATTAGGCTGAGTGTACATTCCATCGTTGGCAAATGTCGTGTAGGCTCCTGCCATTTCGAGTACAGATAAGTCAATCGCTCCCAGACACAACGAAGGCAGATCGGGCACTAATAATTGATTGCCCGGCAAGCGTTCATTTTTGTTAATACCCACATTGTGTAGTAAATCTCTAATAGGTCCCATGGTACCCATTTCTTTGACAATACGCACGGTAATAGAGTTCTTGGAATACAGCAGTCCTTGATATAGGTTGTAATTATTTTGCGTAAATAAATTGTTAGAATTCGAAGGCGACCATTCTTTATCTACATTAAAGTTCGCGTCTCCTGGCGCTATCGTGTATTGAATATCCTTAAATTCTTCGCAAGGCGACATACCCAACACACTAATGGCCGCTGAATAGACAAATGGTTTGATGGTCGAGCCAACTTGGCGGCGCATGTTGACATGATCAAATTTAAAATAACGATGGTCAGCGCCG
The DNA here is from genome assembly GCA_964616755.1 of uncultured Saprospiraceae bacterium. Lineage (GTDB taxonomy): Bacteria > Bacteroidota > Bacteroidia > Chitinophagales > Saprospiraceae > CAYNFR01. The sequence continues at coordinate 29,509 of CAZTSI010000023.1, read as the reverse complement.
CCCACCCAAGCTTTTATCTCGCCTGTCCTGGGGTCTAAGGAGACGAGGCCACCCTGCATGTGCTGAAGGTGATACATAACAGAATCTCTTCGTGTCATCGTCTTACTCTCAAACCCCCCAGCATTGTATGCGAAAACTTGCGCTTCAATTTTTTCATTAAAATGTCGCTCTAACTGAAGTTGGAAATCACTCCATGTACGTTGAACATCATTCCACAATGAGTGGTTAACCAATCGTTGTAGCTTTGACCGGGTTTCGCCGCCAGTATTTTCGATAAAGGTAGGTTCCGTCATTAATCGACGGACTGTGGGTTCTTCGAGAGCAAGATTAAACTTCTCAATTGTGCTCATTTGGATATCACCAAAACTTGCCTCAAACAAGTCCTTATAGAAATCAGTGTCGCGTATACGACGCTGCAAGGCCTCTAACCTAATCTCCTTTTGATAGTTTGTAGCCTCATACGTCAGAGGATCTAAGCGACTCCAAACTTGCCAATATCTCTTTTGTAATTTTGCAAGATGCTGAAATAAAGAGGCTTCTGCTTTGATTTGGTAGGCGGTGTCTATCGTCGTATAAATCTTCAGTCCGTCGCGATAAATATCATATGGCTGTCCATTAGACTTGAGATAAGATGGCTGAAGCAGTAAAGTTCGCAACCATTTGGTAAGCTCACTTCTAAAATAGGGTGCTATTCCGTCACTCTGAGTACTGCGTTTAAATGTCTCCATGCTCAAGGGCGTTACAAGCAAAGTGTCGCGCTGAACTCGATTAATTTTGCCATAACTATGCATTTGTGATAACACCACGTTTCTTCGGCCTCGGGTTCTTTCATTATACCGGACAGGGTTGTAGTATGCGGGATTTTTTAACATGCCAACGAGCATAGCGGCCTCAGGTATTTCAAGTTGATCTTGAGCTTTGTCAAAGTATATTTGCGCTGCCGATTGCACCCCATGTGCGCCATTTATAAATTCAAATTTATTGAGATACATGGCCACGATCTCCTCTTTGGTGTAGCTTTTCTCTAGTCGGACGGCCGTAATCCATTCTTTAAATTTGATCTTTGCCAAAGAAGCAATCCGCCCAATGTTGTTATCAGACGTCAATGAAGCTCTATCAAAAAGTTGTTTTGCAAGCTGTTGGGTAATGGTCGAACCACCACCGCTGCTCTGATCACCCAATACAACTGTCTTTATCGCTACTCTAAGTAATGCCGAAAAATCAATACCGCTATGCTGAAAATAGCGCGCATCCTCTACACTAAACAAAGCATCCTTGATATGAGTAGATAAATCCTCATAGCCTATGTACTCCCTATTTTCGATATAATACTTTCCAAACGGTTGTTCATTGGTGTCATAAATGAGGCTTGCTAAATCGTACTTTGGATTTTCTAACTCTTCAAAACTGGGTAAATCAGAAAAGCTGAGTAGGATAAAACTCAACATTCCCATAAAGATGCTGACCAATGTGATAATCCATAATACTCGAGAGGTTATCTTTAGACCCTTTCGATCGCGAGGATTGTTATACCAAGCTACTAGTCGTTGATAATATGGATGGTTCTTCCAAGTCATAGCGCGTGCAATTTACAATATTGGGGGTAATTGTGCCTACATTCTCTAAATCATTGACGCTAAGCGAAGGGCTCAAAGTTGAGTAAATGCAAGAAATCACTTTTTATGCACAGGATCAAAAAAAATATCGGGCAAATTAACAAAATTAAATTCACAACTAAATATTACGTTGTATATTTGACATATGCGTTGTTATATGTTTGAACATCCACGACAAATCAAATCTGAAGTAATTGTGACGCAACTGCTATGGACGCAGTTGGAGTCAGCAACGGTTTTGCAAATCATTGAGCAGAAGCGCGACCTTACTCTCCTGCACACTATGATCAGAAGTATTGTCTGGATAGAAGAGAAACTTGGCGGTGTAGATCATAAAGCCTATGGTCGCGCGCACGTGTATTTTCCCAGCGTAGAAAACTGCGTGTACACCAAAACATCCCTACAGCGACTGACGAAGAAATATTTTGATGGTTCCATTAATCAACTTGTTTCTTTTTTGGTAATTAAATCGAACATAATAGCCAACCAGAACAAGGCAAAGCAAAAACCTGTTTTGGTTGTCAATGAAGTATTAGGCAGAATAGAAGATTTACATCCCTATCATATAAAAACGGTCAGTGTACCAAAAGGCGAAAAAGCCAATGAAAAGTACGCAGAAAAGGGTAAAAATGCTATCGTCGAAATAACTCTAAAGAACGGCAAATCTGTTCAAGGTATAAAAGAGGGCACTTACAACAGAGCTATTCAGCAGAATAATGAAGGCTCTGATATATCAGCTTCTAATCAACCTAAAGAGGCATGAAAGTCCTTTGAAGCGAACTTGGCGTATATTAGAATCAATGTGGGTCAATTAGAATATACCAAGTACCACTCCGATAAATGGATCAGTAGAGGTGTGATTATATAACAGTGAGGGTATTATGATAGCGAATTCAAAAATTGAAAATAATGATTCATAAAGCCATCAGATGTTGAATGTTACGCAATTAGCACAAAGCGTATATTTATTATATCCTCGCAGGAAGGTCGTAGGTCAAACCCAAGTTTTGCTTTCGTCCAATAATAATTTTGGTTGACCATGTCAATAATCTTGTTTGAAAAGGGGGGCGGGCGTATGCATAGTCCCCCTTTGCCATTATAAGATGTTTAACGGATGTGAAAGACTTGAATTCTCAAAGCTCAATACAAGAAAGAGAATTAAAAAATGGGTGATTAGATTTATGACTAACTAACAAGGTGAACTCATGATGAAAGCCTAAAGAAATAAACTACAGGAATACATGCAAAAAATCATTCATTCGAGCAAAGGGAGATAAAGAGACTTAAATCTCCAGTACCAAGTTGCTCAATGGCAACATACGTTTTTCTCGAGGGGTAAGATTACTGGCGTCTATCCCACACAATGCGCCATGCATACAACCCAATATCGCGCATCAAAATATGAAGATGCTGCCAGATGATTCCTCGTCGTCTAAGGCCTCTTATTTTGACGCGTAGGTTGTTCACCACGATCTTTTTTGTCAGATGTGATTTGATAGTATAATACAGCAAAGGCTCTTGTAGGTTATGCCACTTTACGCGGTCAAAAATGCGAAACCATAGGTCTGCATCTTCAGCCCAGCGTAGCGAAGGGTCATACCATCCTAGCTTCTCAAACACCTCTTTTCTAATGATGATTGTTGGATGAAAGACAAGCGTCTTTTTGAAAATTCGTTGGACTATCTGATCATGGTATTCTGGTAAGCGAATAGGCTCTCCTATGCGCGCATTGTCATAAACTGGGAGGATGGCCGTGCCACAAATATCAACTTCTGGGTGGCTCGTCATAAACGCCATCTGCGTGGCCAATCGCCCCCCCACTGCCCGATCATCTGCATCCATACGCACAATATAGGGACTTCTTGCCTTGTGAATGGCGCGGTTGAGGCTAGCAGCTAGTCCTAGGTTATGATCATTGAGTATTGGAACGATACGTGCGTCTATAGTAGCATAATGCAGCACCAAGGCAGCCGTTCCATCCATACTCCCGTCATCTACAATGATGTATTCAAAATCCTCAAAGCTCTGAGATAGGATACTGTTTATAGCTGCGGCGACTGTATGTTCTGCATTAAAACAAGACATGACCACACTGCACTGAGGACTCATAGGATTGGATGAGTTTTGGCTAGAGCATTTTTCGTTATTACGCCTGAGCAAAGGCCAAAAAATATCCAATAATTAATGGAGAAAATAGAATCTTCACTAAGACCAAAAAAACTCATAAAAACAAAATAGAAACAAATGCACTTTTCAAAATCGTTTAGGTGAAATCGATACTTCACCACCCCCCATATCATCTTACCAATAAGCAATACATGGATCAATCCTAAACCTATTCCTAGGCTACCAAAAAGGTGCACCAAATCTGACTCCGGTGCCGTCGGAATAAAATCTAGCACACTATTGACATCATAAAAGGATGCGAAAAGCTGTCGACTATTTTCCTCAGTATATACCGGATAACCACCTAAGCCTAAACCAAAAGGAAACTTTTGGACTATATCCAGAGCATTGACGTATGGATAAAACCGAGTGTCATAAATCCCTTGAGAAAAAAACTGCTTAGCAAGCCAAATCATTGGAATCGTTAGCGTAGTGATCATCAATAGTAGCCGCTTGGGTTGGCGCAAAAGAAATATAAATGCAGCCCCCACAGCACCAAGCAAGAAACTTCTAATCCCAAAACCTGTCAATACAATCACTAAAATGCTGAAAATCTTCCATCGTATATTTTTTAAAACAAACAGTGCATAGGCCAATAAAAAGCCTAAAAAATACCCATAGCGCTGTTTCATAATACCAAAGTCGTCAAGGCTTTGTACAAACGACTCATTAAATTCTTGGACATAGGTACGCGCATCTACTTGAAGAATTATTTGAATAAATGCAAAAAGTGCAAATAATACCCCTAACGAAAATACCAGCGTCAATCCGCCCATTAACTTAGTCGAGTGTCCATAATCTACGCTAGTCACATGAAGATGGATGCATAACGCCACTATCAAAAACAACATTTGATAGACAATCCAACTAGTATTGGCCAAGGGGCTCAATATCGCGGAAACAAGGTATATACTCATAAGTAGGAACAGCGGCCATGTCGTCGACCAAAAAAGTCGTTGAGTTCGCCAGTAGCCAAGCATTAAAGCAATTGCGGTGATAACACAAAAATAATTGATGAAATTAAAGGCATCCCCGCCAGTAGCATTTATGGACGTCTCAAAACCAAGCAGTTGCGACAAATAAAAATTGAAGTTGGTCAGTCGCAATAGAGCCGCGGCGATAAACACATAGAGTATACTAAACCGCAGAGAACTATCTCCCGAAGACGCATGAGGACTGCTTGTCATTCCTTAAGTATCATTATTGGCAAATGATCATATTGCGAAGGTAACGCATCATTTGCAACAAATAGAAATTTGAAATCATGGAACGGATACAAATCTTAACTCGAATCAACAAAACAACATCCTGAAATAAGCCTAAATTCATTTGGATTGTGTAAGAATCTTTGTCTCTATGATTAGCACAATGACGCTGAGTCAATTTTTCTTAAAAGCTTTTCTTGAGAAGTATGTCCTTTTTTCTTATCATCCAATCAACTCACACAAAATGGAACACATAAACTCCTATAGACAAAAAAGGTAGTACCTTTCTGACCTAAATATGTTCCACATGATTGTATTGTCTATCAACCAAAAGGAGTATCAATTAGATATAGAGCCCGGAATGCCCTTATTGTGGGTATTGAGGGATGAGTTAAACTTGACAGGTACCAAATTTGGCTGTGGTATTGCGAGTTGTGGCGCGTGCTCTGTTTTAGTCGATGGCGAGGTTGTCAGAAGTTGTGTTGTTCCGGTCAAATCCGTTGAAGGAAAGATGATTACTACTATTGAAGGATTAGGCACAGCAGAAAGGTTTACCGCTATACAAGAAGCGTGGATCGAACACCAAGTGCCACAGTGTGGCTATTGCCAGAGCGGGATGATCGTTGCCGCAGAAGCTCTTTTGTCTAAAAAACCTTTGCCTACAGATCAAGACATCGATGCGCATATGACCAATATTTGTCGTTGTGGTACTTACAATCGCATCAGAGAAGCGATTCATACCGCTGCGCAAAATAGTGCAACTATAGCACGCACCACCTTATAAAAACCCCGCAAGTATTTTTTTCATAAGAATTCTTTAAAAAAATCATTACACCGATCATGACCAACTCTGCTACTACGAACACGAAGAAATCATTTTGGACACGAAGAGCTTTTATTATTACCGGAAGTATTCTTGGGGGTGGATTAGTGGTGGGTGCTGGGGGCATGATGTATGTAGGTCGAAAGATCAAGCAATATACGGGTCAAGGATTTTCAGGCGATATGCTAAATGCCTGGATCAGCATTACTCCTGACAACAAAATTACTCTTGCCGTGCCCCGCGCAGAAATGGGGCAAGGAGTTTATACGTCCGTTCCGATGTTAATAGCGGAAGAGTTAGAAGTAGAATTTGACGATATACAAGTCTATCATCCACAATCAGAATCGCCCTATGCTAATACCGCCCTTATGACCGCTCAACCTAGAGACATTTATAAGGGATTTACGATGATGGAAAAAATATTGGCTTTTGTTCCGGCCATCGCCACAGGTGGGAGTACCACCATCATAGACGGATATGATCACCTTAGGATGACCGGCGCACAAGCAAGAGAAATGCTGAAAACAGTCGCAGCTAACAGGTGGGGAGTTTCTCCAAGCGAAGTGCAAGCTAATAAAGGCTACATTTTTCACGCTAATAAGACGCAAAAGTTTAGTTACGGCGAGCTAGTAAAGGACGCATCACAAGTAAAATTAGATGGATTACCTACGCTCAAAAAGGCTGAAAACTTTACCCTTCTTGGCAAACCAATCAAGCGACTTGATATTCCCGAGAAAGTTAAGGGTGCAGCTGTATTTGGATTAGACGTACGCCTTGATAATCAGTTGTATGCTGTTATCAAACATCCATCTACTATAGGTGGTAAAATCTTGTCGATAAAAAATCTAGAAGAAGTTTCTTCTCAGCCAGGTGTCCGGCGAGTCTTGCTCACTTCTCATGGGGCAGTTGTTGTTGCTAATAATACATGGAGATCGAAGTCGGCGGCAGATATGCTCGAAGTAGAAGAAGATAATCAAGGGTTTGGCAACTTGAATAGTGCCAGCATCATCAAATTAATAGATGAAGCTATGGCTGCCCCAGCGATTGCGACACCAGAGAATCATGGTGATGTTGACGCACTACTTACAACTGGCGGTATTATAGAGGCGATGTATGAGGTGCCATATTTAGCGCACGCGTGTATGGAGCCGATAAATTGTACGGTGCTATATAAGGATAAAGAAAAAAAGGCTGAAGTCTGGTGTGGGCATCAAGCGCCTTCAATTGCGGCTTCCGTCGCTTCTGATGTGCTAGGAATCACTACTAAGGATATCGCTTTGCACATTGTTTATCTAGGAGGCGGATTTGGTCGTCGCGCAGAGATTGATATGGTGGCGAGTGCAGCAGAGATTGCCAAACAACTACCTAATACGCCCATACAACTCGTTTATACGCGTGAAGAAGATATGGCCAATGACATGTATCGACCAGGAGTAAAAAGCCGATTTAAAGCTAAAGTGGGGAACGGACGTATTATTGCTTGGGATAATAAATTGGCGCTCCAATCGGTAGCGGCTAGTTCGATGGGTCGAGTATTTCCGATGATGGCCCCCAAACCTAAAGATGATATAACCACAATCGAGGGGGCAGCTCATCTTCCTTATAACATCGAACATCGACGAATTTCTTTTGGTGATGTGGACTTGCCTATTAAAGTAGGATTTTGGCGAAGTGTAGGTAATTCGCAGAATGGGTTTTTTACGGAGTCGTTTATAGATGAATGTGCCCATGCTGCTAATCAAGATCCTTACGCTTTTAGAATGAATCATCTTAAAGATCAACCGCGATTTGCAGCGGTTTTAGATCGAGTCGCAAAAATGGCAGACTGGGGGACTTCTCTTCCTGAGAACACGTTTCAAGGTATTTCATTACATAAGTCGTTTGGTAGTATTGTTGGCCAAGTAGCTCGAATTAAGGTAGTCGAAGACAAGACCTTCAAGATTGAAAAATATTTTTGCGCCATTGATTGCGGGCGTATTGTCAATCCAGATACGATTCAAGCACAGATGGAAGGGGGTATCAATTTTGGTTTGACGGCAGCTATTTTTGGTGAAATAACTTTTGAGAATGGGCGGGTACAGCAACTCAATTTTCCACAATACGACATGATTCGGCTAGCGGCCAGTCCTAAGGTAGAAGTGGCAATCATGAAGGTTGATGAATATCCTGGTGGCGTAGGTGAGCCAGGAGTGCCTCCTGTAGCCGCTGCATTGACCAACGCCATATATGCAGCTACAGCCCAAAGAGTTCGATCATTGCCGTTAACCAAGATAGGCTATCGATTTGTTTAAACCATTTTGGAGGTGTAATTGGTGTAATTTTTTCGCCAGCTATGTCTCGAGAAAGCTATATTTATAACTCAAAAAGTAATTATGAATATCGTTTTGACTTTCGGCTTTTATGTGATGTCTCTAATTTTGCAACCTTCAACGACCCAAGAATTGAGCTCAGATAACACTACTTCTCAACATGAACTGATGGGTGCGTGGGAATTGATCAGTAAAAATGGATCTACGCCTAATGAGGGACGAATGATTAAGATAGTTTCACAAAATACTTTTGTCTACACAATGTATAATGCCGAGAATGGTCAATTTTTGGGCACTGAAGGTGGCGCCTATACATATCAAGCTGGGCAACTAAAAGAAACCTTAGAATTTTGTACTTGGGATGCCGAAAATGTGGGAAAAACACATGAATTCAGTTACTCTTTCGAACTTGGAGTTATGATTTTATCAGGCAATCTAAATGGTGAGATTATCACTGAGGTATGGCGAAGGATAGATAGATCAGACAATATGCAAGTGTCGCCCTTAGCTGGGGCATGGCGCATACGCGGTCGTGTAACAGACGGCGGGCAAATGTCAACTATAGAATTAGCACCTAGAAGAACCATCAAGATTTTGTCGGGCACGCGTTTTCAATGGACCGCTTACAATATGGCGACCAAGGAGTTTATGGGCTGTGGCGGAGGAACATATACCACCAAAGATGGCGTATATACGGAGCATATCGAGTATTTTTCTCGAGATCAATCAAGGGTAGGAATGGATCTGACGTTTGGATTTAAGCGTGAGAAAAATGATTGGCACCATACGGGCAAAAGCTCCAAAGGGGATCCAATCAACGAGATTTGGACTATGTATCAATAGCAATATATTCTGGGTGCACGACTAACTCAAAATTTCATTAGCCATTAATATTTGATCGATTAAATTGCGCCCTATAAAGTAGATGAAGAAAGGTATGACTTAATCAGTAATATTTAATATCTGCGAAAATTATACTTTTTTGTTTAAAGATTTCACTTTAATGTTTTAGTAATGGTCGTCCAGCGCCAATAGAACGAGTCACATGAATAAACGCACATTCTCTAATGCCTTTGTCGCGGTAGCGATAATCTTCTTTCTCTCTTGCAACAAGTCCCTGCAACCTGATGCGGCTAGTACACCACGAGCCAAAAATATCATTCTTCTGATTGGCGATGGTATGGGTCTGGCACAACTATCTACCGCCTATTATTTTGGTCAGGGCACACCAAATTTTTCGCGGTTTAAGTATATTGGTCTGCACCAAAACACGCCCGTGGGCGAAATAATCACTGACTCGGCATCAGGCGCAACGGCCTTTTCTATTGGTCTCAAAACATATAATGCAGCCATCGGTGTAGACAAAGATTCGATAGCCCATGAGACTATCCTAGAATGGGCGTCCAAAAATGGCAAAAGCACAGGAGTAATTGCGACCTCCACGATCACTCATGCTACGCCTGCGTCATTTTATGCTCATGTGGGCCATAGAGAAATGCACGAAGAAATAGCCTTAGATTTAGTAAATTCGACGGTAGATGTGGCCATCGGAGCGGGACATGCTTATTTTAATCAGCGGAAGGATGGCCGCAATTTACTCAATGAATTAGAAGCAAAGGGTGTACATATAGATACAACTGCATTGCCAGGTAAATTGTCATTTGGGCAGAGGTATGCTTTTCTTTTAGCCGCGAATGATATGCCGCGAATGACTCAAGGTAGAGGGGACTTTCTGACGAAAGCAACCAATCTCTCCCTTGACTTTCTATCTGAGGACAAACAGGGATTTTTCTTAATGGTAGAGGGATCTCAGATTGATTGGGGTGGGCATTCTAACGAAGGAGATTATATTGTACAAGAAGTATTAGATTTTAATCAAGCGGTAGGTGCCGCATTAGACTTTGCTGAGCGCGATGGGAATACTCTAGTGATCGTCACGGCAGATCATGAAACTGGAGGGCTGGCGCTTTCAGGAACAATGGTTTTTGGTCGCGCTGACTATAATAACATTAGCCTTACTTTTTCTACTGGTGGACACACGGCGTCTCTAATTCCTGTACTTGCGTTCGGGCCAGGATCAGAAAAGTTTACTGGATTTTATCAAAATAATGACATTTATACAAAGATGATGTCGCTCTTTGCACGATAATGGTGCGGTCATAAAACGTCATATACGTTATATCTCAAGAAAGGAATTGTGACCACTTATAATCGTAAATCAATGATTCGTACCCTTTTACGGTCATTCAACTTTTTAACGGCTGTGCCCCAGAGCTTGCGCGTAAGATAGCCTGTCGCAAGTGATGTGCCTCCGATGATGGCAGTATCCCATCCAAATACATAATTTGTCTCTATGGCGTTTATACTTCTGAGGCCTTCGATGGCTCCACCAAAGGCTAGCCAACTACCCCCAAAAACAAAGAGACTTGTACCCACCCCGATAGCCCAAGGTCGTTCATAGCGGAGATAGGTCATTTCTCTGAGGTACGTTACTCGGTCATCAAAGACGAGGGACTGCTTATCAACATTTATGTCCATTATTTCTCCTTCCTGCCATTCACCAGGATACAAGGAAGTTTGATAACTGATCATGGCACCCATCGGATATTTTCGAACCTTTAAAGAGTTGGCTTGCTCAAACTGAAAGAATATTTGACTATTCAAACTTGTTGTCCACAGTATCAAGCACGAAACAACGATTATTCTTTTCATGAACTCCATTTATTGCGTCCCACAAGGGAACTGGGTAACTGATCCACGTTATGAAGATAATGTCTTTTTAACTGCTTTTTTCAATATTTTGGCCATAGGTCAATGGACTTATTGTTTTTATAAATAGTTTATTAAGCCGAATCAGTGAAGTCTGTAGGGTGGTTTGATCCAATATTTCTTTATGGACGAAAATAAGCATCCAGATGTACGACTGTTTTTTTTCATTGAGTGCCGCGTGCAAGGGTGATTTGTTGAGACGATAGGCCTCACGCATGCGACGTTTGAGCAGATTTCTATCTGTAGCTTTCTTAAAACTTCGTTTTGGCACAGTGAAAGCTATTTGAAGGTTGCTGTTAGAGGTTGGTGTGACAGCTTGTAGATACATCAACTTCAAAGGATGGACAAAAAGGGATTGGCCTTCTTTAAATAAGAGCTCTATCGATTTTTTGGAACTTAGGCGTTCTTGTTTAGGTAGCGTATGGCGAGTCATCGTCTGACAAATCTAGTCAAACTAGACAAGACAAAAAGCACAGGCTATTATTTGCTGTATCGCTCGTCAGATACAGTTAGCTTATGTCTTCCTTTGGCTCTACGACGCGCCAAAACGGCTCTGCCGTTTTTTGAGCTCATACGACTTCTAAAGCCATGCTTGTTGGCGCGTTTTCTGTTGGAAGGTTGATATGTTCTTTTCATCTTGAGCTTATCTTAGTATAAATGGGCGGCAAAGATACATTTTTTCTTTCTATCAAGGTATAATGGAATTTAAATCGATAGAAAAAACGTAACTATTTGAAGTACAAAATGCTTTTTATCTTAAAATACCCATTTGGCTCGGATATTTTATCCCTCAAAGACTCGCATTTTAACTTCATTTGAATGCTAATTTATCGATCGCTACCTTTGGGAAGATCACAAATGATTATATTGGCGAATATTTTTTTTGTTTTATATGCCCACAAAACTATACATCGCTTTTTGTCTTGCGCAGCTTGCCATAGCCTGTTCGCCCAAAGTAATCGAGCCTATGAATGATAAAAGCTCGTCTAATCTTGAGACTGTTCGGGCAATTTCTAAAGAATTATTAGGTGGCAAAGCAGAAGTAATCGCTAATGAAAATGACGAGCTGTATTTGTGCCTACGCAATGTAGATGCCTTAGTTAAAAGGTTTTTAGTCTTGGATGGTGACGGTAATCTTATATATCCCTCAAAGCAAATCAGGGGCAACGTCTCTTGGTATAGTAATACCCAATTGTCGCTGATAATTGATCCTGGACACCTAGAGCAAAGTGGAACTTCAGAAATCGCAATCATTCTGGATTTATTTGAAAACCAAGAAAAGCTGTAATACATGACATTGAGATTGAGTCTAGCATATGCGGTAGTTTTCTGTTGTGTCATTGGCTTTAACCTTCAAGAAGATGGTTTTTTTGCTGGAGAAGATTATAAAGTATCTCGCCATACCAAGAATCCCATGGGCGATGCAGAGTCCTATATAGATTTTAAGAAGAATAGGAGAGATAAGGGGTATGCTAAGAATAGCGCACCGCAGCTATATGCACAAATCCAAAGAGCCAGACGAACCCCCAATGGAGCTCAGAATCCTCAATATCCTGATAATTATAAATTGAAAGAGCTAGACAAGGCCTTAAAAGGTAAAAACTTAAAGAGCCAATCTTTCGATTTTGTCGAGCGAGGGCCTGGTAATGTAGCAGGGCGTACGCGAGCCATTTTAGTGCTCAAAGAAGCCCTATCTAACGACACCTGGCTTGCGGGGTCGGCTTCGGGCGGTATTTGGAAGACACGAGATGCTGGAAAGACATGGTCAAATAAAACACCAAATTTGCCCAATTTGGGAACAAATACCTTAGCGATGAGTGAGGCAAACCCTGAAGTTATTTACGCTGGTACTGGTGAACATTTTGTACAAGATATTGATGGTGCAGGGATGTTTAAATCGGTGGATCGAGGGGAGACGTGGTTTCAGATTGTTAGTCCAGAAGATTTACCTGATTTCAAGAATATAAGCCGAATAGTCGTGGATCCCAATGATGAAAATCATGTCATTGCCACCACTCGCAATAGTGTTTGGGCAGAATCATTGTCTGCGGCTATCTATCGAAGTAAGGATGGTGGGGTATCATGGCAAAGATTGCGCAATTCTACCCGCGAGAGATATGATGATCTTAGAGCCAACCCAGGAAATTTCAATACTCTTTATGTCGCCATGAATAGCATAGGGGTAATCAAAAGTACCGATGGGGGCGAATCGTGGAGTCAAACTGATGGTAGTTTAAAGGCAACGGGGCGGATTGAGATTGACATATCGCCCGTAGATACATCACGTCTCTTTGCCTCCGTAGAGGGCGCAGAATCTGGCACAGGATCAGATTTATATTCTTCGTCAGATGGGGGCGAAACATGGCAATTGTTGGTCGAAAGCAACGGCTCTTCACTTAACTTTTTAGGGGGTCAAGGTTGGTATGATAATGTATGTAAGGCGCATCCGTTTGATGCCTCTTTAGTCTATGTTGGTGGTGTTAATTTGTTTAAGGTGCAAGTGCTGCCGTCGGTGACATCGGTATTTGCTTTTGAAGCGGAAGACAATGGCACGGGTGCATTTATTGACTATGTCAATGGTCTCGAAGTAGGCGGAGGAATTATTAGAGGTTCAGAATCAGATGGAGATTACCTCGGGAGTGTAGAGCTAAGATTTGGACGAGGGTCGCAATTAGCGCATCGCTTTATTGTCAATGGTAATGGTCCTGGGGTGCAACCGGCTGGCTATTTTTATCAAGATTATGTGGAGGTGCCATTTCAAGTTTGGGATATTACAAATAATCGTCAGCTCATGGTATCCTTCAGAGATCAACAAGAAGACGGCCAATGGAATCTTATAGAGAGAAGCTTAACCGCCAATACCTTCGCCAACTCGCGAGAGTACATATTTATTCATAATGTCCCTTATCAGGATTCAGCTGATGTCAATATTGCCCAAGACGGAGGTACAGATTTTAAGCAATTGTACCTTATTTGGCCAACGCTTAGCGCTGGTCTTGACTTTGATCCTCAACGCACAAGTGAATTAAGAATAACTAAATCTAGACAGCAAGGAAGAGCAAAAAGAACAAGCGTTATCAGTGATGCCTATTTGGAGTTTGATAGGATCAACACTTTTACAGGCAATCAATTTAAGAATAATCAAGGCATGCATCCCGATCAGCACAATTTGTTGTTTGTCATCGATAATCTTAGGGCTAAACAATTTAGATTATTGTCGACCAATGACGGAGGAGTTTATTTGTCCGAGAGTAGTGCGGATCCTGGCACATCGGATAACGCGTTTAGGTATGCGGGCTTTGGGTATAACACAACGCAGTTTTATAGTGCAGACAAGGCGCCAGATGAAGATCGATACATCGGAGGTATGCAAGACAATTCAACTTGGTTTACTAAGCGAGGAGAAACTGCAGCGGCAAGCAGTTTTTATCAATTTGCCTTTGGTGGGGATGGCTTTGAAGCCCTTTGGAATAATAGAAATCCGGATTGGATAATAGGTTCTATTCAGTTTAATAATCTACAACGATCTACAAGTGGTGGCGCAAGTTGGCAATCAGCCACATCGGGGATTGATGATAACGGCCCTTTCATTTCTCGATTGACCAATCATCGATCCGTTCCAGATCGAGTGTTTACAGTTGGGAGTTCAGGTGTTTGGCGAACTGACGATTTTGGTGTCCGATGGACACCAACACGTATTACTTCACCATTATGGAGCTTTAATAATAGCATTGATATTGAAGTATCGCATGCTAACCCTAAGATCGTTTGGACGGGCGGACGCCTTGATAGTGATCATCGGTTATTTTTTTCTACTGATGGTGGCAATAGTTTTGATGCGTCATCTTATTATTCAGAGGTAGATATGGGTTTTGTCTCTGGTATTGGCACACATCCTCAAAAGGATTCGATTGCTTATGCCTTGTTTTCTTTTTTTGGGAAGCCTAAGGTATTGAGGACGATAGATTTGGGTCAATCGTGGGTAGATATCTCTGGATTTGGGAGGGATAGTATTAGTACTAACGGATTTCCAAATGTCGCTACCAATTGTCTACTAGTTTTTCCTCACGAGCCCAATAGAATTTGGGTTGGAACGGAGATCGGTATCGTCGAATCCACAGATGATGGTGCAAGTTGGTCATTGATTAATGCCAATTTGCCTAATGTTAATGTTAATGATTTAAAAATTCAAGATGATCAGGTAATCGTAGCCACCTATGGCCGCGGGATTTGGTCTGTATCTGTAGCCGGTCTAGCGAGGGAGTATTTTTTTGCTCCTTCGATCGTCAGCGTGGCAGTATCGCCAACTAATGTTGTCAATTTGGAGATAGAATATTTTAGCCTATTTGATTCAGTGCAGGTGAAGATTGACACCTTTTTTATGCGAACATTCGACGAAAATAGTTTAGGCATGGATCGACTGTCGCTTTCTGGGTTGGAGCTTGATCCCGGAAATTATGATGTTATTATTACGGGTTATAGAAACCGAATCTCGTACACATCTTTGCCGAAGCGGGTATTTTTGTTTACACCAGGCGACGCTGTATCAGAATATTTTAATGATTTCTCCGAGTCGTCGAGGAGTGGTGAATTTTTTGGGGATGGATTTTCGATTCGACTTGAGTCGGGCTTTGATAATGAAGCTATTCATAGTCTTCATAATTATGCAGATCAGAGAGATATTTACTATCAACTAAAAGTACCTTTTTTGGTAGCAAGAAAGCAGTTGTTGACCTATCGAGATGTGGCCATTGTGGAAACGGGTGAGGCTGGGTCGACATTTGGACAAGAAGATTTTTATGATTTTGTAATTGTAGAAGGTAGTATCGATGGAGTAAGATGGTTCGGTTTAAAAGATGGATATGACGCATCTCAGCACCTTGATTGGGAAACGGCATATAATAATCGTGAAACAGGTCGGGCGTCTTTATTTAGAAATCAATCCATAGATTTGCTCGATCGGTTTGATGAAGGAGAAAAAGTCTTTATTCGGTTTAGGCTGTCGGCGGATCCAGCGGTTAATGCTTGGGGTTGGGCGATAGATGATCTGCGCTTGAGCATCGAGCAAAGTACACCCACATTAGAAGAGGCTATAGAAGCATTTGAGGTATTTCCAAATCCGACCTCTGATATATTAATTATGAACCTCCCAACAGGCACAGTTAAGCGATTGTATCTATTTGATAGAGAAGGCCGTTTGGTATTTAAAATTAATGTTGGATCTCAAGTTAATGAGCAGCGCATAGATTTGAGTGAGTTTGTCGCAGGTGTATATCTACTGAAAATTGAGGAGGATAGCACCATTTGGATGAAGCGAGTGGTCAAAATTTAGTAAGGGTATATAGGAGTTTTTGAATAGCGTAAACGATAAGGTAAAATTAACCATCAAACTCCTTCATCCTGTTAATATGACTACTTTGCCTAGGGTTGCTAGCTTAGCGCTCCTCTTTGCGAAGTACTATTTCAGCAAACGAAAATGATCCGCCAACTTCTCTGTAGTCCATTCACCCACTTGATTGCCGAGCCATATACCTTGATCGATGGCATCTTGAAAATGAATGCCTCCGTACAATCTTGAAACGGAAGCTTCATCAGCGGCTTGTCTAAATGAGCTAAACTTACGCTTTGGCAAGCCGAATTCTAATTCTGTAGTGTCGACGAATTTGAAGTTCGCACCAAATATTTTCGTTAGCACCACGGCTGAATAGGTGGAGGCCACACTATGGCCTGAAACATACTCGGGGAAGGGAGGGGTTTGCAATAACGGACGCCATCTGGGATCAATCAACTTATTGATGACCGTCTCGGGGCGGACGCGATCGCTGCGATATTTTTCGTCCCAACAAGCGATAAAGGCATCATGTAGACCTACTGAGACCAGCGCATGAACAAGCACGCAGTCGCCTAAGTTGAGCTTTCTTTTTATGCATGCTATGCCCGTAATGCCAATCCAATGCCCACCAGGAGAAAGCTGCTTTAGTCCATATTCTACATGCCCAATCTGCCGTATGGCAAATGGATTGCAGTCCCAAAACCGAGCGATATCTTGTTTTGATTTGTCGGCTCGATTCACCACTTCATATACATCCAATAATTGCTGATAAAAGGAACTAGAATCACTTTCATCGTATGGTGTAGGCGGTAAAGGAGCAAACTGAGCTGCCTCTTGCAGAAGCATTGGGCGTATGGTATTCCAGTGAGGCTCTACAGGCGCTAAAAAGCTAGGTGCGGTCGGTTGCCAAAATTGCGCTTGTCTTTTAGGTGTATATCGTCGCAAATTATTGAGCTGCACAAACCCATCGCTATTAGCCCAAGTTACTACTTGCGTCGCGACCATCTCTGCTAATGCCAAAGAAGCGATAGTGCCTGTGGGATTTTTATATTTTTTTATATAACCATCTTGAAGTTGGTTGATTTGCACGTCAAGAGAAGCCCCAGACGGAAGTAGTTTTTTGGCTGCAGCGAGGACTCCAAACATCACAGCCTGGTAGATGATAGCTTGAGATGAAATGCTTTGATCAATATCTACTATTCGGGGCACCCCTAGCTCTTCGATAATTGAAGGATATTTTTTAGGGTCAAGTATTGATTGTACTTCATAGCTCGTCAAAGCTATATACGCATAATAACGGGCAGCAGCTACAGGTGATGTTACATCATTGACTAATATGTCAGTGGCTATTTTGAGCGTGTTAACGTACTCTTTTGTGCCTTTCACATTCGATTTCTGCGCAACCAATGAAAGGCTGAGCAAAAGTGAAAAGATAAAAACGCTAACGCTATTCATTCGCCTGTGTTATAGTAGGATATTTAAGCAAAAGAGCTTCATTATTATTAACACCGATGGCGATCTGGTTTCCCTTTGCTGTCTTTACTTTTGAAAGACTTCGGACACAACCTTTAATATCAAAGCCAGACATTTTTTGAGGAATATATTCGAAATTGCCGTTACCATCTCCAAGTAATAAACAGCCGAAATTGGCATCGGACTTTCCAATTTTGATGCGCGCATATTCTATATTCCCCATAAGCAAAACATCTTTATGTCCATCTTTATTAAAATCATCTACCAAAATGGCATACACAGGAGCATATCCTACCTGAATGGGTAGACTACGCGCCATGAGCTGACCCTGTTTATTTTCAAACCAAATAGTTGATAAGTGATTGGCACTCAACTTTGGGGAGTTTTGAATGGCTTCTTCGCCAAATATTTTTGATATCGTAACATCAGAATATGAGTCGTAGGTAACATATTGTTTGCGCAGACTCACAATTTGATCGGTCAATTCGTCTTTTGATGCTACTGGGTAAGAGGTATTTTGAATATAATAACACATCAGCGGATCGATAAATCCGTTTTGATCGAAATCTGCATAATAAAGGTCTAAGGGCTGTTGGGTCGTCGGCTTAAATTGGGCATTATCTCCCCAGTTTCCGGCGATAATATCTACATCACCATCCCCATCAAGATCTTCGGCTACCATCGTATTCCACCATCCGTTCATGGGCGATGGTAAAAATTGTTCGGTCACATCGGCGAGGACTCCTTCATTGAACTGAAATACGTGGATGCTCATCCACTCTCCACAGACTAAAAGTTCGGGTCGTCCGTCACTATCCAAATCCGCAAGGAGGGCATCCGTGACCATGCCCAATGTTGTTAGTGATTGCATCATATCGTGCTCTGCGAGGACAAAACTTCCTTTGCCATCATTCAATAACAGTCGACTACCGGGGGAAAGGGGATATTTCCCTTGTTCTACTCGACCGCCAACAAAAAGATCGAGATCACCGTCCTCATCCACATCCCAAGATACTACGGTCGAACCAGCAAAATTCATCGTTGGCAGGAGCTCCATGTTGCTAAAAAACAAACCGTTATTATTAAGATACAATCGATCTTGAAGGGGTAATCCAGAATCTTCGGTGCCAAAGCCCCCAGACACTACGTACAGATCGGCATCTCCATCTCCGTCGGCATCAAAAAAATGTGCATCGGCATCTTCAAACTTAGCGTCCATGATAAAGCCGGGCTGCGAGCTAGCATAAAACGATCCATCAGGACGCTGCAAGAGAAGTGTGCCTGACTTACCCTCTGGGCTGCATATGTAGATATCTTCTAATTGATCCGCATTGACATCAGATATAGCCATTTTGGGACCATGATAAGAAACCATATTGGGCATCAATGGCTGTACCTTAAAATCATTTACTAATACTTCATGATGAATATAGGGCAAGGCCTCCGGTAGATCTGAAAAAAGAGCAGGAGTTGAATTGTCTTTTGTAAAATACGTCTTAATGTCAGCCGCGGGATATGAAATATCTACAATACGATTAAGCTCTAAGGGGGGTTTAATAAGTTGCCAAGTGCCATCTGGCCATCTGATAGAAATGGAGTCAATGGTACGATGGCTCAGACCAAAATGAACCGGTACAGCCATAGAAGATTGAAATCCATGAACGAGATGATTCTCTTTGACTATTTTTTCTGTTCCTGTATACATCGTAATCCTGCTGCCGATGGCTTGAGTGTTTTCACTTTTTTCTGTAAGTCGAATTTGAATCCACTGAAGATCAGGATTTCTCTCGATGGCCATATTGCGATAAACCCCAGCTTCTTCATTCATTCTATTGAAGATAATGTCCAAATCACCGTCATTGTCTAAATCTGCATACACTGCCCCATGGGCGAAGTCTTCGCGAGAAATGCCCCATTCGATGGTGCGATCTTCAAATTGAGTATTGCCCAAGTTCTTAAATATATAGTTGGAAAGGGGAGTAGAATGTATGGATTGGAGCATCTGAAACATCTTATCATCGGTTTTGCCTTGGGTATGTTTGAGGCGCTCGTTAGCATAAAACTTCATAAAATCTCGATTGATCATATCGCGGCCATATCCATTGGTGACGAATAAATCCGAGAAACCGTCAAGATCATAATCGGCCAAAAGTGCTGCCCAAGACCAATCCGTATTGGAGACCCCAGCTAATTGGCCTATCTCGCTAAAGCTACCATTGCCATTATTGAGGTGGAGCATATTGCGCATCAATTGATGGTGAAAACCATTATCGACCATATTGTTATACAGCTCAAAATTGTCGGGGGCATAGATGAGTTTTTGTCGCTTATTGTCAGCGGGCAGCATATCGAGGGTAAAAATGTCAAGCCATCCATCATTATTGATGTCACCAATATCGACGCCCATCGAAAAATTGGAAATATGCTGAAGTTGTTCTTTTAGGATCTCTTTAAAGGTGCCGTCATGTTGATTGAGGTATAGATAATCCTCTTCAACATAGTCATTACTGACGTAAATATCTGGCCAGCCGTCGTTATTGACATCGGCAATATTTAAGCCTAAGCCATAGCCTAGCGGATTGGAGCGTATACCAGCCGAGCTAGTAACATCTGTGAATACGCCACCTTGATTCTCGTACAACCTATCTCCAGCATCTGGATCGACCATCGATTTGACAAATGCAGCATCAAAATTTCTGAATTGCTTGACGTTGTGATTAAGAACATACAAATCGAGATCGCCATCTCTGTCCATATCAAAAAAGGCTGCGTGGGTAGTGTGTCCTTCGTCGGCTATGTTATACTTTTTTGCCTCCTCGCTAAAGCTCAGATCACCATTATTAATAAATAGTTGGTTTTGTCTATGTTTCGGATCTACATCACCAGAATAACATACATAAATATCCAGCCAGCCATCACCATTGACATCTGCTACCGAAACGCCTGTTTTCCAGCCCTTTCTACCTCCTACATTGGCTTTCTTGGTAATATCTTCGAAAGAAAAATTGCCTTTGTTGAGAAAGAGCTTATTGCTTTCTAAGTTGGCGGTAAAATACAGATCCACAAGACCATCATTATTGAAATCTCCAGCCGCCACTCCTCCTCCATTGTAATAATATTCGTATGTGATAATATTTGTCTCTGGGGATTCTTTTAGAAGATTGTAGAAATGGATACCAGATTGTTTGGGCAAGATTTCTTCGAACAAATGTTGCCCTGTCGTAGACGAAGGTCGGAAAACGGCGGTGAGGATTATCAGTAAATTAGTTATTCTGAAATAGGACATTGTGCTTAATTGCTTCAATAATGCGACCAATCTGTGGTTAATTAATAGAATTCAAAGGTATATAAAAATGAGACAACCGGATTGATGGCTCAACCCAGCTGTCTATTAAACTAATCTTAAAGTAAGGATTAAGTGATGGGCTTAGTTGCCACCATCCCACCAAACTCTCGTTGTAAATTCATCACCGCCAATTCTGGCAATAGCTGCTTTTAAGTTATCGGGGTTTGCGCCTGCCTCACTTTCCCAATAGATCAATCTTCTTGGGATTTGGTCGATGTTTTTCCAGCGATTCGGATGCTGGGTAGGAGTCAATGCAGGAAATCCTGTTCGTCTCCAGTTAGCCCATGACTCCATATCGTTCAACCAAGTTGCCGCCCAAAATTCTTCACCAATTAATCTAAATTTGGTTTCATTAGAGGCTGCTGCAAATCCTCTACCTGCCAAATAAGTACTAATTTGATCATCAGTTCGAGCGAATGAAGGATCAAAGGCAGTCCATGCCGTGATTGCTCCGCGGACACCTGCATTAAACAATTGCTCAGCATCTCCAGAGATCCAGCCTCTTAATGCCGCTTCAGATGCCATTAACTGCGTCTCAGCGTACGAAATCAGGTAATAGGGATCAGCCCAATCTAAGTATTTGAGATTTATCATTGAGAACATCCATCTTCCTGTTGTGAAGCTGTCCCAAATGGCTTTGTCTGACGGTGCAAGTGCAGCTGCTAACTCGTCATTGGTAAAACCGTTTGGCATGCCTCTCTGGGCTGAAGGATCAGTATTCCATGTAGAAGGATTATCAGGATTACCCGTACCGCCTGAAACGATCATCAATCGAGGATCATTATTGGCCATCATCCAGTCAACAAAGGTTTTGCTCAATTTGCAATCTCTGGAGTACTTATATGTATTCCAATAACCATCATTTAGACCATTCCTGTTTATACCAGCCGGGCCATCGATGTATTTAATGGTGGCATTGTCAGCATTAGATGTGAAAGTGCCTGAGGCAAAGGCTTCGGCAAATACGGCTCGGCCTGTAGCTTCGTCTACTTTTTGCATACGCATTCCCACTCTCATCAACAAGGCATTAGCAAATTTTTTCCACTTGGCTGAATCGCCACCATAGATGACATCTTGATTGCCAATATTTCTTCCAGTTGCACTTAATTTGTCTCTAGCTGCCTTAACATCAGCAACTATAGCTGCATAAATATCCCTCTGATTATCGTAGGCAGGAAACCAATTTTCTTCGCCAAAAAGACCATAACCAGCTTGTGTATAAGGTACATCTCCATAAAGATCTGTCATTCTATGAAGATCAAAAGCTCTAACTATAGTAGCCATGGCATTAACATTAGCCTGTGTAGGATCATCCTTTGTACGTTCGATTACTTCTGATAACAGACGTACCACATCAGTGTAATGTCGCTCCATATAAGCGCCACTATATTGGGCATTATAAAAATACTTATCGCCACTAAAGTATCCTGCAGTAGAAGCGGTATGCTGCATCATAGTAGCAGCGTATAACATATTGGCACGCGTGTTTTCGTACTCGCCACCAACTCTCAAAGTAGCGGTGGTCAATAAAAAGGCCATGTCAATATTTGTAGAAGAGTTTTTGTCTATGTTTAGCTCTGCAAGACTTTCATCATTACAAGATTGAACGATGAGTAAAAATGCAAAGGCTAGCCCTAATTTTGAAACTAAATTTTTCATCTTATTTCTTTAATTGTTTATAAAATTTGACTAAAAGCTTGCTGCAAGGTTAATACCAAAGTTTCTCGTTTGAGGCATGGCAAAGAATTCTAACCCTTGTGCACCACCTGCTGTAGTATATCCTGATTCTGGATCTATATTCGGAACATTAGACCAAAGTAACGCTAAGTTTCTACCCACTAATTGGATAGTTAATGCGGTAAATGGCGTCTTGTCTAACATGCTAGCCGGGAGGCTATATCCAACAGACAATTCTCTTAATTTGCCAAATGAAGCATCATATACCAAGTTGTCTGTTATCGCTGCATAACCCGCCCAATAATCGGCCAAACGGTCAACAGGTACAGTTACGTTCACCGGAGTCTCTCCGTCTGGCAAGACGCCAGATACTTGAATACCTGATTCGCGCCCTTGTAAAGTTTCTTGATGAAGACCCCAAGAATATGCAAGCCAGTTAGTGCCTGAGAATATAGATCCACCATGACGCATATCAATCAAGAAGGAAAGTCTGAAGTTTTTGTAGCTAAAGTTGTTGTTCAATCCAGCTGAGATTGGATGCCTTCCTTCTCCTAAGATGGATAAATCATCAGAACGAACAGGAATACCTTCTGCTGTATAGATTTTTACGCCTGCTGCATTCGTCTTATGTGTTCGCCCTACGATCATTCCTAATCGTTCGCCAAGTATATGGCGAATACGCTCACCGCCTCGCACTCTTGATTCTTCCAAATTCAAAAATTGGATAGGTTCGTTGGCTGCATTGGAACCTAGATTGACCGCATTACTTACGTTGTTAGCATAATTTAACGAAACATCCCAATTAAAATCCTTTTGCTGAATAGCAGTAGCTGTCAATAATAATTCAACACCCTTATTAGTCAATTCACCTACATTCACAATCGTTCCACCAAAACCTGATGTCGCCGAAATACCAGCATTCAAGATATCATCCGTCGTTTTTCTATTGTAGTATGCTATATCCAATCCGAGTCGGTTATTCAAAAATCGGAGGTCTAAACCTAGCTCTATTTCCGTTGATGTAAATGGACTTAATGTTTGATTTGGAATCGAACCATTGTTGATCACACCAAGATTCGCACCGTTGTGTCCTTGACCAGTAAGTCCATAGGTCACGTTCAATGCATATGGGTTAGGAGCTCCTCCGCCGACTTGCGCCCAAGTAGCACGCGCTTTTGCAAAAGTTATAGCAGAAGGCAAGCTCAGCACATCACTCAAGATAGCACTTACACCTACCGATGGATACACCAATGTGTTGTTTTCGGGCGAAAGTGTGGAAAACTTATCTTGACGTCCGGTCAAATTCAAGAATAACCAAGAATCATAGCCAATATTCAAACTTCCAAATGTAGAGTTTATACCTGATTGCCTAAATCCAAAAATTCTTCCTGGGGCGGCAACGTTATTCAAACTATGCAAGAAAGGAATAACAAGGTCATTACCACCAGCACCTTTTTGTTCGAAGCCAGATCTTGTCAATGATCCTCCAATCAAATAATCGAAGGTGAACTTTTCCACTGATTTGACACCACCTACGAATACTTCATAGTTATTCTGAGTAACATTCGTAAATGACTCTCTATAATCACCTCGCGGCTTATAGGCTGTACCATATGCTTCAGACGAGGCATCATCTCTATTAGTAAAATCTGTTCCAACTCGGCCCATCACATATAGCCAATCGGTCACATCATATTTAGCGGAAATATTCCCCACTAAACGATTACTGACATCCGATCTAAAGAATTGATAGGCAGCCCAATATGGATTAGTGGAAAATACATTGCCCTGATATCTTAATTCAGTTCCATCCTCTTGTGCCCCAAATTTGGCCGGATTACCTTCAAATGAACTGAAAGGTATAACTCCTGGCTTCATCATTACGGCAAAGTTTGCATTACCGGGTGAGTCAGATAATCGTGGTCTATTCTTTGCATTTTGGTATGTGTATTGCGCTGATAGGCTCATCGTCAATTTGTTATGCGTAGAATTAAGATTCAAGTTGGCTGTATTTCGTCTAAAGGATGCATTCGGCATTATATCAGAATTGCTTAGATCAGAGACAGCCAATCGATAATTACCCTTTTCATTTCCTCCAGCAAAAGCCAAAGAGTTATTGAAAGTGTATCCTGTCCGATAAAAATCATTTAATGTTTCACCAGTATGGCTATAAGGTCTTGATACTCCATCAAATTGGATAGTATTAGAACCATCATATCTAGCACCCCAATGATTTGTAGCACTGTTCAGGGCTTCTTCTTGTGTCGTAAACTTTACACCTCTTAAGCCTTGTCCGTATTCTCGTTGAAAATCAGTAAGATCCACTGCCGCATCAGAAGTGATATTAGAGTTGAACGTGATACCCATACCTTTGGTTTTGGCACCTGTCTTCGTTGTGATTAAGATAACACCGTTTGACGCTCTTGCACCATATAGCGCTGCAGCCGTATTTCCTTTTAATACTGATACGTTCTCGATATCATCGGGGTTAAACATGGATAGACCATCACCACCATCGTTGCCGCCCCACATGCCCGCTTGGCCAAAGTTGCCGCTCTCCATCGGTACGCCGTTGACGACGAATAATGGCTGATCATTGCCACCCAAAGATGATCCACCGCGGATCGTGATACGCGTAGATCCACCCGCTCCAGATGCAGGCGGAGTGATGTTTACACCCGCAACTTTACCAGTAAGGGCATTTCAAATATTAGCGGTGCGTACTTCCTGCACACGTCCTCCATCAATCTGAGTGACTGAATAGGGAAGTGACTTTTTTTCTCGGGTCATACCAAAGGCCGTGACCACTACTTCATCAAGTAAAGCACCTTCACTCAAAGAAATCTGAAGGCCTTCCTGAGCACTTGTGAGTTGAAATTCTTGGGTCGTGTACCCAATGTAAGAAATCTCTAAAGTCGCTGGAAATTTTGCTACCTGAAGGCTGAAATTTCCATCGATGTCTGTAATTGTACCGTTGGAGGTACCTTTCTCATAGACCGTAGCCCCTATCAACGAGGAGCGGTCTTTGTCTGAAGTTACAGTGCCCGACACAGTCTGAGCGCTGATGGTCAGCCCCATTAACATTAGCACCAAACAAGAAAAGTATCTTGTCAGAAGAGGTGAATTACGTTTCAAATAGGGAAGGGCAATTCGTGAATGTTCTATCATACTCTAGTAAATTAAGTTATAAAATTTGAATAGTTAATAATATGTGGTTATCAAAGCACTTTTGCCTTGCGTAAATAGATTGTAATGGATTGATAATGATCTCGATTACAGCCAACACTACACATGAGCAATGTACTAGTCTATGTTGAGAACGAATTCGAACATAGATGTGTGAATGCTCATGTTGTACAACCTTTGTTCATTGCTTCTGAAAAAATGTAATTGGATAAAATTAATCGAATATCACCGAAGATGATATCAACCCTATCAAAGGCGAAAATATTAATAAAAATATCATCCAAAAGACATTTTTGGTTATTATTCTACCAATGGCATCTAATCAAGGCTCAACTTCCCAGGTGCCTGAAAATTTGACTGTTTATTATCGATAACTAGCACCCAATCATGACCTTTACCAGAACTTGGTGCTGAAACTTCTTGACTGTAGGTTGATACAAGAGAGGGCCCAGCAAAGGAAGATCCAGTTCTAGGATCGTACCAATAGGATAATAGGTTTTTATGCCTTAAGCTTAACAAATTTAATTGAGCAGAGCCACCTTCAGGAAAATAGATCATGGCATAACTCCCTGAGCGATCTCTTGTTGCTGCGATATATTGCATTTCATCACTCGACATTTGAGTTACTAATTGTTGATCGGGGATTCTATCAAAATAGGGTCTCGAGAGCATTAGGTTCTTGAGATGTTTCATTTGTCTTGCCATGGGTAGATCGAGGGCGGCAGGCCAAGGTCGCAAGGGATGATTGATGCCCTCCTTATTGGTGGTATACATTTGCCATACGTCATGACAGCCGTAAGTTTGACCCATAGCACCGGCGAAAACATTCCAATACATGATTCTTCGAATATCTTCAGCAACACTAGGGCCTAGCTCAGTGGCATTGAAGCAGTTAGGATGGTCTTCATATAGCGGTTCGCCATCTAAGGTGGGTTTGATTGGGCTTAAGGCATGGTCATGTTGGATATGTTGGTAAGTGCCTTGATTAGGGCAGTGTCCCGTTTGATGCATATTAAAATCCAACCAAGGTTCTTGATGAAACCATGTTGATGATCCTCCTCCATCTTTTGGCTGAGGGTGAAAACTCATCAGCGTTTGATCAAAGCCTCCAGCGGCTTGAGCTATAGCACGAGCCATAGCATTCCATACCATAATATCTTGACTATTTGGTCTTGGGGTGCGATCACCTCCTATAATCCAGATGATGTTTTCTTTGTCTTTATATCGATCCCCGATCCAGTGACCAAATTGTGCTGCATTCAAAGTATTAAATATTTCAGGCCCTGTTCCCCAAGAGTCCTTAAACAGTTTGTCGCCCCAGGTCGGTAAGAGGGCAATATACATACCCAACGATGCTGCCTTCTGAATAACGTAATCGACATGCTCAAAGTAACGACTGTCAGGTGCAGAGGGATCGAGATTTATCAGCGGAGTATGACCATAACGATTCGCTGTTTGCAAGCCATCGAGTTCGGCTAGTGCGACGGTTTGAATAACGTTAAAGCCCTGAGCTGCACGCTTGGCCAGGTAGGCGTCTACCTCCTCGCGATTGCATCGATGGAGGAGTTCCCATGCGGTATCCGCTAACCAAAAGAAAGGCTTTCCGTCTGCTGTTTGAAGAAAACGCCCATTCTTGCTGACCATAAGTCGTTGAGCCTTCAGGTGTGACCATGAGCACAACAAGACTCCCGATAGGAAAATAAGAAAGAAACGGTTCATGATATCTTAGCAGGTCAATTCATAATCATCACACTAGAGATCAGGCGGTTTTTTTATTCTTAATCCAGAAATACAAAATGGTAAAGAGAATGATTAAAATGCCCGGGAAGTAGACCATGGAGCCCAAGGTCGCTTGGCCTGACACTAACTCTAATTCATCACCCGTCAAGCCATTGGCGGCGGCTATGGCTTTGTCAGAATCTATCCATTTACCGATGATCGGCTGAAATATAGAGGTCGAAAACATGCCAACAGCCCCGATGATAGACATGCCTAGGGCACCACTTTTCGGAATCTTATCCGCTATAAATCCAATCATGTTAGGCCAAAAATAAGCGATCCCTAAGGCAAAAATTACCGCTGCCACATAAGCCATGCCTCCAGTCTGAGTGCTAAATAAATATATACCTATGGTGGCCAAAATAGCAGAGCCCAATAAGACCCCCGTTTGATCAAATTTATGAACCACTTCGCCTCCAAAATAGCGAGCTACTGCCATCAATCCAGTGACCAAGGCCAGAATCAGCATAGGCTGGGCTCCGCTCTTAGCTAGTATCAACCCTACCCACTGCTGAGGCCCAAATTCGGATATAGCCGTAAGCGCCATACATACCATCATAAAAATGAATAGAGGAGAAAACATAGCTTTAAAATTACCAGAAAGGGTAGCAGCCTCTTTAACCTTAGCCTGCGGCCAATGCTCCCCAAAAAATAAATACGCATAGATCAAGGTCGGAATAAGAATAACCCATATCTGCGACTGCCAACTGAAACCTCCATCTGTCATAAACTTAGATACTAAACTACCTATCACTATACCTCCGGGAAACCACATATGAAAGCGATTCATCATTTTACTCATTTTATCGCCTTCAAAGCCATCAGCAATCATCGGATTGCATGCGGCCTCTGTGCAACCATTGCCCAAACCTATCAATAAAGTGGATAGCAGTAGACCCATATAGCTTCCGCTATATATGGTGAGTACAATGCCGGCAGCATGCGCGAAAAAAGCAAATTGCATAATGCGCTTGCCCCCTATCGAATGATAAACAAGACCTCCTATCACCATCGAAATAGGAAATCCTAAGAACCACATCGAATTTATAAAGCCTAGTTGCTCAGCCGTGAGGTTAAGCTCCGCCCCGAGTTGAGGCAAAATGCCCGCCCGAATGCTAAACGAGAGAGCTGTCGTAATCAACGCAAAACAGCTGGCGTAAAATAGTTTAGTCTTATTGATCGTATCCATAGCGTGGTGTTAAAGTTTTATAGTTAAGAGGCGAAAGGTAATAATCATTTGGAAATTTGCCGCCAGCTTAAAACTTAATTTGTTGGCAAGCAGTACAATTTAGAATCTTTATCGCAACAGTGACAGGATAATCTAGCCTAGTGGCTCCTTAGTTTAGCTTTGGCTCAAGGTGTTTTGAAGAAATCCGTTGTCCTTAGTGATTCCTTGTATTCTATGTATATTGTGATTTGGCTTCTTATTTTATGACCCTCTTAATGCGCATCTTTTTCCTGACCATTTTCCTTTTTGTAGTTTTCGCTTCTGCATTAGCTCAACGAAATACCGTTACGCAGGATTTGTTATGGACGAGGTATAACCTTAAACTACTCTTTAATGAGCGATATGCTCTGCGCCAAGAAATAGAAAATAGAGCGTATTGGTTTCCGGGTGGGCAGCATCAATTTTTGTCGCGCACCCATATCGAACGACAATTGGGCAAATCTTGGCAACTGGCTCTTGGCTACACGCACTTTCTACAAACTCTACCACACGATCCTAAAGCTTCTGAGGCATATACGCTGCTGGAGTTGCGCCCTCAATTCGAACTTGCACATGGACAAAAAATAAGTGATAAAATTTTCCTTTTTTCATCGTTATTGG
>CAZTSI010000022.1:0-53478 GCA_964616755.1 uncultured Saprospiraceae bacterium | reverse complement strand
AAATCGCGAGTTTTATTTTTAGTTTTAATCCACTAATTGCAATGATTCTATGAAAGCCATCATTCCCGTTGCAGGTGTCGGTACAGGATTACGCCCGCATACTTATACGCAGCCCAAGCCATTAATTCCAGTCGCGGG
Source organism: uncultured Saprospiraceae bacterium (assembly GCA_964616755.1). Taxonomy (GTDB): domain Bacteria; phylum Bacteroidota; class Bacteroidia; order Chitinophagales; family Saprospiraceae; genus CAYNFR01. Next base: position 53,340 of record CAZTSI010000022.1, on the reverse strand, counting down.
AAAGCCTATATTGGGCTTTATCCTTGATCAGCTTATAGAAGCGGGGGTAGATGAATTTATATTTGTCATTGGCTATCTAGGCGAAAAAATTATCGCTTTTGTAGACGAACAGTATCCAACTATCTCAAAGGTATATGTCACTCAGCGCGTGCGCAAGGGGTTAGGGGATGCGATTTGGCATACTCGTGATTTAATTTGTGATGAGCCAAGTATCATCATCCTCTTAGGGGATACAATTGTCGAATGTGACATTTCGGGTTTTGTGCATCAATCTGGGTCAAGTCTAGCCATTCAAAAGGTTCAAGATCCGAGGAGCTTTGGTGTCGTTGAGTTGTCCGGTAATGGAAAAATAAAGGCGGTGGTTGAAAAACCTCTTATCCCAAAATCAAACCTTGCAATCACGGGTTTATATAAAATAGATGAGATAAGCTTATTACTCCAATCTCTTGAACAGCTTGAAAATAAATATGCGAATAGCCCTGAGATGCAAATCCAGTTGACGGATGCGTTGATGAAGATGATTGGTATGGGAGTGGATTTTAACACCTTTGAAGTTAATCATTGGTATGATTGCGGCAATAAGGATGTGCTTATAGAAACGAATAGGGCCTTACTGAGACGTAGCACTATGGATGTTGGCGCTCAATTTGTATTTGACAATACTATCATCATTCCTCCAGTAGTTTATGGTCAGAATTGTCAATTTACCAATGCGATCATTGGGCCAGATGTAACGCTTGGAAATAACGTCCGCATTCAAAATACGGTTATTCGCGACAGCATAGTAGGGCATTTTGTCCGAATCGAAGACAGTGTCCTCAACTCCTCGGTCATAGGCAATGATGCTATCATCAAGGGGCGAAAGCACAGTCTAAATATCGGTGATAATAACGAAATCGACTTTAGCTAAAAGATTGAGCTACCTTTTGGGTTCGATGATGCTTTGGATGAATTCACGCTGTAGTACCAATTTAAGATTGGCAACAACGATGTCGCCCATGGTATGGCAAGAAGTGAAAATATCATTTTTGTGGTGCAGAGATAGTTCTTTTTTGAGTTCGTCTACCTTGTCATCGCTTGAAAGTTCATCCGTTATCATGCAACTTAAGAGTTTATTCAACTGATGCGTTGAAGCGCGCACACGTCGCGCAATCAGTGAGCGTTCCTCCAATTGATATTGACGAACCGTCTCAGCATTTAAATGCTTTATACCCATATGTATGATAGGATTATTCTCTTTAAAATATTGTGGCAAGTAAAAACTCTTGCGCCCTTCATATGACTGCTGGTCAAAATCGATCGAACGTATGCGGTATTGCGCCCCCTCTATATCAGGTGTTATATCTACGATATAATTATATGCGCGCATATCACCCAGTAAGCGTACAAAACAGCGCTCATTAAATTTTATGAACTCCTTGGCAATCCGTATTTGATCAAACTTAGGCACGTCAAGATATCGAGCCATAAATTCATCGCCTGGAACTCCAGCTACGTGCTCTTCAATCAAGGTTTTGTCATGAACGAAATAAGTCAGACGATTAGGCGATAGAATACCTTCGAGCTCCAAGCCATAGATTCGGTTAGAGTCTAATTTTTTGATGTAGAAATGATCATAGTTATCATTGAGCTTATTGATGATGCGCACTCGAAAAGGCTTTGTATTTCCAAAAGTGCAATAATCAATACGTGCTACCGAAAGGTGTTCCGTTACCGACTGATCACCGTCGGTTTTAAGTAGGGCATAAATGTAACATAATGCCTCATGTATCATCTTTGCCTCGGCGTGATCATAATATACTGTTTCCCATAAGGTATCATTCCCTCGACTGTCTATTAATGGCACAGCGGCCATATATCTAAACATATCATCATATCCGATAGGGAGAGAGACGACACGACCAAACTCATCGAGATACTGCCAAAGCTTGCTGCTTGGCTTATAGAGTATCTTCTTTTTAGAAGGTCTATTTCCTTTCATATATCTCATACTGTCAATAAATATACCGAATCTTTAGCTAAGCTTCCACCGAGATCTCAAATCAAGGGGAAACGGTGCTTTTCGGAAATATATCCTCGTCCAAATTAACTCGATCAAAAGTATAGGTTGATGTATACTTTTTACCTTCGTCGATATTTTTGTTATGTTCATATAGTACTTTGCTTGGTCAAGCTACCTTGCATTGCAAAGTACTTTATATGTATTATATTTGTTTCATCATCCCAAATCAATAGTGGATAGTCAAAAACTAGAAAGATGAAAATTGAAAATACCAAAGCACAAATGAGGAAAGGGGTTCTTGAGCTCTGTGTTATGTCTATTATAGAGCAAGAAGAAGCCTATCCTTCGGATATTATTGAGAAGCTCAAAGAAGCTGAATTAATAGTCGTCGAAGGTACGCTCTATCCTCTATTATCAAGACTGCGCGAGGCTGAATTGCTTGATTATTCCTGGAAGGAATCTAATGCAGGCCCTCCACGAAAGTATTATAACATGACGGGCAAGGGTACTGATTTTTTAAAGGAATTAAAATTAACTTGGTCACACCTCAATGATGCAGTGGCCAAGGCAACCAAGAAAAAAGCAGCAAAAGCGACTGCAGCCAAATCATAATATCTTAACGAATACAACGATTGAACAAATGAATAAGATTCTCAATATTAACTTAGGTGGTTTTCCATTCACGATTGATGACAACGCATTCGTAGCGCTTGAAAACTACATGAATACTATTAAGCGACATTTTACCTATTCAGAAGGTTGTGATGAAATCATGCTTGACATAGAGTCTCGAATAGCCGAATTGTTTATGGATATTCTGAAAGGAAGGCAAATTATCAGCCAAAAGGATGTGGATCAAGTGATGGCTATCATGGGTAGACCAGAAGAATTTGGTGGCGAACCAATAGAAGAAGAGAAGATCGTGGAAGACAAGAAGTCCTTTCAAGGTGAACATAAAGGGGCAAAGCGCTTATATAGAGATAAAGAAGCCGGGAAAATGGCCGGTGTATGCGCAGGCCTTAGTGCCTACCTAGGTATTGAAGATCCTGTTTGGATTCGTTTGATTTTTATCGTCAGTGTACTTGCTGGCGGTATAGGGGGTTTAGTATATATCGCCTTATGGGTCGCGATTCCCGAGGCAAAAAGCTCGGCTGACCGACTAGCGATGAAAGGTGAGAAAATCAATATCCAAAATATTGCCTCGACCATCGAAAATGAGATTAACAAGCTGTCTGATACTATTAATGAAATGACTCGTGATTTCGAGGGCAAAAAAAAAGTATAATAGCCAACGATAGCAGCTCTAGAAGTTTGCTCTCAAAGGCTGTAGGCGGCATAGGTAGCCTAATTTATAAGATTGTTAAGATCATTGGGCGCATTATCTTACGGTTCTTTCACTTGTTCGTCATTCTTTTTTTTGTAATCATTATAATTGGTTTAGCTTCATTGATTGCAGGCGGCATTATGGGTGCTCCATTGATTGAAGTGGTTTCACCTGATCCGACCTTTAGCGGTTTTATCGGGTATTATTGCGGCATTCTGAGTTTGATGATCATTCCGGCGTTGTTCATCATGAGTTATATTATTAGACGTGTGTGGGGATACCGATCTCCATTACAATATAGCCGCGCGTTTTATGGACTCTGGATCGTTTCCTTCGGAGTATTTCTGACAACAGCTTGGTTCACTGCACGATGCTTTACGCAGTCTTATTCTTCGACTGAAAAAGTAGCCACAATCAAACCAGAAGTGGATGTGTTTGAGCTGAAGAGCAATCTAGCTGACAATGAGCACTTTAATGGTATCAAAATCGGGGGGCTATTCAATACTCGAGATGGGGAAGTCGTATATTACAATCAAAGGAGGCTACGGTTGACAGTGAGTCCTGATGATAAAATTCATCTTTATAAAACCATCTTTAGCAGAGGGTCGAGTGTCGCAGACGCACAGCGCAGGGCACAATTAATTGTGCGCCAACACCAGATCAGCCCTACCGAAATAGAGATAGACGGTAGTTATACAATAAATAAACAAAAAAAATTCAGAGGTCAAGAACTAAAATATGAACTTCAGTTGCCCATAAATCAAAAGGTAAAGAGCAGCATGTCCGATTGGTTGACACAAGGGCCATTGAGAAAGGGCACGGTCTACATAATGACAGAGGATGGTCTTGAACCCATAGATTCTCTAGCGGAAGACTAGGTAAGCAAACAACAATTGAAATTTCGTACTCTAAGACCTGAAAATTAAAGCTCGCCCAAGACTAGAACCTCATCGTTCATATAAGTCAATTATCTTTGCGCCGTTTAAAGAATGGCAAAGGAGAATGGACGTAAAGAAAGAAATAGCTAAACGCAGAACCTTCGGTATCATATCGCATCCCGATGCAGGTAAGACTACACTTACTGAAAAGCTTTTACTTTTCGGAGGCGCCATACAAGTAGCTGGTGCTGTTAAGTCTAATAAAATTAAAAAGACTGCTACCTCCGATTTTATGGAGATTGAAAAGCAGAGAGGTATCTCTGTGGCGACGAGCGTCATGGCCTTTGATTATCGAGATTGCCAAGTAAATATCTTGGATACGCCAGGACATAAGGATTTTGCAGAAGACACCTACCGTACCCTGACCGCAGTCGATAGTGTCATCGTCGTGATTGATGTCGCTAAAGGCGTCGAAGAGCAAACCGAAAACTTGGTGCGCGTGTGTAAAATGCGAAAGACTCCTATCATTGTTTTTATTAATAAGTTAGATCGCGAAGGGAAGGATGCTTTTGACCTCTTAGATGAAGTCGAAGCAAAGTTAGGCCTGACTGTCGTTCCTTTAAGCTGGCCTATTGGCATGGGGCAGCGCTTTCAAGGTGTCTACAATAAATACGAGCGCAAATTGAATCTGTATAGCGCTCATAGCAAACAAGACGACGAAGAAGTGATCGTTTTTAAGGACCTTTCCGACCCAAGTCTTGAAAGGATAATCTCAACATCAGCGGCACAAGAACTGCGCGAAAATAACGAGGTGCTCGATCAAGTATATCCAGATTTTGACAGAGATATCTATTTAAAAGGGGATCTAAGTCCCGTGTTTTTTGGCAGTGCTATCAATAATTTTGGAGTCAAAGAGTTGTTAGATTGCTTTATTGACATTGCCCCGACGCCGCTATCTAGAGAAACGGAAGAGAGAACCGTTCACCCCTTTGATGAGACGTTCACAGGATTTGTCTTTAAAATACATGCCAATATTGATCCGCGGCATAGAGATAGAATTGCGTTCGTGCGCATTTGCTCAGGAGTGTTTGAGCGCAATACGAATTACTATCATGTCCGTCTAGATCGAAAAATGAAGTTTTCAAACCCGACTTCATTTATGGCTTCGCGAAAGGAAATTGTTGACGAAGCCTTCCCTGGGGATATTATAGGACTGTATGACAGTGGCAACTTTAAAATTGGTGATGCTTTAACTGAAGGCGAGATCTTACATTTCAAAGGTATACCGAGTTTTTCTCCTGAGCAATTTAGATTCGTTAACAATGCTAATCCATTAAAGACTAAGCAATTGTACAAGGGTCTCGACCAATTGATGGATGAAGGTGTAGCTCAGTTATTCACGATGGAGCAATCTGGACGAAAGATCATCGGCACCGTAGGCGCACTACAGTTTGACGTCATCCAATATCGCTTAGAGCATGAATATGGCGCTTCTTGTAGCTACGAGCCTGTTAATATGAGCAAGGCGTGCTGGGTAAGTAGTGATAATGAAGTAGAGTGGAAGGAGTTTTTAAAACGCCGGGCAAAGGATATGGCTCGCGACAAACACGGTAAGATGGTCTATATGTCTGAAACGATCTGGGGCTTAAGAACTGTTCAAGAGGCGCATCCAGCAATTGAGTTTCATTTTACGAGTGAGTATTAATGTTTTAGTTGAAAGATAAAGGTGTTGAACTTTGGGGTTTGTTAAGTAAAAGAAGGAATTTATAATGAAAGTACTCATCATCGGAGGAGGCAATATGGGACTTACCTATGCATATGGATTTCTTAAGTCGCATATGATCGACCGGGAAAATCTTTATATACTTGAAAAATCAGCAGATAAGGCTGAGCAACTTAATGCCCTTGAGTTAGGGCGCGTATTTGGAGTACCAGGCGACTATGTTGCCGATATGGACTTAATCGTCTTAGCCGTGAAGCCACAAGATGTAACAGGACTTTTTAATAGTATTCGCACCTATATATTGCCACAACAATTGATACTGTCAATTATGGCGGGAATCAAAATAAATACCATTGTCAACGGACTTGGTGTACCCAAAGTAATACGCGCTATGCCAAATCTTCCAGCGCAGATAGGCGCAGGAATGACTGTATATACCTCCTCGCCAGACGTGACAAGAATTGAGCTAGTCACAGTCCAAAATCTATTATCTGCTTCTGGACGTAGCATCTATGTAGAACGTGAAGATATGATAAATGCCGCCACCGCCATCTCTGGTTCGGGGCCAGCCTATGTCTTTTATTTTATGCAACATCTCATAGACACTGCCCGCGAAATGGGCTTTAGTCAATCTGAATCTGAGCTACTGACGTATCAGACATTTAAAGGAGCCGTTGAATTATTTAACAAGCATGAGATTTCATGTCAAGAATGGATTAAACGCGTATCGAGCAAAGGTGGAACGACAGAAGCAGCAATTCAAAGTTTTAATGAGTCTGCTATCCAAAGAGGAATAAACCAAGGCCTAAAAGCGGCACTCGCGCGGGCAGAGCAATTGAGTAACGATGAGTAAGATCTAAATTTTTAGCGACCCTCTCATCTTCGCAAAGATTCCATAAATCGTCATGATGCCAAATAAAATGGCTATACCGGTACTCAAATAGGCGATCATGGGCACATCGACCCACTGCCTGACCGCCAAGGCACTTAGCGCCCAAACCACTACAGCCGAATAGGCCGCATCTCGATATCGCCTAAAGACTAATAAACCTAATACACAAACAACGATCAAAATAAGTAATGACCACGTTACTTGACTAATACCAAATCCAGACCAGCGATATAAGGATAAAGCCGCAGATGCATTCAGTACGGTAGCCAGGGTAATCCAAGCAAAGTAAAGTGTGAAGCCTATGCGATCAAAAATATAATGTATAGTTGTGCTATCTTCTAAAAGATCATTGATTCTATACAGAGTATATAACATACCAACTATAGTGATCAGCGCTAAAAATAGCCAATCGTATGAGGCAAATACCAGCCAAAGTCCGTTTCCAATCACATTCACGGAGTAAAGCACAGCCATTGGTTTGGCGGCAGGGTAGAGAGTTTTTTTCCTTAATCGATGCCATTGGCGAAATGGAAAATAAATGAGCCATACATAGAGCATGGACCAAATGGAGAAGGCATAACCCGCCGGAACTATTAGCGGGTCAACGTAATTTGACGATTGCCCTACCGGATTCGGGCCCCACAATCCTATGCTGCTGGTAGCTAATAGAGCTAACATGATAACTAGACCTGCGAACATACTTATTAAGTATCTGCTGAAGTCAGTTTGTTCTCCTTTCATTAAATTGTTTTCTGAGATTAAGATGGTTCCCCTTGCGCATCTACTACAGCTATAGCGACCATATCTACAATTTCGCGCACCGAGGCGCCAAGTTGCAGGACGTGAACAGGTTTTTTCAAACCGAGCATCACTGGGCCCATCATATCAATATTAGCCACTTCGTGTAATAGATTATAGGCAATATTCGCAGAAGACAAGTTAGGGAAGATAAGAATATTAGCACCTTTTTGGGCTAATTTAGAGAAAGGGTGTAGGTCATTGAGTAGCTTAGTATCAAACGCCATATGTGCTTGTATTTCACCATCTACGATCCACTTTGGATGTCTTTTATGCAAAATAGCTGTAGCTTCTCTCATCAACATGGCTGACTCACCTTTAGGTACGCTGCCAAAATTAGAATAAGTTACTAAGGCTATTCTAGGTTCGATATCAAATTTTCGAACTGCATGAGCTACTAATTCGGAGATATCGGCAATGTCTGATGCCGTCAAGAAGTGATTGACCGTGGTGTCCGCCAAGAATATTGGTCCGAAGCGGGTCATTAAGATATGCATGGTCGCCACTTTTTTGACGCCTTCTTTGGGCCCAATAATCTGTAGTGCTGGACGAATAGTATCTGGATAATTTCTAGTAAGGCCGCCAATCATGGCATCTGCGTCACCTGTAGCTACCATCATAGCACCATAGTAGTTGCGCTTATACATCACCCTGCGACTCTCTTGAGAGGTTAGCCCTTTACGCTTTCGCATATCATAAAATAGCTTACCATAGTTTTCTAGTATTTTTTCTTGTTCTATAGAGGCCGGAACGGACGGATCAATGATGCTGACGTCAGATAACTCAATGCGATACTCGGCAAGCAATGTTTGGATTTTGTCAAGATTGCCCAATAAGATTGGAGTGGCAATCCCTTTATCCAACACCATTTGTACTGCTTTGAGGACGGTGGCGTTTTCGGCATCGGCAAATACAACTCGCTTTGGTTTTTGTCTTGCTTTCGTCTCAATGACTCTCGTAAGGGTATTATCTTGTCCTAGGCGCTTTGACAGCTCAATATTATAGGCTTGCCAATCAACTATGGGTTTACTAGCTACGCCAGAATCCATCGCCGCTTTAGCCACCGCAGGAGCCACTGTCGTGATAAGCCTAGGATCTACAGGTTTAGGGATAATATAGTCGCGTCCGAATTTTAGGTTGGCGTCCCCATAAGCGATATTTACAATATCAGGTACGGGTTTTTTTGCCAATTCAGCAAGAGCTTTAACAGCGGCAACCTTCATTTCTTCATTGATGATTTTTGAGCGTACGTCTAAAGCGCCTCTAAATATGTATGGAAAACCTAATACATTGTTGACTTGATTAGGATAATCAGATCTGCCAGTTGCCATAATTATGTCTTCTCGAGCAGCAAGTGCCTCTTCATAAGGGATCTCAGGCGTAGGGTTAGCCATCGCGAAGACAATGCAATTATGACCCATTGCTTGGATATCTTCTCGAGTCAATATATTGCCTTTTGACAAACCGATAAACACATCTGCTCCTTTGAGGGCATCTTGAAGTACTGTGCCCAAAGGCAAACGATCATTGACGAATTCGGGCTTTTTGCCATCAAGATCGGTTCGGTCAGGATGTATGAGTCCTTTGCTATCAAACATAAAAATATTTGACTTGCGTGCACCTAGCGATACATAAAGCTTATTGCAGGAGATAGCAGAAGCGCCCGCACCGCTAACGACAATTTTTACATCCTCAATATTCTTACCGACGATTTCTAATGCATTTAGCAAAGCTGCGGCACTGATAATTGCGGTGCCGTGCTGATCATCATGCATTACGGGAATATTGAGCTCTTCTTTAAGCCGCTCCTCTATAATAAAGCACTCAGGGGCGGAGATATCTTCTAAATTTATACCGCCAAATGTGGGCTCGAGAATTTTGACGGTTCGGATGAATTCTTCGACATCTTTGGTGTCGAGTTCTATGTCAAATACATCTATGTCGGCATAAATTTTAAATAGTAGACCTTTGCCCTCCATTACGGGCTTTCCAGCTAACGCACCAATATCGCCGAGCCCTAAGACTGCAGTGCCGTTGCTGATAACAGCTACGAGATTGCCCTTGGCCGTATATTTATACGCGTCTTCTGGATTTTCGTGAATAGCTAGACAAGGATCAGCAACTCCGGGTGAATAAGCAAGGGAGAGATCCCATTGATTAGCCGTTTCTTTGCTCGGAATAACCTCAATTTTGCCGGGCCGGCCTTTTGCGTGATAATGTAATGCCTCTTCTTTCAGGCTCGTGGATTTAGACATGCAATAGTTAGTTTAGTGATGTAAAGCTGCTAATATTCAAGCAAACTACACAACACATAATATCGAAATGATAGGATAAGTTGGAAAGGATATAAAATAAAAAAGCTGGTTGCGATATCATACAACCAGCTTTTGCAAATTAAAATCCCATGAACATAATTCTTTAGATTAGTCTAAAAATCTAAAGAAATACAAATTTATTTTAAACTCAATTCTCTTCTTTTTGATGGCTCTGAGTGTAAATGTTTGTTAATAGAATGCTGCTTTCGCAGTACAAAGGCAACAATCTATTAACAAATCATAATCCCATGAACATATCCGAAATAATGGTTTCGACTCTTTAGCCGACGTTGTCATTGTTTCATGATACAAGTATCGGTAAAGAATTAAGACCATCCAAAGACAAAAATAAACTATTGTTAATGGGTATAATCTTATATAAAAAGATAAAACATTGAATACCAAATGATTGTGAAAATATAAATTGCTATAAAAATAGCAAGTGTGAACTTTTAGGCAAAAAAAATATATGAAATAATATCGAAGTAAACATAGAGTCCTTATTTCAGACTATAAAAATCAGTCGGTTATAGTCAAACGAAGGGATTTTTTGCTTAAATCTTACATAAAGACGAAATAAACTTTAAGGTAGGAATAATTGACATTTTTTTGTTTAAATGGGTCTCACGTATATGGCTACCATATATCAGAACAAACTTTTTTGGGGCTTATTTGCCTAAAATGGGTCTTGGTACGAGGGATTGGTAGCGATACTCGGGTCCTCTAGGGTCTTGATAAAAGCAACTAGTGCAGCCCTATCGTCAGGTGTTAGATTGAGTTTGCGCAATAAGGGCGAAACATTTCTTGACGGATGACCACCTGAGGCATAATGATCAACTACTTCATCCAAGGTTTTGAACCGCCCATCATGCATAAAGGGTGCTGACTGAAAGATATTTCTCAAAGTAGGAGTCCTAAATAGACCATTATCAAAATTATTGCCCGTGACCTCTTTGCGTCCTGCGTCATTTAGGCTTAAGTCTGTATTGTCCAAACCATTATTAAAAAACTCGTTAGTTGTAAACAAAGGTGCGTTATGACAATGACCGCATTCTGCATGACGACTGATGTCGGGATTGATGTCAAAAAAAATATCATGACCGATTAACTCTTGATCTGTAAACACTGCCACGCCATTGATCACCCGATCGTACTTACTTAGCCCGCTGCTAACAATCGTTCGTTGAAATTGTGCCATGGCTTTAGCCGCTAGAAATCGAGTTATTTCACTTCTCGTTTTTATACCAAACGCCTTTCTAAACAGCGTCGGATAGGTTTCGTCTGCTCTTAAGGTCTCTTCTACATCATCCCAATTGTGGTGTAATTCTATCGGATCTTCGATAGGTATCAAGGCTTGATCTTCTAATGTGGCTATTCGGCCATCCCAAAACAAACCAGTAGTTACATACCCAATGTTTAATAAACTCATAGAACTCCGCCTGCCTGCAATCCCATCAATGCCTATGCTCCTGGCCTTATTATCTGTAAACGACCCTTGAGGTAGGTGACATGTTGCGCAGCTCATCGTATTGTCGCCCGAAAGTCTTTTTTCGTAAAACAGCATGCGTCCCAATGCCACTCCTTCTTGAGTTAATGGATTATCAGCTGGAATAGGCATCTGGGGAAATTGCTCTGGTACTCGCAGAGAATAGGGGACTGGCTCAAACGTAATATCACTCAAATCAACTATAGACGAATCCTCATTACAACAACTCGTCGTTATTATCAAAAGAGCCAAGCATAAATATTTGAGTATTCTGATGTCCATCTTAGAAATATCGTACTACCCAATGTTAACGACTATCGTAGCTGATTGTTCTGTTTTTCGATAATCTGATTCATGATGGCAGCTACGATTTTTTTTACTTGAGATGAAAAATCCTTCTCCATAATCCAATGGTAGTAGTTGCGATCTTTCTTCAAAACATCTTCTACTTTTTGGTTTAGATATTTACCGAAGTTAAACACGATTTCGCCGTTACTATTCTTCTTCAGGCGTTGGGTGAAGTCTATCGAGCGATCATCGCGCAAAAAATCATGAAGGGCCGCTATGTCATTGACAATTGGATTTTTAATCGTGATACCCTCGGCATCTTCATAATCAACTCCTTCATATTTCTTGAGTTGGCCCAAGAACACATCGACCGTCGCTCGGACATCCGCTAGCGCATCATGAGCCCCTTCCAATGACTTGTTGCAAAAATATCTATAGGCGGCCTTAAGGGTGCGTGGCTCCATCTTGTAGTAGATCTTCTGGACATCTACCGTACGTCGAGTGTCAAGATCTAAATCAAATCCATGCCTATAGAGTTCCTCAGCTAGCAAGGGTAAATCAAACCTATCTGAGTTATATCCAGCTAAATCGGCCTCCCCAATAAAGTCATATACTTGCTTTGCAACGTGCTCAAAACCAGGTTTATCGAGCAGCATATCGGCCGTATAGCCATGTATATCAGAAGCCTCTTTAGAAATGGGGATTTTTGGGTTTACGACTAACTCTAATTCTTGCAATGGTCGGCCATCCGCAAAGTATTTGATTAAAGCGATTTGAATAATGCGGTCTTGAAGTACATTTAGGCCGGTCGACTCTACATCAAAAAAGACTAAATCTCTTTCAAGTTTTAGAATAAGAGGATCGTTGTTATTGGTGCTGAATAAATCCATCTGTAAATTTTTCTATAATTTCTCCGTTTGGCTGACCTACTAAAAATAAGGCATCAACATCGCGAAGGTTGTTAATAAAATCATGAGCCCTTTCATAGCCCATAGCCATGCACGCCGTAGCTAATGCATCTGCCGTCAGACAGTCTTGAGCTATCACAGTAACGGCTAAAAGTTCATCTTGGTGCGGGTATCCTGTAATAGGATTAATAGTGTGTCCATATTTTCGACCATCAACGAAATAAAAATTTCTATAATTCCCAGAGCTGGCCATCGCCTTATTACTAAGTGAGACTGTTCGCATAAAGTCCGTTACGGACGCATCTTCATCTGGATAGTTGATGCCAAGCACCCAAGGTTCTCCTTTGGAATTTTGCCCCTTAACAATAATTTCACCTCCAATCTCCACCATATGATGTTGGCTGTTCTGTTCTATTAGGTACTGACTCACCAAATCAACGGCATATCCTTTAGCAAGGCTACTGAAATCCAGCTGTTGATGACTAAAGCGCTTGATGAGGATTTCATTGGGTAGATCGATAGACCATTTTTCAAGGCCGACAAATTGCATTATACTGTCAACTAACAACGAATCTACTGAGCCAATAGGCTTTTTTGGCGTATATCCAAAGCCCCAATAGTTGACCAATGGCATGACGCTGACATCATAAAAATGGTCAGAAGCTTCATACAATTCTATGGCTTTGGTAAGATTTTTCTTAAAATGAACAGGCCAAGACCTAATGGTATCATTTGATGGGGCTTGGTTGACCTGTGAGATAAAGCTCGATGATTTATAAGTAGACAATTCGTGATCTACCACCTCCAAAACGCTGTCTATGCCATTTGTCAAATCCTCTAATGGTATGTCTGCCTTGATGGTATAAGTGGTACCAAAAATTTTTCCGCCTATTGTTGAATAGCTTGTAGCACTCTTACAAGACACCGTCAATCCTATAGCCCATATCAAAATGGCGCACCTGCCTTTTAAAAGGGCATAACGCGTCCGACTTATTGCATAATTATTGGTGTAAAACAACGGGGTTATTTTTTTTGCGCAAGCGCATATTGAGAAATTCCACAAATAAGGAAAAGGCAATAGCGAAATATAAATAGCCCTTTGGTACGGCCCCGACTTCGTTGCCGCCAACACTAAGATGAGCTAAATGCGCCCCTTCGACAATTAACATAAACCCAATAAGGATTAAAAAGCTAAGGCCAAGAATTTGAATAGTAGGATGTTTGTTGACAAATTGACCAACAGGATTAGCAAATAAAAGCATTATCGCTACGGAAAATACAACTGAAATAATCATAATCACTAATGCCCCCTCCAAACCATTGGTCATTCCGACCGCTGTCAATATACTATCAAACGAAAAAACAATATTTATCACAGTAATTTGAACAATGGCGCTGCTTAATGACGATACCTTACTCGAGTCAAAGCCGGGCTCTTGCGCTTCGAGTTTGTGGTGTATTTCCGTTACACTCTTGTAAAGTAAAAAAATACCCCCAGAAATAAGTATCAAACTCTGACCCGAAAAACCCGCACTAACAAAATCACCATCTAAAGAGAGCCATGGCTCTTTCATGGCAATTAACCATGTGATACCAAACAACAACGCAATACGCAAACCCATGGCGAGGATCAAACCTATATTAGTTGCCTTTCGTTGATCAGAACTCTTGAGTTTGCTAGCGGCAATCGAGATAAATATAATATTATCTACCCCCAAGATTATCTCTAAGAATGTCAAAGTCAAGAGGCTAACCCATACTTCACTGCCAGCCCAATTGGGCATATCAAATAAAAAGAACATCATATTGAAAGTGGTTTATTATATTGAATCTTCTTCACTGTGTATGCCAAACCCAATGCGATTGGTGATGTGATTGGGTTGATCGTCATCATAGTTTTCCCATTCTATCAATTCATTAAAGAAGTCATCAAAATTAGACATGATTAATTTTTCATCAAACTCATGCGGAGCATAGATACCGATCATTTTTGGAGGTTTTTGTTGCATGAGCCCCTCGATTAACGGATAGGTAATCCATGCCTGTATTTTGCCATTAAATAGCTGACTATAGATCAAAGCGCCTCTATCTTTAATAATTGTTCGCTTAGTATCGACGTCTACTTGCTCGGCGATACCGCTGATGGATTTGCCCAGAGATATAGTGACGGACTCTAGATTTTCAAAACGCTCTTCGACTTGCACAGCAGCTCTTATACCCGTATGATGGAGGATTTCATTTGACTTCTCAATGATAAAATCTTTTAATTTTTCGTCCCAGTTCTTTCTGAAATTAACAACTTGATCTAAGATTGCTTGATACTTATTAGCACGTTCGCGCAGTGCGGTAAATTTTTCCATACTCATTTCTTCATTTTACTGTCTAATAACATGTAGCGGATTCCATCGATGGTCAAATCGCGATTTATATCATGAAACACACCTTCTAGGGGCTTCATCACAAAGGAGAGCCCGCCAGTGGCTATGGCAATAGGGTTAGTCTTTACTTCAGCTCTAATTTTGAGAAGTAATTCTTTTACTATACCTACATATCCCCACAAAATGCCAGCCTGCATTGCGTGTGTGGTATTCATACCGATGACGCTATCTGGCAATTGCAAAGGTATTTCGGGTAGCTGCGCCGTATTACTCGATAGCGCTTTCATAGCGGTCTTAATTCCAGGGGCAATCGCTACACCTTTTATGATACCATCCACGCCTAAGGTCGTGAAGGTTAGCGCCGTTCCAAAATCCACGATTATGCAATTACCACCGTACTCGCGACGAGCGAAATAAGCATTGGCCACAAGATCAGTTCCTATTTCGTAAGGCCTAGGCACCTCATATCCTAATTCTTCGTAGAGTTTGGGTCCAATTATATTTACGTTTGTTTCAAAAATGTTTTCCAACAAATAAACGAATAGTTCACGCAAAACCGGTACCACCGTACTTAATATACTATCTGTTATGAGCTTAACATCCACTTGATGCTCTAAGAGTAAATTTCGAATTTCATAGTCATAAAACAGCTCGGCCTCTTGATCTTTTTTGGTGAGCAACCGCCATTGATGTATCCATTTATTTCCATCGTGAATACCTATCAGCACATTAGAATTACCGATGTCTATTGCTACTACCATCAACTGACCAATTTTTTGAGCTGTTGGTAAGACCGTATTCCATCCATCGAACTAGTTTTTTTCATAAGTACGCCTTGATGACTTTTTACCACATCAAAAAGTAATGTCCAATGTCGATGCGTGGTTGCGATGATTTGAAGAAATGTCATGCTTTCATCATAGATATGAATAGGTTCGGATTTGGCGCCGTTGATTTCTAATAGCTTAAACTCACAGCGGCACAGGGCCTCAAAGGAATTTGCTTTAACATCCGCTCGGCAGAAATACAAGCCAGTAATTTGGCTAAAAAATTGGTGCATGCACTCTATTAGGGCGATATTGTTTTTGGGAAGAAGGTTTTCAAAGGATGAACCTCTCGAAAAATTTCCAACATGATCAATAATTAGCTCTTTCCCTTTGGGCAAGACAGTGTCCAGTTGAACGAGGAGATTTTTTGTAATCCACTTTTTGTCTAAGAACGGATTATCTTTAGATGTTACCAACTGACCTACGGTATTTATGCCGTCGCCGACGATAATAGGGAGATGTTTTTGGGTGATGGAGCTTATGCCATAATGTTGACTATTGATCTGGTAATATAATACTGAAAATTCGCAGGGATATTGAAGATATTCCTGTAATAACATGCGAATTCCGAGATATTCATGTTCAACGGCCAAAAGAGAAGCTTCTGAATCTACTTTTTTAACCATAAACCCCCTATATCCGATATCTGGCTTTAAGATGATAGGATAGCCGAGTTGTTGAGCGATTTTTTTGGCTGCTGCGTGATTGTAAGATTCAATGACAAAGCTTTTAGGCAAATAGGCTGGCGGCACCAATTTATAGATATCGCTTTTACATTCATCCAACATACCGCCTAGATGAATAGAGGGATTTGCTGCAGAAAAAAAAGTAATGGATCTGAAGTACAAGCTATAAGTTGCCCAATAGGCTATAGACAACCATTTATAGGTTTTTGATACCCAATATCCTTTGTACAACCACTTCAAACTTTATAAGGTCTTATTCCGACCGTAAATCTAAGTAATTATTGAATCCCTAGGTAAGAGACGGAATGCCTTTATGATAAATGGCTTATTTCAGCTTAAAGGCCGTTTTGATCTTGTTCACGTAGTCCAGTTTTTCCCATGTAAATGTTTCAACGGTCATTGTTTTGAGTTTGCCAGATCCATCTTTAAAGCTAAGCTTTTTTATTTCTGGTGTGCGACCCATGTGACCATAAGCTGCTGCGTCAGAGTAGATAGGCTTGCGTAGCTTGAGCCGTGTTTCGATCCCAAATGGACGCATATCGAACAGTTGCTCTACTTTGTTAGCAATTTGGCCATCGGTCAATTTTACTTTAGAGCTCCCGTAGGTATTAACATAAATATTCGTTGGCTTTGCAACACCGATAGCGTAGGAAACCTGCACTAGTACTTCGTCACATACGCCTGCGGCCACTAGATTCTTAGCAATATGTCGGGTAGCATATGCGGCAGAGCGATCTACTTTAGAAGGATCTTTGCCAGAGAATGCCCCGCCCCCATGAGCGCCTTTTCCGCCATATGTGTCTACAATGATTTTGCGACCTGTGAGGCCAGTATCACCATGAGGACCACCTATGACAAATTTTCCAGTCGGGTTGATATAGTACTTTATCTTATCGTTGAACAACGCTTGGATGTATTTTGGGCACTGCTTTTTGACGGCAGGAATAATGGTTTGAATGATATCATTTTTGATAGTCTCTAACATTTTTTTCTCGTTAGCATCAAATTCGTCGTGCTGAGTACTGATCACTATACTGTCGATTCTGACGGGTTTGTTGTCATCGCTATATTCGATCGTTACTTGAGATTTAGCGTCAGGTCGTAGGTATTTCATCTTCTTTCCTTCTTTGCGTACTCGAGACAATTCGATAAGCAGTTTATGGCTTAGATCAAGGGCTAAGGGCATATAATTTGCCGTTTCATTGGTGGCATATCCAAACATCATCCCTTGGTCACCGGCACCTTGTTCTTCAGGTTTTCCGCGATCCACCCCTCTATTGATATCTGGACTCTGTTCGTGGATGGCAGAGAAAACTCCACAGCTATTGGATTCGAACATGTATTCAGATTTTGTATAGCCGATTCGCTGGATCACATCTCGTGCGATTGTCTGAACATCAAGATATGTTGATGATTTTACTTCCCCGGCAAGGACAACTTGCCCTGTCGTGACTAATGTTTCGCATGCAACTTTAGATTGCGGATCGAAAGCAATAAAATGATCTACTAAGGCATCTGATATTTGATCAGCTACTTTGTCCGGATGACCTTCAGAAACTGACTCTGAAGTAAATAAATATGACATATGATGATACTTTTTTATATAAACAGCTGCGAATATCTAAAAACTTTATTTTATATCACAAATTAATACTTGATTATCATTTAAAGCCGCTTTGAGCACGTCCCCTTTCTTTACTTGGCCGACCCCTGAAGGTGTGCCCGTAAAAAGTATATCCCCTTTTTCTAAGGTGAACCGCTGAGAGATATAATGCAAGAGGTAGGGCACGTCAAAAATCATATTCTTTGCATGCCCATGCTGTACTTTGTTATGATTGATTTCAAGCGTAAACTCTGCCGTAGAAAGCATATCAATGTTAAAAGGCTGCCACTCGCCCACAACAGCGGAGTAGTCAAAGCTCTTTGCTATCTCCCACGGATATCCTTTTTTCTTGCAGTCAGCCTGTAGGTCGCGAGCAGTGAAGTCAATTCCTAAACTAACAGAGTCGATAAAATCAAAAGCGTCTGTCGCGGCAATGCCTTTAGCAGTTTTGCTAATCCTGAATATTAATTCTGCTTCATAATGAATATCCTGTGAAAAATCAGGCATATAAAAACTACGTCCATTGGGCAATAGAGCAGTCGAAGGTTTCATAAAAATGAGAGGACTAGTAGGTACAGCGCTTGCCATTTCAGCCGCATGATCTGCATAGTTTTTACCGATACAAATAAATTTCATTTCTAATAATTCTTAACGTTCATTAATCCTATAAGATCTTTTACCTCGGCTACTGTCTGTTGTGCTCTTTGTCGAATGAAGGAAGAAGAAGCTTTGATTTGATCTTTAAGCTCGCGCTTATTGTTTTCAATTGCCTTTTTTCGTTCTTGAAAAGGAAGAACCAACTCTATTATAGCCTCGGCGGCCACTTCCTTAAGGTCTATATATTTTAAGCTGCCATCTTTTAAATCTGCTAATAATTGCCCATATTCCAATGGTTTAGTGTTGCAAGCTTTTATAAGCTCAAATAGATTGGCAACACCCGGACTAATGCTGTTTTGTTCATCTCCACCCACATCGGTAACTGCAGATTTGATCTGTTTGCGAATACGCTGTTCATCAGCGAATACACTGATAAAATGTTTTTCGCCCGCACTCTTGCTCATTTTTCGACTTGGGTCTGCGGTGGATTGGATTTTGGGTGTTTCAGTAAATAAGGCTTCCGGTAAGACAAAATATTCCTTATTGACTATGTAATTAAAGCGCTGAGCAATATTGCGAGTCAATTCAAGATGTTGTTGTTGATCTTGGCCCACGGGCACATAATTCGCCTTATAAATAAGAATATCTGCGGCCTGCAAAATAGGATAAGTCAATAGACCTGCAGAAATAAAGTTTTCCTTGTCTGTGACTTTGGTTTGAGCACTTTTATCTTTAAACTGGGTCATTCTAGTTAATTCCCCAAAAGGGCAAAAGCAGTTGAAAATCCATGATAGCTCTGCATGCTCGGGGACTAACGACTGTATAAAGATATTATCTGGTGAGACCCCGACAGCCGCAAGGTTGGTGATCAATTCCCAGGTATTATTGCGCATTTTCTTTGTGTCGAAGGGCATTGTTATCGCATGATAGTCGACCACGCCATAAAAGCAGGTATAGGATTTTTGTAGTTCAACCCAGTTGCTGACTGCGCCAAAATAGTTTCCGAGGTGCATTTCACCAGTTGGTTGGATGCAGCTCAAAATGGTTTTCTTCTCCAATGAATTATTTTACGGCTATTAGGGAAATTTCAACATTTACATACTTTGGCAACGCGCCCACTTCTACGAGTTCTCGAGCGGGGGCTGTTTCTTCATTAAAGTATTCTGCATAAATGGCATTAATTCGGGCATAATGCTGCATATTTTTGACAAATACAGTACATTTTACTACGTGCTCAAAGCTCATTTCAGCATTTTCTAAAATGGCTTTCAAATTGGTCATCACTTGCCGCGTCTCGTTTTCGATTGTATCGGTGATGATCTCTCCTTTAGCCTGGTCAATGGCTATCTGTCCAGAGACATAAAGCGTGTTGCCAGCTAAGACTGCTTGGTTATAAGGACCTACAGGATTAGGGGCGAGGGGTGTGTTTTTTATGATTTTCATAGCTAAAATTATAGGTAGCAAAAAGGTAAACGAAGGAATTCAGTGGAATGTAAAAAGCCCCAATAGGGTTACTACTAGGGCTATAAGTCTTTAGCTTGGGCGGATCTATTCTACCTCAGTGGCGGCTTCAATGACCATTTGACCCTTATAATACATGTTTCCCTCATGCCAATATGCACGATGGTACTGATGTGCCTCCCCGGTGGTTTTACACACAGCTATTTGTGGTGCTGTTGCTTTCTTGTGAGTTCTTCTCTTGTTTTTGCGTTGTTTGGAGACTCTACTCTTAGGATGTGCCATTTTATTCTATTCTTACTTTGTAAACTTAATATTCTTTAATTCTTTCCATAATTCATTATCTCTGTGCACTTCTTTTTCCTCTTGCACCTCTAATTCTTGCATCTTCTTTAAGGTAACTTGGTCGCATTGTGCATATTGCTCTTTTTTACAATCTATGATATTGGTTATCGGTAGATGAACATGAATTAACTCGTATACTGTGTCTGTTAAGTCTAAATGTATCGACCCAGATTCTAAATAAATCACAGTTTCGTCCGTTTCTTCCGATTCGCCATATTTTACATATATCCTTTCATCCCACTCTAGAGGAATTCGAACATCGGATAAACATCTGTCGCAAATCGCTTGAAAATTGCCTGTGCAACTAAAATCTAAGGTCATTAGATTATCTCTTTTATCAAAAGACAAAAGCAATTGTAAAGAAGCAACTTTAATCTTCGACATTTCGAAGTGCGTAAAAAAGTTGCTATTTATGTCAAATGAATACTTGTGAACACCGTTGAGAAGACCTTTAAATGGTAGTATAAACTCATTAATAGTTGCCATAGCCGAAATCTTCTTTCAACGGGATCGCAAATATAAAACTTATTCCATTATTTGTCTAGACTTTTTAGCCTCAAATCTCAATTTTCAAGCTCCATAATGTTCAGAAGGGGCACAAAACCTCGTTTTCAATACCCGTTGATAACAGCTTCATTACTCGTAATGCTTCAGCCTTTTGAAAAATCGTCGGCCAATCTTATAAATATCATGGACAAAAGACGCACCCTTACAAGTTGCCGATCATATCTTCTGGCCGCACCCACTCATCATATTCTTGGGCAGTCAAGTAGCCCAAGGCCAACGCCGCTTTTTTGAGCGTTGAACCATCATTATATGCTTTTTTGGCGATCTCAGCAGCTTTATCGTATCCAATCTTCGTGTTTAATGCGGTTACAAGCATGAGCGAATTATTGAGGTGTTCGGTAATCTTTTCACGATTTGGCTTTAATCCTTTTATACAATGTTCATTAAAACTATTGCAAGCATCGCCAATCAGCCTCGCCGAGATCAAAAAATTATAGATAATCATTGGTTTAAAAACATTGAGTTCAAAATGGCCGTTCATCCCTCCAATATTGATCGCTACATCGTTGCCTATGACCTGCGCCATAGCCATCGTCAAGGCTTCACATTGCGTTGGATTTACCTTGCCAGGCATAATCGAACTACCCGGCTCATTCGCAGGAATAATGATTTCGCCGATACCGCTTCTTGGGCCCGAAGCGAGCATCCTTATGTCATTTCCAATTTTCATCAAGGCCACGGCCGTCGTCTTGAGGGCGCCATGTGTGCCTACGATGGCATCATGAGCGGCTAAGGCTTCAAATTTGTTTTCTGCCGTAACAAAGGGTAGTTGAGATATCTTGGCAATATTAGTCGCTACGGCCTCCGCATAACCTTTTGGGGCGTTTAGCCCAGTGCCCACCGCTGTGCCCCCCAAGGCTAATTCACTAAGATGTCCTAGCGTATGCTTTATAGCTCTGATACAATGATCTATTTGTGAGGCATAGCCCGACAATTCTTGACCTAGCGTAACAGGAGTGGCATCCATGAAATGCGTACGTCCGATTTTCACAACATCCATATAGTTTTTAGACTTCTGTCTAAAAACCTCCAATAGATTTTCTAGCGCAGGCAAGGTCAATTCAATAATCATTTTATATGCGGCAATGTGCATGGCCGTAGGAAAGGTGTCATTCGACGACTGCGATTTGTTAACATCATCATTGGGATGAAGATACTTCTTATCATCTTCTAACAATCCCCCGTTTAGTACATGTCCGCGATTAGCGATTACTTCGTTAAGATTCATGTTAGATTGCGTCCCAGAGCCTGTTTGCCATACCACCAAAGGAAATTCATTATCTAATTTACCTTCGAGTATTTCATCACAGACTTGACCAATGAGTTGACTTTTTTTATGATCAAGAATGCCAAGCTCAAAATTTGTTTGAGCGGCAGCCTTTTTTAGGATTGCAAATGCATGGATCACCTCTCGTGGCATTTGTTGCCCGCCGATAACAAAATTTTCGCTTGAGCGCTGTGTTTGCGCGCCCCAATAATGCAAAGCAGGCACGTCAACCCACCCAATGCTGTCTTTCTCTCGTCTAATCTGGTTCATATTCTAAATTCTAAACATGGAAAACGAAAATCAAAATTCGTCGACAAAAGTAAACTTCTTATCTTCGCTTATGTTCAAATCCCGCGAGCAACTATTTAATTAATCACTTTAACTGAATAAAAATGTCATTTACACTACCAGAATTAGGTTTTGCATACGATGCTTTAGAGCCCAATATCGATGCACGCACAATGGAGATACATCATTCTAAGCATCATAACGGCTATGTTACTAATCTTAACAATGCTATTGCCGGAACATCCCTAGAGGGGCAATCTATTTTGTCAATCATGGCATCATTAGATATGACCAATGGTGCGGTGAGAAATAATGGCGGCGGTCATTATAATCATTCATTGTTTTGGGAGGTGATTTCCCCAAAGGACAAAGGAAGACTATCGGGTGATTTGCATAAAGCAATGGATGCGGCCTATGGATCCTACGATGGGTTCAAAGAAGTATTTGCAAAAGCTGCAGCTACAAGATTTGGGTCTGGATGGGCTTGGCTTTGTGCTCACGAAGATGGGCGTGTAGAGGTGTGTAGCTCTGCCAATCAAGATAATCCTCTTATGCCAGGCATTGGCTGCGGGGGTACGCCTATCTTGGGAATTGATGTCTGGGAGCATGCTTACTATCTCAATTACCAAAACAGAAGACCTGACTATGTTAATGCTTTTTTTAATGTCATTAACTGGAACACAGTTGAGGCAAAATATGCCGAGGCGATAAAATAATTTCGATGGGGGTAAAAACCCTAATTTTTGTTAAAAAAGAGTCAAATATCCTGTGTTTGGCTCTTTTTTTGTTATGAAATTATTGATAGTAGTTGACTTTGCAACTCGATTATCTTAATTTAAGCAAAATTTTGTTACCCATGATCATATTTGCAGCAACCGCGTTGTTTCTTATGCTATTTGGCAGAGACATGATGCAACAATCCAAGATTTAAACAAAAGGAAAAGACCGGACGCAAGTGCCGGTTTTTTTTTGGCCTAATTTGAACGCCAGAAATAGGGGGTGAAAAGAATCACCACTGTAAAGAGTTCCAATCGCCCACAAATCATAAGAAATCCGCAGATCATTTTGGCAGCAGCGGGAAAATGTGCAAAATTATCAACAGGGCCAACCGTACCAATAGCTGGGCCAACATTGCCCATGGAGGTTGCCGCAGCACCAATAGAGGTCTCAAAATCAAGGCCAAGACTAGCCAAGAGAAATGAACCCATACTAAACAAAAATAGGTAAACTAGGAGAAAGACAAGTATATGCGTCATGATGCGCGGCGCCACCAATTCCTTATTTATCTTCAGGCGTATTAAAGCTCGAGGATGCAATAATCGCTTAAACTCCAAGAGACTATTGCGCATAAACACCAAATGTCTGATAAGTTTAATACCACCAGACGTAGAGCCAGCGCAAGCACCCGAAAATAATAGAATAAAAAAGATCATGAAAAGAGAAGGTCCCCAAAGTGTATAGTCAGTAGTGACGAACCCCGTGGTGGTGATCAACGAGACCCCATTGAACAAAACGTCGCGGAACGATTTTTCCCACCCCTGGCCAATATTATATTGCAGCAAAAGCGTGCCTAGGATCGCTACGATGGCTATTATGGTCATATACATTCGCCATTCTTCGTTTTCATAGACCTTTCGGAATTTTCCGCGAAGGGCGTAATACAAGATCGTAAAATTCGTGCCTGCGAAAATCATAAAAACAACGATGACATATTGGATAAACGCACTGTCGTAGTGTGCGATACTATTATTCTTTGTGCTAAATCCGCCGGTAGCCATAGTCGTCAAACCGTGATTGATTGCGTCGAAGCCCGTCATCCCCCCGATCCAAAGTAAGAGCATCAGCACAATACTCAGACCAAAATAGATATACCACAAGGTTCTGGCGGTATCCTTAATTCTAGGATGAATGCGGTCTGACGTAGGGCCTGGAGATTCGGCAACAAATAATTCTATACCTGCAATACCAAGTAATGGGAAAATAGCCACCGTTAAAACGATAATCCCCATACCGCCTATCCACTGTGTTAAACTACGCCATAACAGAATGCTAGAGGGCACTGCCTCAATATCTGTAATAATAGAAGCACCTGTAGTAGTAAATCCAGATATACTCTCAAATAGGGCATCGTCTAAAGCCGATATGGTATTGTCAAATAAATAAGGTAGCGCACCGATAATGGAGACTCCAAGCCAGGCAGACACCACAATGATGTATCCTTCTCGCTTATTCAACTCTGCAGAACTCCGAAATCTGTATAACCAGAGAATGACTCCGAGGGAAATAGCCGTTAGGCTGCTATAAATAAAACTAAAGTGCGCACCATCTTGAAAATATAAACTTACAGGTACGCAACAGAACATGGTCATGCCCACGATGATGAATAACACCCCCAAAACATTACTAATTGGTTGGAAGTTGATCAACATTTATCTAAACATATTTTCTACACGCTCTACAGCACTGCTACTGGCAAATACGATCACCTTATCTTTATTGGCCATCACAAATTCATCATCAGGTATAATGCCTTTACCGTTGCGAATAATCGCCGCAATTAACGAGTTCTTTGGCATGTTCAACTCTTTTAATGGCCTATTAGTCAATTGATTATCTTTATGAATGGCAAATTCAATGATTTCAGCATCGACGCCATGTAGACTTGTTATCGCTTCTACTTTTCCTTTCCGTACAAAGCGGAAAATATTATTCGCTGAATTGAGCTTTACGTTTATTAATGTGTCGACTCCAATTTGTTGGCTGATGTGGATATATTCTTTATTTTCTACTAAGGCCATTGTTTTTTTCACGCCAAAATTCTCAGCTGTCAAACAGGCAATTATATTGATTTCAGAATTGGGGGTCAGCGCTAATAACCCATCCATGCGTTCAAGACCTTCTTCCTTTAATAAGGAAATATTACTTGGATCGCCCGTGATAATGAGGGTGTGATTCAAACAATCGGCTAGATCCTTGCAAATCTCTTTATCGTTAGCAATTATAGAGACCGTATAGGTTTGTTCTAGCAGTTGAGCCGTGCGTCTGGCGAGGGGGCTCCCACCTAAAATCATGATATTTTTAAGCGGCTTTTGCGATATTTTTAAATACGCGAGCGTATCCGATACTTTATCTTCGGGAGTGATAAAATAGACGTGATCACGCATTAAGATCTTTATTTCTGGCCGGGGAAGAATTGTCCGATTTTCACGTAAAATCGCAATGGGCTTAAAGAGTACTTTGTCCTGGTTTGACAGTATTTCTTCTATTGTTCGTCCGATAAGGACCGAATTTTCATCAATCGTGATACCATTGAGACTTATGGTGCCATTTTCAAATAGATAATTATCTGTGACTTCTGCGTTCAGTACCAAACGTTCGATTTCTTTTGCCGCAAGCTCGGTAGGTGATATCAAGTGATCTACCCCGAGTTTCATTAACAGTTCGCGCTGACCATTGTAAAGGTATTGAGGTGAATCCACCCGCGCAATGGTCTGTCTTGCGCCTAATTCATGCGCTAAAATGCACGATAAAATATTGGTTTTTTCAGAAGTAGTGACCGCCAAATACAATTTTGCGGACTCAACAGAAGCATCTTTGAGTACCTGAAGAGATGTCGCATCCCCTTTGATACTAAATACGTCCAATTCTCGACTTGCGGCTTCTAGAACTTCTTCATTATTATCAATTAAGGTGATTTCTTGCCTCTCGGACGCTAACAATTGAGCTAAATGATAGCCCATATCACCTGCTCCAGCGATGATAATTTTCATCTATTTCGAATTAATAGGAAAACTGTCAGTGAAAGATTTTGAATTGACACGGACTCAAGCATATGCAAATTGGTTTTGCGACAATTACTCGCTGCAAATGTATATTCTTTATTTGTCAAACGTTAGTAATAATATTCGTTCGACAATTTAATGAGGTGTGTTATTGGCATTAATAGGAGTTTAGTGATACGTATGCGATGAAAATAATCATGGTCTGCTTAGGGAATATTTGTCGATCGCCATTGGCGAAGGGTATTCTCGCAAAAAAAATAAAAGATCACCAGCTCGGCTGGGAGGTTGATGCCGCTGGCACAAGTGGCTATCACCATGGCGCCCAGCCACATCATGGAAGTATACAAGTCGCTAGCAGGCACGGCATTGAAATTGAACAGTTCATATCCCGTAAATTGACAGTAGACGATCTCGATTATTTTGATCTAATTCTGGTAATGGATAGTGAAAACTATCGTGAAGTAGTCAAAATCTGTCAAAACGATCAGCAACGCGACAAAATAAAACTAATACTTAATTACGTTTATCCTGGGAGAAATCAAGCCGTTCCCGATCCTTATTATACAGGTCAATTTGATCTAGTATATCAATTACTTGAGGAAGCAACGGCTGCACTTATCGATCAATTAGGGTAAACACTTAGTTATGCTTAAGAATGGGAAGCTGTTGGGGTTAATCTATTTACTCAGTGTTCATTTAACATGGGCAGTGTCCGGCCAGCCAACCCATCGAGATGTCCAAGAAGTACTCGATCAAATAAACGCGCTTCGTTCAAAAGGTTGTCGATGTGGTGGTGAGGAAATGCCACCAGCAGCGCCATTGGTTTGGGACACAAAGCTCTACACATCAGCAAGAGAATATGCCCGCTATATGGATCGCAATGATCATTTTGATCATATCGATCATTATGGCAGGGATCTGGGTGATAGATTAGACAAGCTTGAATATAAATGGATGGTCTTTGGCGAGAATCTAGGGAGAGGCTATCAACGATTTTTTGAAGTATTGAGTGCTTGGAAAGAAAGCCCTAGTCATTGTAAGATGTTGATGAATAAAGAAGTCACGCATATGGCTTTGTCAAGATATAATAAATATTGGGCTATGAGCCTAGCTTTACCTATGCCAGACCCCATAGCAACAAAATACACTGAACTTACTCAGCGCTAATTTCGTCAGATCACATTAGGATTATTAATTATCAGTGCTAAAAAAATGTAATAATTACCGAGCATATTATTTTTTACACCGAATATAGCACTGTACATTTGTTGAGCTCTTAGAGCATTCTCCCCCCTTTTAATCCTTAATTTTCAAAAGTTAATAAATGTACAGTGTGTCCCCAACAAGGGCTGTCATGCTGTGCTTTGTACGAACTAACTATATTGCCACTATGGTAAACTAAAACAATAGATCTACCCCCAAATAGATCACACAGGCTTAATCCCGCAAGCGTTTATAGCACCAGACAAAGGTTTGGTTCGGTTAAAGAACGACATTTTTTAACCATAACTTATTATCATGCCTATGAGCAAAAATTACACATCGCTCAAACGGGATTTAGTCATGTCGTTCGTTTTTTTGATCCTACTCTTTGGTTCAAAAAACAGCCTTTCAGCACAATCTTTAGCTTGTAATGGAGGTGTAAACGTGTCTATGGATGTCAATTGCGAAGCTATTATTGATGCCTCGCACATCTTGAAGGGACTAAGTTCTATCAATCCATCAGACTATCAAGTCATTATAAAAAATCGAGATGGATCGATACCTGCTGAAATATTCAGCTCCAATACTTTTGGTGGCCCGTACCTCAAAGGAAATGCCGGCACCTTTATCAAATTTAACCGAGAGGGATTCTATCAAGTCACCATTAAACGCTTAGCTGATAATGTTCCTTGTTGGGGAGACATTCTGATAGAAGACAAATTACCGCCCTTTACCCAATCATGTCCTTGTCCTGCTAATAGTACAGTGGTCGGAGAGAAATGTATTTTCTCATGCGGATCAGTTTACAATGTGTTAAATGACACAACCTTGACGGGTCGTATTGGAGTCAATCCTGAATTTAGAGACAATTGTGGTAATAGAGCCTATGTTGAGTTTATTGATGACCTAAAACGCGATACCGCATGTGGTACCTGGACGATTACTCGTACTTGGCGCTCATTAGTAGCCGATGGTCATGGTAAATTCAACTATCGAGACCTCAATTGCACACAAAAATTTTATTTCGAAGCAGCTGATGCCACGACTATTCATCCCCCTAAGAAGATAGTTATGGTACCGTGTGGTACAGATATTAAGCCCGAGTCGCTCCGAAAATTCTTCTCCGATACTTCAATTTTTTCTAATCCCAATCTCGATAGCGCTAT
Source organism: uncultured Saprospiraceae bacterium (assembly GCA_964616755.1). Classification (GTDB taxonomy): domain Bacteria; phylum Bacteroidota; class Bacteroidia; order Chitinophagales; family Saprospiraceae; genus CAYNFR01. The sequence goes on along the minus strand of CAZTSI010000022.1, from coordinate 24,559 downwards.
TACATATGCCTATCCTTTTCTTACTGATACCATTCCTGGAATGGGTGTTGTAATCCAAAAAATTGGTGCCGGACTTCAGCCTGGCACACCAGATGACCTTTGTAAAACTACGGCTACGTATACTGATTCTCCTAAAATTGATGTCTGCGAACCGTATTCCTATAAGTTGGTTCGTACTTGGCACGTACTCAATTGGTGCACCAACGAAGTGATTCCTCCAATCTATCAGACTATTAAGGTGATAGATACCTTGCCCCCAGGCCTTACAGTTAAAGACACAATACCAGCCGTTAGCACAAATCCTTGGGTGTGCAATGCAGATATTATTGTACCTGCACCAGATAGTCTATGGGATAATTGCGCGCCAGCGACGGCCATCAATTGGAAAGCCTTCGTTCAATTGCCTTCAGGTACACGTGTAGAGGCTACCTCAACAAACAATTACACTTTATCAGGTTTAAGACCTGGCACATATGATGTATTTTACATGGTGACTGATCCTTGCGGCAATAGTACTATGAAAAAATCCATTCTGAGAATTAGAGATGAGGTAAAACCTGTCGCTATATCTAAATATGAAATAGTGGTGACGTTTAGCCAATTTGGCAATGATTGCACGGCTAAAATCTTTGCGCAAAATATCAACTCAGGCAGTTTCGATGCGTGTGATGGCTCTATGCTTCATTACAGCATCAAACGAATGGGCAGTTCAGACCCTTACGGCGAATTTGTTAAGTTTTCGCAAGCAGATATTATGAGTGTTAATCCTGCTGGCGTACCTTTTGGTATAGTATTAGTAGAATTAAGAGTCACTGACAAGTCAGGCAATTTTAATTTGGCATGGACGCGTGTCCGTCTAGAAGACAAAAACATGGATATTGCTACAGTATGTGGTGATACGTTAGTCAATCTAGCCTGCACTATGACTCTTGATACAGCCAGAGTCAGATATAGACCTAGTGCCACTCTAAAAGGATGCTCGCAAACTCCCTTAATGATACGTGATTCGATATTGTCTTCAACTATTTCTGCAGGTTGTAATTCTGGTAGAGCTGTTGTCGGTTATTATATCGAAGGTACAAATCGAGCTTTTTGCACCAAGACCTTTATTTTTGGTGAAAATCAAAACTTCGCAATTAATTGGCCGCCGGCGGAAATCGAACGGAGTTGTAATCAAACCAATTATGGGGAAGTTAGCTTCACCAATCCTGGCTGTCGTCAATTGATCATCGGCGATGATGATATAAAAACTTTCCAAGTGGACGGAGGAGGGCAATTCTGCAAAAAACTGGTACGCACAATAACAGTCATCGATTGGTGTCGATATGTGCCTAACTCTAGTGACTCAGCAGGATTATTCGTCTTTAGACAAGTCATAAAAATCAAAGACGACATTTCACCGATCATTACTTGTGAAGATAAAACTGTTCTTGCTGATGAGGACTGTAGCTTAAGCAATGTGGAACTTGAAGCTATGGGTATAGACAGTGGAGCATGCGGTACAGGTTTGGTGCATTGGCAAGCATCTATTGATACAGACAATAACGGCACCTATGATCTTCCAATGACAATTAGAGTCGAAGGTAATCGCGCCTTTGCACAAACGACTCATCGACTCAGAGCAGGCAGCTACAACGTTCGCTGGAGAGCTTCTGACGAATGTGGTAATGTTGGTCAATCTATTTGCCGACTAACGGTTGTGGATCAAACACCACCGGCCATATTATGTTTGTCGGCGATCTCAACAGCTGTAATGAATACAAACGGTACTGTCTCCATTTGGGCTAATGATTTTGAATTAAGAGATCAAAAGACGTCAGATAATTGTGGCGGGCCGATACGCTTTAGTTTTAGTGGCGATTCTCCAGACATGAATTCCGTCACTATTAGCTGTGAAGATATTGCTGATGGGGTCAGTCAAGTATTTACCCTCCAAGTTTTTGCTTGGGATGAGAGCGGCAACAGAGATTTTTGTACGGTATTTGTGCGTGTTGATGACAATTTTAATCGATGTCCAAATGTGAATATTTCGAGTGCCTTAATTGCTGGATCCGTGATGACTCCTTCTGGCGAAATGATCGAGTCAGCAAAGGTATCTATAGCACCTATAAGTCAAACAATGACGGAGGAATCAGTTACTGGTCTTGATGGTGTGTATGCTTTTGGTTCAGCTGTAACGGGCGGTGACTATGAAATCAAAACGACAAAATTGGATGATCCTCTCAATGGAGTATCTACCTTGGATATTATTTTGATACAGCGTCATATTCTTAATATACAAGGTCTAGATAGTCCCTACAAGGTAATTGCCGCTGACATCAATGGTGATAGGAAAATAAGTGCTATCGACTTAGTGACGCTCAAGAGAGTGTTATTAGGTATTCAAACTCAAATGCCAGATGATATATCTTGGAGGTTTGTAAGAGCCGATCAGGAGTTTGATGATATCCGTAACCCTTGGCCATTAATGGAGAAGCAAATGGTTCATAATCTTCAAGAGGCAAGGCGTAATTTGGATTTTATTGCGATCAAAATTGGGGATGTCAATGGCAACGCTGTAGCGAATTCAAGTTTAGCAAAACCTAGGTCAACTAACAGCATCGCTTTAAATATTGAAGATCGATTAGTACAAAAGGGAATAATGGTGGAATTTGACATCGTTCCTGCCGATGAACTAATAATCGCTGGAGGTCAATTGTCTCTTCGCTTGGTGAGCGGTCAATGGTTGCAAGCTTCTAGCACAAATATCGCCTTAAACAGTGAAGACTACGCAATAAGCAAGGATCGATTGACCTTGACATGGTCAGACCGGAATGGAGTAAAGAGACCAGTAATCACCGTACGGTTTATGCCTAATTCAACAGGATCGCTGCGTCAGTTAGTCTACTTGGATGAACGTTTCCCTTCGGAGTATTATGATCAAAGCAATCTTGATCTTTACAAAGCTGAGGTTCTCTTTACCAGTAGGTCAGAAACAGAAGAGCCTGCTTTTGAAGTGTTTCAGAATAAGCCTAATCCATTCCACAATGAAACCGTCATTGGTTTTAGTATTGGGCATAAAGACTTGGTTGAGTTATCTATTTTTGATATGACTGGACGCCAACTATTTTCTCAAAAGGCGGTCTTCGAAAAAGGCTATAATGAGATAAAAGTCAACAGTCAATATCTCAGTAATGCTGGTATGTTGTATTATCAATTGAATTATCAAAACCAGATAGTCACGAAAAAGATGCTTTATATGACTGAGTAGATTTTCTTCAACAGACTATAGCTAACGCATTAAATATAAATGGGGGATTGATCAATGGTCAGTCCCCCATTATATTGTTAGTCTCAGGGAATCTTTTAGGAAGCATTTAACGAAAATCATAGAGAAAACGGCGGAAATACGATTCAGTACCCCGCCAATCTAATCTTATCTACTTACGTTATTAATTAATGTGTAGATCGAATTTTTTTAATGCTTCTTGTTAGAAAAAAAATCCCTACAAACAAGAGAATAAATGACCCAGCCACGTAGCCCCAGCCATAATTTGTTAAGGATCCAAAGTTCAATGTCATTAATCTGAATCCCATGAGGATCATCAACAGGAAGGACATTATAGCCACTGCATATTGCATTACTTTGTAATCGTTGTCGTCGTTGGGCTGTAAATACCAAAAGTAATTGCACTAACAAGTCCGTCAATAAAACTGTGTTGGATCTTCACGTTGTAATCACTCATTCCTTTGGCCATTTCAGTAGGATTTGAGGTTCCTAGTGGCACAAGCCCATTAATTAAATAGTGATTTTTAGCAGTCATGGTTACCCCCGTTTGAGCTCCTCTACCCACATCATAAGTCAATGTAAAACATGAGCTCAAACTGACACAAAATACCGCCAACATAATAAGTGATGAAATCTTCTTCATAGAAAATATTTTAATTGATTAGCAATGTCGCTAATATACAAAGATACGAACATTTGAACTATCAATAGAACCAATTTAAACAGGATGATTTAAATTTTTCTACCATATGTAAGCATATAGCCCATTGCGTTTCGGGCAACATTTATTTGTTGATTACGTGTATTGTCTAGAAGAATGTAAGGGGTGTATTCATCTTCTCTAGTCACTAATTGAGCTGAAAGATCGATGTAATGTGTTTGGCCACGATAACCCAAACCGAGACTAAATCCAAGAGCATTGCCGATCGTACTATTTACAGTCGGAGTAGCATTCATTCTAGCGCCGGCTCTGAATCTCCATTTATCATAAGCCAATTCGCTACCGAGACGAACATTAAATGCTCGGGCGAGGGAATTTTTTGCAAGAGCATTTAAATCTCTTTCTACGAATTGATCTAAGGGATCGCCTCCGTCACTGGTCAAGTCAAATGCAATGCTTGTGAAGTCAACGTATTCTCCGTCAGCACTGACAAAGCCTTTGACCTTATCACTGAGCGAGAAAATATGCGACAAACCGAGGATCGCTCTGAACGGTGTGCGAAGATTGTATGAAAACGGTTCAAAAGTTCCTGATTGTCCGCTGAAGCTTTCTAGACCTGCAGGTGAATTAATCGAATAATTAATAGCTGTGGAATATTCATCTTCCAAAATCAACCAAGAAGGTGAATGCACTGCTAGAGCAACTCTCGTCTTAAGATTGATCTTATATATAATGCCAGCTTTCAGGTTTATACCGGCGCCAGATAGGGATAAATTTTCAACAAAACTAAGCGACTCAAAAATGGGCACTTGGCTATTAGGGTCAGATTCATCATAGAACTTTTCTTCATGTAGATTGACGAAAGGAATACCTAGCGTAACACCATAGGAGAATTTGTTTTTTACATTAGATGCATATGTGATGAAAAGCTCATGCATCGTACCACGTGTCGATACGGATTGTTCTCGAAAAATAGATTCATTAAAAGTTGTAAAATCTGTTTGGTATTCTGAACCATTATCGAAATTATAGATAACACCGGCATCAAAAGCTGGCCCGCCCTCAAATGCATCAAGTTCGGCCGGGGTTTGACCTGTAGCGCGCTCTAAAAAGCGCTCAGTTATTGTGCCAGGTGTTATTCCTGAATATCTAAAGCGGCTAGTAAAATCTGATATCTTATTTACGCCGACAGCAATATTCGAACTTTTAACATTAAAGTTAGCTGGGCTGTAGAAAAATACGGCCCCTAAATTGTCAAGCTTAAATCCTGATCTGTTTTCAGAGGTTGAAGTACCTGACAGATTTGCGTCACTACTCATAAATGGTACACCAAAGGATATTGTATACTCCGACTTTCTAAATTCGGCAATACCTGCAGGGTTAGTGCTGGCCACGGATAAATCAGCACCGAGTGCGGAGAATGCACCACTAACACCAGCAGATCTTGCTGTACTATGTTGATCAAAAATCGAAAACCGAAGGGCGTCTTGTAGGCTTTGGCTTTGACCTATGTTGAAGCTGGCGATAAAGATGATACTCGTTATTCTTAATCGATGGATGCTTTGCATGTTACTAAATGATTTGTAGTATAGAAATAAAAAATGGGTGATTGCAATTGTGCTACCACCCATTTTTGACCTTTTAGCGATACAATTTATCTAGGGCTAGTTCTTGGTGAGCTTCCGCCAGACGAACCACCACTTCTTGGTGAGCCTCCGCCAGACGAACCGACACTTCTTGGTGAACTTCCACCAGAAGAACCGCCACTTCTCACATTTCCAACTGATGAGCTTCTTGGGGAAGAAGATCTAACTGAACTTGCTCTAGCGCTATTCGTCGTATTTCTACTTGAAGAGACGTTTGATCTAGTGTTGTTAGTATTTCTAACCGAATTTGAGCTACTTCTCGCTGAAGAAGTGTTGTTAATGTACCCTGTATTTCCGTTTCTGCTTGTTGAAGCCGTGGTTACCCCTGTGCTTCTAGCCCCCTGCGAAGACGAGATGGCACGTGTATTATTCGTATTAAAGTTATTAATCTGTACATTAGTAGCGTTGTAAGGAGGGCAGTATAGGGCATTTCCTATGCCAAATCCACCGCCACCGAAGCCGCTGTTAAAGCCACCGAAGCCACCTCCAAAACCTGCGCCAAATCCAGATCCGATAAAACGGTTGCCTATAAAGGCTCTATTTGAGTATCCAAAGAATGGGTCGTAAAAACCATTACCCCAGAAAGCTGATCTTCCGATTAAGCCATTGTTGAAGTTGTTGAAAGAGTTAAACACTAGTGGATTATATAGAGCATTACCTCCAAAGTATCCTGCTCCGAATCTTGTAAACCTGTTGTTGTTTAGACGGTTTGTGTACTGGAAGGCATCTATTTCATAATCACTAGCACGGTAAGCCAAATACTCATCGTATTCATCTATGGCAGAGGAATTATCAAATGCTTCATCTCCGTAAGCATAATACTCGCCAAAGTCCTCAAAATCATTAAGTCGATTGTATTCAAACTCAGCTTCCGGAGAAGCACTGAAGTATAAATCATCGAACTGTGCAAACATGGTAGTGCTAAACATTGCAGTCATCATGATGCTGAGAGATAAGAATGACTTTTTCATAATCTGATATTTAATATGGTTCTGTAATAAATCTAGCCTAAAGCTACAATTAATATTTGATCTCATTGGTTAATAAACTATTAAAGATCTTAAAATTACTGTTAATCAGTCCACATATCATTATATGTGTTTTGCAGATCTTAATGCAAAAAGGCCATTCAAAGTTGCCAGAACAATGTCTTTAAACATTATTTAACTAGCAAATGGCGCAATTAGTTACATTCGATATCGTCTATGGCTTCTTGGACTTGACGTATGGCATTGTCAAATTCCGTCAGTTGGTTTACCTCTCTTGCACAGTCCCTCAGTGGCGATATTTCATCGATATATTTATCTAATGCCTTCACATAAGCTTCACAATTGCTTTTAGTCGGGTCAGCTGCATATTGTTGAGTCGCAATATTTAATTCATCGATAGACTCATTGAACCTCGAAAAAAAAACATCATCGTTACAGTCAATAGAATCACTTCCGCATGAAATAAGCGAAATACCAGCGAAACAAAAAAGGACAAATAGCTTCAAATCTTTCATGTGCAGTTAATTTTGATGATTTGCGAAAATACTGCTTATTGGGATTATTTGTACAAAAAGGGAGTCTGAGCAACTGAATTATTACATTTGTTCCACCTAACCTTAGTCATGAGCAAAGAGATTACACCCAGAAATGAAAATTATTCTCAGTGGTATTTAGATATTGTCAAGAAGGCTAATCTTGCCGATAACTCTGCCGTTAAAGGCTGCATGGTTATAAAGCCCCAAGGATATGCGTTATGGGAGAACATAAGAGACCAGCTTGACACGATGTTTAAAGAAACGGGGCATGTCAATGCTTACTTTCCTTTGTTCATCCCTAAAAGTTTTTTGAGTAAAGAAGCAGATCATGTGGAGGGATTTGCCAAGGAATGTGCCGTAGTGACGCATTATAGATTAATGAACAATCCAGACGGCAGCGGGGTTGTGGTAGATCCTGATGCCAAATTAGAAGAAGAGTTAATCATACGCCCTACTTCCGAGACTATCATTTGGAACACCTATAAAGATTGGATTCAATCGTATCGCGACCTCCCTTTGCTGATCAATCAATGGGCGAATGTGGTGCGATGGGAGATGCGAACGAGGCCATTCTTGCGTACAACAGAGTTTTTATGGCAAGAGGGACACACGGCTCACGCTACCAGGCAAGAGGCTATAGAGGAAGCAAAGCTAATTCATGAAGTCTATGCGCGATTTGCTGAGGACTATATGGCCATGCCCGTGATCAAAGGGGCAAAGTCAGCCAATGAGCGATTTGCTGGGGCTGTGGACACCTACACGATTGAGGCTCTGATGCAAGATGGTAAGGCATTGCAGGCAGGCACCTCACACTTTTTGGGACAAAATTTTGCCAAAGCCTTTGATGTTAAATATTTGGATCAGCATAACCAATCGGAGTATGTCTGGGCCACTTCTTGGGGTGTGTCGACAAGGCTGATCGGAGGATTAATCATGACACACTCAGATGATTTGGGTTTAGTATTGCCCCCTAAGTTAGCGCCCGTGCAAGTAGTCATCGTACCAATCCCAAAACCTTTACCAGAAATTATGGAGGTGGCAGATAAAATCATTGCTGAGTTAAAGGCTAAAGGTATCCGTGTAATCGTCGACAAAGATGATACTAAACGCCCTGGCTTTAAGTTTGCTGAGTATGAAATGCGTGGTATCCCAGTGCGTATAGGTTTGGGGATGCGGGATATTCAAAATAATCAAGCAGAGCTGGCACGGCGAGACACGGGGGAAAAAAGCAGTGTGCCCTTAACATTCCTCCCCGAGCAAGTATCCAAGCTCCTCCAGGATATTCAATTAGGATTACTTGCCAAGGCTAAAACGTTTAGAGATGAAATGACAACGGAAGTAAACACGATGGCTGAATTCGAAGAGGTGATTGAAGATAAAGGTGGCTTTATTTCTGCTCATTGGGACGGCACGATAGAAACAGAGCTCAAAATTAAGGAGATGACTAAGGCAACTATTCGCTGTATCCCCAATGATAACCCTCAAGAACTAGGAAAAGACTTACTCACGGGCAAAGAGTCTTCAGAACGCGTTTTGTTTGCCAGGGCGTATTAAGGGTTCATTCAACAGGGCAAAGATTGTGTGACAAGACGCTTAAAGCATTGCGTTAGATGGCGCTAACGCATCATTGGGATTGCTTTATTTATTCATCTTACTTTCGGTTACACCTTTACAACCTTTTTTCGATACTCTTTTATCGCAGACGTGGGGTATACGTGCGAAACAGTACCAATATTTATATGCACCTCACTCGAACCGATAAAGCCCCACTTATTTTTCTATCGTAATAGTCGGCCATAATATCGCAACTGTGGCTACAGAGCTTCCGTATTCACCATGGATCATTTTCAAGCCAATTCATATGAAAAACTAGGCCCTTGTTCGTTGTTTTTGGCCTTACGACGGATAATCTGCTAGCAAAGAAAAAAAACATATTAAAAATAATACTATATTAAAAAGGATATATTACTTAAATTAATATATTTGAGCCTTAGATCTGTTCCTGCCTGATTGTGAATGATATATAGCCCAAAAAGCTACTGATATTATTTTGTCCTAAACTACTACTATGTCTATTCGTGTTATCTTAAATACTCTATTAAAATCAGGGGTTGCCGCATTTCTACTAAGCATGGCATTTTCACCAAATCTTTCGGCTCAGGTTGAAGCCTTGGGCTCATGTCAAGGAATTACCACAAGCAACACTTATGGTATACAGGTTACCAATCTATCAGATACGGCCACATATACCGTTTTGTTAAATGGTTCTACTGTCGTCATGGATAGTTTAATAGGAACTACAACTTTTTGGATACCGAATGTAACGTTTGTTGACGGTACGGTCACCAATGATGTTTTGGTCATAATAAATTCTAATACGGTTCCGGATACGACGGAGTTAACTGTCCACGAAGTTTTATGCATGGATGCCAATAAAGATGGTACGTTAGATTTTAATACTGCGACATGCGATTATACCGTTGCTATGCCAAATAGTGGGACAATAGTCTCAACAGTCGCTCCATATAATAGCAATTCTGTCTATCTCTACGTACTTTCAGATTCAAGTGGGCAAGTAGCTAATCCAATTGTCTATAATTATTCAGGCCATTTTACTAATCTTGAAGATGGCGAATATCGAGTGAGTGCCTATCATTTTTTGACGACTACGGATGCTGCGGATTTTATAGGGGATCTAACGGCCGGCGTGAGTGATTTAGATGATTTTGGCAGCATGAGTGCTCCAGTCTGTTATAACTTTTGTGGTTTTGCTAAATATTCGGTTGGCTGTCCTTGTATTGTCAATATAGATGCTCCGCCAGCTGACGAAGAGGTATGCGAAGACGATTTGGCGATATTTAGCGTGTCAGGTTCTATAACGACACCAATTCCACCAGATGGAATTTTGACCTACCAATGGCAAAGAAAGCCAGCAGGTGGTTCGTTCAGCAACATTTCAGGTGCAACGGATTCGCTTTATGAAATACCAGCTGCAACGGTAGCCATGAATAATGATACATTTAGAGTGTTGGTATCGTTGGATGTTCTAGGGACTACCATTTGTACAGATACTAGTTTTGTAGCAACACTTACCGTTAATACTAAGCCTGTCATGGATCCGAATTTGGACAATGCTCTATGTAGTGATGATGCAATAGGTGTAATCCTAGGGGTAGATGTGGGCTCTATAGCTGCTGATAGTTTCAACATCATAAATATAGATAGTGGGGGATTAATCAGCTCTGCTGGTTTACCTGTTCTAGGATATACGAGTGATGTAAATGAGATTGCAGATGATGCATGGACAAATACGACAGGTGCCTCGGTAGATGTTGTTTATACCGTTGCACCAATGTCGGATAAAGGTTGTATAGGGGACACAATTTCGATTACAGTGACGATTACTCCAGAGCCATCCTATGCGGGACCAGTTACGACTACAGTTTGTAGTGATGAACCAATAGGAGTAGTCATACCTAGTACAGATGATAGCAGTTTGGCGATGGATAGTTTCGTAGTATCGGCTATAGTAAATTCTAATTTGACGGGAACTCCAACAGAAGGGGGGACAGTTGACGTGAGTTTTATAGAAAATGATATGTTCAACAACGTTTCGGGCGTTAATGACACCGTGACATATACAGTAATACCTTATTCCAATAATTGCGAGGGTTCACCATTTGATATTTATGTTATTGTCACGCCAGAGCCATTATTCACAGGTGATTTAGATGAGATGGTCTGCAGTGATGTTGCCATTGACGTGAATCTACCCGCTCAAGATGATAGTAGCTTAGCAATCGATAGTTTCTCTATTACGGCTAGTACAGGTGATAGTCTTACCGGAACTCCAACAATAGGTACGGGCATTACAAGTATATCAGCGATTGCAGGCGATATCTATACCAATACATCAACCGCTGTTGACAGCGTGATCTATACCATAACGCCATATAGTGCGGGATGTGAAGGGGAATCATTTACGATTACTGTACAGGTGACTCCGGAGCCGGTCGGATTCGATCCAACACCTTCCATTTGTAGTGATGTTGCCCTTGACATAAGCTTGCAAGATTTGGTGACCAATGGAATGAGTAATGTAACGTTCCAATGGTATGCTACAGATAATACTAATGTTACGGGGGAAACCACTAGCTCTAGTACCGCAGATGACATAACTGATATCTTGACGAATGTAAGTTCATCGGATCAAGAAGTAGTATACACGATTATTCCTACAAGTGCGGCGGGAGATGGTTCTTGTGTTGGTGACACCTTTTATGTAACCGTAACCGTAACGAGTGAGCCAGTGGCTGACGATGAAATGGTGACATACTGCAGTAAGGATACTTTGGACATCAACTTATTAGACAATATTACGAATGGTGTTAGTATAGCTGGATTCAATTATACAGTTAATTCAGATAACCAGTCTGAAGTGCCAGCTGCATCTGCAAGAACTGATACATCATCGGCCAACATTACAGATGTGTACTCAAACCTTACGGATACTATTGTAACCATAACGTATACCGTCACGCCAATATCTGTAGGTGGTTGTGCAGGTGATCCATTTGAAGTAAAAGTAGAAATCGATCCTCAGCCAATCTTAGCAAGCACATTAGATACTACGGTATGTAGTAACGAGCCAGCTAGTATTGTTTTGAGCGTGGACGTAAATTCAGTTGGCGCCACTAGCTATGATATCGTAATGATTGATAGTGTCGGAATAACGTTAATCGGAGGAAGTCCGGCTACGGGTGTTACAGCCAATATCAATGAGATAGCTGATGACGTGTGGGAGAATAAGACTTCGGCACCGGTAACAGTTGTATACCATGTAGTGCCAATAAGTGCGGATGGATGTCGCGGCGAAGTAGTTGAAATTACCTTGACGATTAATCCTGAAGCTATTGTAGATGCAGGTATCACGACAACAATATGTTCTAATGGTACGTTGGACTTGAGTTCTCTAGGGGCATCAATTACGGGCGGAATAACTACTGGAACATGGAGTTCGTCTTCTGGAACTTTTGATAACACAAGTTTTGCAACAGGAACAACGTTTACTCCTAGTGCAGCACAAATTGATGCTGGTCAGGCTGTCTTAACATTGACCTCCGATGATCCTGCTGGACCTTGCGGAACTGAGAGCGATACCGTTACAATTATAATAAACGATGTGAGATGTAGCCAGTTCCCTTGGAATGGCAATGATTAATAGAGTCTAAATACGGCCCCCAAAAGGGAGGTATTTAGCAATATATTTTGACTGAGCCCTATCTGCTTTCGACGGCAGATAGGGCGGTCTTAAAAACTACAAGAAAACTACAATATGAGGACATCCTTTGTCCCTGTGACGTCATTTTATGTGATGGTGAACATTCTATTGTTCGCTTTTACTAGTCAAGATTCTTTAAAAGCACAAAGTCTTGAAGACCTTTCTTTTTCGATAATCTCTTCGTGTAACGCTCCTGAATTAAATCGGGCGGCAGGTGAAAACAAGTTCTATATCACTTTGAAGATTACGGAGATGAAGCAAGGTTATGATGACTTTCAAGTGTTCTTGAATCGCAGACCAATTGCGCAATTTCATGTAGAAGAAACCCGCTTACCTTTCGTTCGTTCCATTGGCCCTTTTGATTATTCGGCTGTTGGGGGAACCTATAATGAGTATATCCTACAATCGCTAAATAGTGCCCGGAGTGATACCATGTATATACGTGAGCTAGCTTGCGGACTATCTACCAATAATGGGTTGAATACGGCTGGGTATTCTTGCAACAGGGGCTCTATCAGCGTCATGGCGCAGACAGCTCCTGAGGCTGTATTTGGCCCTGCCATTCCAGATAAAACCTATGTCTTTGTCTTGCTCAAAGAGGGTAGGATAATGGACAAGAACTTCAGTGGTCGTTTTGACAATGTTCTTGATCTTACGGAGTATGACATACATGCTTATGCTACAACATTTGAAACGTCAGCATCCTTTATAAGCAATTTGGTCATTGGAGAACCTTTAGATCAAAGCAATTTAGATATTTGTTTTGGTCTATGTGGTATTTATTCGGTGAAGACAGATTGTTCATCGTTTGATTTGGCCCTTGAAAAGTCTGTTCAAGGCAATTTTGTGGTAGGTATAGGTGATACTATAGTTTTTAATATCACCTTGATAAATGAGGGAATCGTACCGGCATATAATGTGGTGATAAGGGACTTTCCACCAGTGGGTTTACAATTTGTTCCGCAAAAAAGTCTTTTATGGAATAATGATCTTACCAGCTTGCCCATTACTCATATAAACCCTGGACAACGAATAGTTCTTCCCATAACTTTTATCGTCGCGAATAGTAGCACGGGCATCATATTGAATAATGTAGCTGAGATCATTAAAGCTGCCGATAGACCGAATGGAGATATAGTGGCCTTTGACAAGGATAGTGAACCCGATAATGGTATACCTGAAGAAGACGATCAAGATGAAGCGGAGATATTGATTCTTGAAAATTTCTGTTCTGCGAATTTTCAATTTGATATGAAGCGCGAACCATTGTGCTTGGGTGCCTCCGTCTTTGTTCGGCCCGAGATTATTAAGGCTGCGCCTCCTCTCAAATACTTGTGGCGATTCAATCAAAAGTTCTTTTCGGAGGACTCCGTCTTATTTATTGCCAATCCTCAAGTTGCGAACTACGGGGTTTATACACTTACCATAGTGGATGATATGGGTTGTGCGGGTACGCGATCATTTACCATTGAACCGATTATTAATGATGACATTATAGCATGTTATAGTGACCTGGTCATAGGTGTGGGGAGAAATTGTAAACTTGACATAACTCCAGAGATGATAACGCGCACCTATTTTAGTGGGCGAGAGGATTATACCATTGAAGCCCGTGGCCCGGAAGGGCGAATTTTAAATCTCGAGGATTTAAGTGCCGAAGGCATCTTGGACGTAATCGAAGTTAGGCTAGTCAATCCCTGCAATGGTGCCATTAAGTGTTGGACAAGAATCAAAGTATCATATGACTTTGAGCCTTTGTTTAAATGGTACACCAAGGATGTAGTGACGCATTGTGATTATGCCCTAAATCAGTCGCCGACAGAAATCATCGACCAGTATAATACGCAATATCCGGATCAGATTGTGACGGCCCAGACTTTTGCAGATTCACTAAATAAAAATACATGTCTGAGAGAATGGGAGGTCGAGGCGATAGATGTTTTCTTAGTAGAAGCAGATATGTGCAGAGCTAATGTGGTTGCTAGGATTTATAGCACTAGGAGTACGGGTGAGTTGATACATGTAGATACTGCGCGACTAATATTATCACCAATGCGATCGGAGGAATTAATTTTTCCCAAGGATCTAGATAACTTATCGTGCGATCAAGGCTTGCACCCAAGGGATATTTCTTCCTTTCCGTTGTATGTCTTTCATGGAGATACAGTGTCTCTGGATGGTCGGCAGTTTGAAAACAATGGCACGGCGTTTTGTACGATGGGTATAAAGTTTAGTGACCAATATTACACCACCAAATGCCTAAGCGCGACTTCAAAAGTTATCCGAAGTTGGAGCGCTTTAGACTGGTGTACAAATCAAGTCATTAATCATGCACAATTCCTCTACGTTCGCGATCTAAAAGCTCCGGTTATTAACTCAACTAAAGATACGCTTTGGGTCAATATTACCGATGTTTCTTGTACTGGCAGTATTGATATAGGCGAATTTATATTCGTCAGCGATAATTGTGACCCAGCACCAAAATGGTATATTGCTGATCCCTTGATGGAAGGAACGGTTGTATCTGGATTGTCCATAGGTCATCATCAAGTCATACTTACAGCGCATGACCATTGTGGCAACCAAGCGCTTGATTCGATTATAATTGTTATTGAAGATAATACTCCTCCGGTGGCCATCCTCAACCAAGTGTTGACTGTCACACTGTCCTCTGATCAGCTATTTCCTGTTATCATACCCGCTAAGAGTTTTGATGTAGGTAGTCATGACGGAGCTTGTGGACCAGTATCCCTTGAAATTGTGCGATCGTCGGAATTCTATTCCTTTCAAGATGGATCTATAACACGTGAAGAGCTGTTATCGCAGTGCCACAACAGTGGTATTGCGGATCGAAATGAAGATGGTATGCTTACTCCAAATGAGTTATTGCGAGAGACTCTGGATATATGCTGTGGTGACATACAACAAAACATACCTGTACTCGTACGAATTTCTGACCTGTCAGGTAATATTACAGACCTAGTTGTCACTTTAGAGGTGGTGTCAAAAGAAGTGTCAACCCCTTGCAATGACGGTAATCCTTGTACCATCAATGATGTCCAAACGGCTGACTGTCCGTGCTCAGGACTTTATGTATATGAAGATATCGATAGCGACGGCATGGCAGATTGCACACAAGAATTATTTACAATCTGCATGGCGGGAATAGAAATGGAAGTTCCTCTGAGCCAATTTAATGAATTGATAAGCAGAGGCGGCGTGGCGGGTAATTGTCATTTACCAGAGGAGGTGGCAATGATTGCTGGTGAAGTATATACGAGCACGGGCTTGATGGTCGATAAAGTCGCCATTCATAACCAACAAGTGGGTATCGAACTGACAGATGGCAAAGGATCCTATGCGTTTGATGCTTTACCGATGTATGTGGACTATCGATTGACACCTGATAAAAATGATGATCCCCTCAATGGGGTGACAGCATTAGATATTGTGTTGATCAAAATGCATATTTTGGGGATAGATTTATTGACGGATCCCTATCAGATTATTGCCGCTGATGTGAATGGAGACGGAAAAATTTCGGCCTTAGATATTCTAGATTTGCGTAGGTTACTATTAGGATTGACTACAGAATTTCCGAATAATAGGAGCTGGCGTTTTGTCCTTGAGCATTTTGAGTTTGATGATATCCGAAGTCCATTCCCTTTTAGAGAGACCAATGTGATTCGCGCATTAGATAAGGATATGATGGATGAAAACTGGATTGCCGTCAAAATAGGTGATGTTTCTAATAGTGTAACTACATCAAAGGCACTCTCTACAGTGCGCAAGAATGGTGTGGCCGCGCTCAAGACTATGGATAAAGTATATTTGCAAAACGAAAAAATAGATATTACACTAAGTATACCCGCTGTTCAGCCTGCCATTGGCGTGCAATATCGACTGGAACTAAAGGATATAGAGGTGCTAAGTATTGAGAGTAGTTCTATTTCACTCGAAAATGGTCAATACCATTTTACAAATCAACCAAATAGATCTATGGTTACTGTAGTCTGGTATGATGAGTCGGCCACCTCCAAAGGGGCTGTTGATATAACGATAAAAGGAAGGGCGAGACGATCAGTGAGCGCATCAAAAGCAATTTTGCTAGACTCAGAATACAAGTCTGTTGTCTATGATGTTCTACACAATGAGTTTGATTTGGATTTGACATTTGAGGCATTAAATACCGAAGTGTCTAGTTCTCATGTGAAATTATATCAAAATCAACCGAATCCTTTTAATGGATATACGCTTATACAATTTGAATTGCCGTTTAAGGGTGAAGTTGAGTTGATAGTGTCAGATGCGCTAGGTCAATCAGTGTATACACATATCGGAAATTACAATCAAGGAATTAATGCGGTCAATATCAGCCGTAATGACTTGCGATACACGAGTGGTGTATTGTTTTATACCATCAAGTTTAATGGAGCTATTTTAACCAAATCAATGGTGAATACTTTTGATGGTAATCGATAGACAAGTAATATAATTTAATCGTATATTCACCAAAATCATATCAGATTTCAGCCATTATGAGTATGTCTATTCGACCGAGATTTCGATACGTGCTTGATGCATCAAGGGAAGATATTTTGGCAAAAGCAAAATTACTTTTAGCGGACTCAAAATATGCTTTTCGTACAAAAATTTCTGGCGAGCAACTCATATTGGATGTGGGGTTGGCCGAGCAGCACTTTTGGTCACCTCAAGGCGATTTTAGGATAGGCGAAGAAGAGGATTTTCCCGAAAAGACGATAGTGAGTGGCATCATTGGCCCAAGGCCAACAGTGTGGACCATGTTTGTGTTCTTTTATTTTGCGCTTGGTACCATTGGGTTTATAATTAGCACCTATGGCGCTTCTATATGGATGATGGGTGAATACTCCAACTATGTTTGGGCTTTTCCGATCTCTGTCATTCTAATGCTCTCGGCCTATTTTGCAGGCAAATTTGGGGAGAAACTCGGTGAAGATCAAGTAATCAAGCTTAAGGAATTTGTATTTGAGTTGATCAATTAATGGATAGTTTCGTTTGTTGATCGCATGTGCCAATCAGTATTTCAAAATGGCCATTATTTCTGATTTCAACCCCCGCTTTTAACTCAACGGACATCGGGCTCATCAAAGTTAAAAATCCCGTACTATCGATCATTCCATTGAAGTCTATGGCCGTTGCACTGTAGTAAAATTGGTTTTGCGAAATCGTGTTTGTCAATGCCATACCGCTATGGCATGGATCGTCAGCAGCAATAAATAGGAACTGAAACTCAAAGCCTTCAGAAGACCATATGTTGCTCCATTCTATCCAAATAGGCTCATTCGCTACAACGTTCAGATCTGCGATGCTCGAGGCAATAAAATAACCATCATACGCATGACAATCATCATCGCTATGTGCTACGAGCTTTAGTTTTTGGCAGTCGCCTGTAAAGATATTTAAATAGGTGTCGACACCTTGATCACAGGCATTTATATATATGGTGCCATGTTCGGTTGGGGTATATGTATACCATTTCGCATCAAGATTGCCTCCAGCAGAAGCACCTTTGCCATAATCTATAGTAGAAATATTAACCGTCGCAGCTCTTGTGTCAATTTGAGTGGCACTAAGACAAATGGCATTCTCTTTTGTGCGGCAAAGATCATAGTTTTGGCGTATTAAGCTTCCTGGCTCTTCACCAAAACCATTACTCAACTCTACTCCAAATGGGCTTTCTTGACAGTAGCTCATGATCGTACCTCCTTCAGAAGGAAGATCGTACATGGCACAATCGTTAATGCTGCACCCGTCAATGGCTTGGTTGCTATTGGGTCCCCAGACACATTCATGTGTATGAGGAGATCCAAATACATGACCTAATTCATGGGCAATAATATGTACATCACGAGAATAGCTGCTGATGGGGTCATAATCTCCCCTTACTTGGCTGACTGCAAATGCTTTGCTTCGATCGCACAATCCACCTCTAAAGGCGATGCCTCCGTCTAATCTAGCTTGACCTGTTAAAAACAAAGTTATATTTTCCTTCATAGAAGACTTTGAACGCAAGGCGAGTAGGATGCCAGTCAAATGATCGGAAGCATATTTGTTTGAGGCATCTATTTCGATTGTTCCGATTTTGAGTGGAATATTTTCATGGGCATAAATGTCAAAGACGCGCGCGAAGAGTTTATCTATCTCTTTTTGTATCACGCTTGCAGAGTGTTGCCACTGTCCAAATAGTGAATTATCGATGATGATGTGGAGAGCAATCGTATCTGTATAAATATTATCCCTAGATAGAGATTTTAAAGTATGGTCTACAGTAAGGTGATCAGTATCTATGCAGCTCCATGAGTGGTAGCTATGGTCTTGTGCTTTCGAGATGCCGTTTATGACACTCAAGAATGCGAAAACATACGCTATTCTCGAACTTATCATATCTCACTTTTGGGGTGAAATAGATTGGTCTATTGGTCAGATTGGGTAATGAGGTGACGTAACATCGCCATACAACTCACATTGAATTGCTTACATGTCGTGTAAAGTAACTGACAAAGAGGTTCTTTTCGAAATTATAGCTGCTTGGTGAAGGTGTAATTAAGTGACGGTGGTTTTTTTATTCATGTCAGTAATGGCCGTCTCTAGACCTTTTGGCGTCATGGGGTACATGGGCATAATGCGCTTAATCATCATGGTTGTCCAAGTGATGTGCCAGTATTTTTCGCCAACAGGATTAAGCCAAGCTATTTTTTTGAATTTTTCTTGCAATCTACCCCAAGCGATGATGCTACCTTCATGCAATTCATAAGGTGCCATGGCTGCATCTCCGATGATGAAAATACGATAATTAGGATCTTTACTCAATATGCGTTCTAAAGGAATTGGCTGGGTTCGGCGCTCATCGTCATAGACGTATTTATAGAGGGTATTATGAAAATAGTAAGTCTCTAGATCCTGTTGATATCTTATTTTCATCTTTTTGAATAGAGTCTGGACTGTTCGAATATAATAGTCCATTGAGTAGCCGCCATTATCAATTAATAAAATGACCTGAAGTTTTTCTTCTTCTTTGTCGGAGACAATTGGCAAGAATAGCCCTCCCTGCTTTAGCCCTTCATCTAGGGTTTTTGGTATGTTGAGATATTCTATGTTTGATGATTCTATAACACCTTTGAGCGCTGCAAGTGCCGCATCTATATTGTCATCACTGATATTTGCATTCACGTCTACCGGATAGAATTTATCGTCATCTATGACTTGGCGTGCCATTTTGCCACCTCCTGACCCTTT
Source organism: uncultured Saprospiraceae bacterium (assembly GCA_964616755.1). Classification (GTDB taxonomy): domain Bacteria; phylum Bacteroidota; class Bacteroidia; order Chitinophagales; family Saprospiraceae; genus CAYNFR01. The sequence continues at coordinate 4,900 of CAZTSI010000022.1, read as the reverse complement.
CACTCTAATACCCCCCAATGCAGCACCGCTATGGCCATAGGGCGATGTGCCTCCAGTGCCGACCCAATGAGAGCCACCTTCGTGCTTAAATTTTTGTTTATCGAGCACTTTTTCCATGCGCCTTCTAAGTTCCTCCAAATCCACAAAGCGATAATCGGCCGCCTTGTTGATGAGGCGTTCGCCATTGTCACTATCTTCTGCGTTAGTTTTTCGATCTTCTATTTCTGAATCATCTTTATCCAAGATCTCTTGCCCATCTAGTACTTGTGTGATGTCGTAAGTAGTCGTGTGAATCTCACGCAAAAATTGATCTACTAAATCTAGATCAGGCAAATTTGCTCGAGAGGGATCGCCTTCTGTAAAGTCTTCTAGCCAGTCTTTAAAGGTCTCGCTACGCAATATAGCATCAGATAGTCGCTCACCATTGGCTACATCAACCCCTACAAAGTAGTCATAGTACGCTTTTGAATAAGGCCCTAGCATACGGGGGCTCTTGACCAAAACCATCTTAAAAAACTGATAAAGATCACCTAAGGTATGGATCAGATCCCGGCTTATGGCTCGTTGCAGTAACAGGAGGCATCTTACGTCAGCGGGCACATGGTATCGGCGACATACACTTGGAAATCCCTCGAACATAAGATTATTTTAAGTTTCTTTCAACGCGTTTAAGGTCATCTCTAGTTTTGATCAGCGCTCCGATGCCTACAAGGGATTTGATTTTGTCGACCGATTCGTTTGGTTCAAATGACTTGAGATATTTTAGCCAATTGAGCAGTTCTCTTGTAGATGGGGCTCTTTCTAGCCCAAGTTCACGTAATTGATAAAACAGGCCAATGGACTTTTCTACGACCTTCTCGGCTATCTCAGGATGATGTTTAGCTATTATGAGTCGCATGGTTTCCTGATCAGGAAATTGGATATAATGGTAGATGCAACGTCCTTTAAAGGCCGTTGGCAATTCTTGCTCTCTATTGCTTGTGATCACAACGGCAGGCATATCTTCTTCGCTTACAAAAAGTTCTTTATTGGATTCTGGTAGAATAAACTTTCTGTGACTCAAAGCATAGAGCAAATCATTAGGAAATTCGCGAGGAGCTTTATCGATTTCATCGATCAGCAAAACACTATGTGCTGAGGAATATGCTTGCGCTGCAGGCCCTAGTTGGACATAATCACTCAAATTATCTGTACTTCTTCCGGCAGTAGAGAGCTTTGTTGACATTCCTTTTTCCTCTCTTTGAGCGTTCAAAACTTCGATTTGTGAATCCCGCAAATATCTTACATGATCGAATTTGGCCACAAATTGATCGACAGAACTCTTAGATCCTACGGGGTAGGTAAAGAGAGGTAATCCTTCGCTGACAGCGTATTGAATTGGCAGTTCGGTTTTGCCAGTGCCTGGTTCGCCTTCGATTAATAGCGGCATTCCCAATACTCTGGCGATATGAAAAGCTTGCGCTAATTCAGGGTCACACAGATAGAATTCGTTGCCTGTCCATATTGATTTGTGCGCCATAGTCTATCGTCGATATATAATTTGTCATCGAAGGTAGCGTTAATTAAAGTGAATCCTTAGCAATGCTTGTCAGGAATAATTGGCTCAAAAATATTTGATTTGTGAAGTCTAGACTTTTATTACATTTACGTGAATATGTAAAATACCCTTACAAGTCGTAGGGGAAAATATTTTAACTAGTGACTATTACAGTGAATAGTAGACCTTTTTTAGAAGAAAATTTCGAAAGTCTGTTTAAAACATACTTTGGCCCACTTACTAATTATGTTAATAAACATATAGGTGATTGGGAAGGAAGTAGAGAGGTGGTTCAGGCTTGTTTCCTTAAGATTTGGGAGAATAGAGAGCGTATCGAGATTAATACCTCTGTGCAGAGTTACTTGTATTCTATGGTGCGCAATCGAATGATTGATCACATCCGGACGAATGGCAAGATGACTATTGTCGACGATGAGCTCGAAATCGCGGATGAAAAATCCGATGAAGACCCATTAAGGAATTATCTCGTCAAGCAAGAAATATTGAAAGCAATGGACAAGATGAAACCGAAGATGAAGCAAATTTTTACTCTGAGCAAGATTGAAGGCTTGACATATGGTGAGATTGCTTCGTATCTGGATGTTTCTAAAAGAACCGTAGAAGACAATATTGCAAAAGCGTTAATCATGCTAAAGGATGAGTTGAAGAATAACGAAATTATTTTTTCTTAATTACATATAGAATAATGTGATATTGGATTATTAATCCGTCTACTATCAGATGAGTAAATTAAATGAGCACGAATTGTTAATGTTTCTTTCGGGTAATGCCGATAAGAAAGAGATGCAGAACATCCAGGACTGGGTTTCTGAATCTGACAGTCATGCTCAGGACTTAGAAGAATACAAGCTCATTTTTGACAATTTTAATGAATTAGCCCACTTTAAGCCTATAGATGATGAGGCTGAATGGAGTCTATTTATGTCGAAAGCCAGTGCAACTTCACCAAGTGTCAGCGATGCTACTCCTGTTGTCGATATGATCGAGGACGTAGATATTTTGGCGCAACTTGACGGAATGGCCGATTATGATCAAAAGTCAAAAGTGCAGATTTGGCGAAGCACATCTACAGAAAACGAGCTGTCGTTTCAAATCCTTAAAACCATTCACAAAGAAGGTCAAGATCTAAAGAATTATAGGAAAGTTGATGCTGGTCAAGAATGGGCAGCTTTTGAACAATTGCTTGCCATGAATAAGCAAAGCAGTTCGCCTGCCGAAAATGTTACTATGCTCCATACTGCGGCAAATGTTAGCGTAACACCAAGCTATTCTATTAAAACAGAAATGAGCGCAGAGAAAGCCGAACAACCTGAAGCGCGTATCCTGCCGATGTGGTATCGATATGCGGCAGCAGCTTCCATTGCAGTGGTATTTGCGGTTGCTTGGCTTTTGTGGCCACGCAATAGTTTTGAAACAATTTATGCCAATCAAGAAGATAAAACCTTTGAGCTTAGAGATGGATCTGAGGTAGTATTACATCCTAACTCTAGTTTGACTTATCCGAAAAAATTCAAAGACGAACGAAGAGTGTATCTCGATGGAAAAGGAACATTTTCAATCGAATCAGATCCAAAGAAACCATTCACTGTCGAAGCACGACAAACAAAATTAGGTGTAACGGTTTTAGGTACAAAGTTCAGATTTGAAGATAGTGATACCTATACAGACGTAATCGAAAATATCGAAGGAAGTATTCGTGCTTATAGCATCGAAAATCCAGAAGTGTATGTTACCATGTCTAAGGGAGATAAGTATGGTTTTGACGGCAAACAATTTTATGATCTCAAGGATATTCCTATCATTGACAATTCTAAAGAGTACAATATACTTTATGTCTTAGATTTCTTGATGAAATCAAGCGCATGGAAAGTGATCAGTGCTCCGTACATAAAATTTGATGAAAAAGGTGTGGTCAAAATAGATCTCGATAAACCTATCGACGAGATCTTTGAAGATCTTGGTAATAATGCTGATTTTCAGTTCTCAAAACTTCAGGACTGCCCCAATTGCTATCGCATAGAACGATTCGCTGAAAAGGAATAAAGCATTCTGAGCTTTTCTAAATATTTCCCTTTACGATATCTTTATAAACTAAAGTACTTGTAACACTAAGCCTTTAAGGTATTTGCCCTCAGGATGAAAAATATTTATTGGATGATCTGCCCCTTGGCTGATAATATGCAAGACACGTGCTTGGCGAGTAGTGTCCATGGCGGCAGAACTGATGGTGTTGTAGAATAACGCTTGATCAATAATTTGTGAGCAAGAAAATGTGAAGATAAGCCCTCCTTTTTTGACCTTGTTTATGGCGGCTATATTGAGCCGTTTATAAGCTTGAATGGCATTGTGTTTTTTGAGTTGACTTTTAGCAAATGCAGGTGGATCGACGATGATTATATCGTATTGATTATCTGGTATATGCGACAAATATTCCAGGACATCTAATGTCAGTGCGTCGTGACGATCTTCGAGATAATTGAGTTTCAAATTTCTATTTAACTGCTCCATCGCCTTGGTCGATATGTCTATACTCGTGACATGACTGGCCTCTGCCTTTAGAGCATATATTGAAAAACCACCTGTATAGCAAAATAAATTAAGTACCCGCATATTAGCAGCATAGCTCGCAAGTAAGGCGCGGTTATCGCGTTGGTCAAGAAAAAATCCTGTCTTTTGACTATTTTCGAGGTCAATTTCAAAGGAATGTTCATTTTCTGTACATAAAGCCATTTTCTGGTCGCCAAACAAGAATCCATCCGATTGATGCTGCGCATATTCTTTAGGTAAGGTCTGTCGACTTTTATTGTAAATCGTCTGTATACCTTGGCCGAATACTTCAATGATGGCATGGATAATGTCTTGTAGACATTTGTGTATGCCGATGGCATGGCATTGAATAACGGCTGTTTTATCATATATATCAATGATCAATCCTGGCACATGATCTCCTTCTCCATGGATTAATCTGTAGGCGTTAGTGCCAGTCGATGGTAGCCCTATCTTTTTTCTTAATTGTTGCGCCACTTTAACTTGCTCTGTCCAATAGGCGGCATCAATCTGTCGCTCGTCAAAACTAAGAATGCGCACTGCGATCGTAGCATTTTGATAATATCCTATAGCCAAAAAGTTCTGCTTTATATCACATATCCTAACGATATCGCCGTCTTTACAAGCATCCATCCTAGCGATGGCTCCTGAAAAAATCCATGGGTGTCTTCTATGTACAGAAGCCAAGCCTTTAGGCCGCAGATATACATTAGGATAGGAAGAAAGCGCAAAATTTTGAGCCATTCGATAAAATTTGAAGAAGCAAAGAACTAGTATTTATTTCTTATGTGTCTG
>CAZTSI010000021.1:0-56713 GCA_964616755.1 uncultured Saprospiraceae bacterium | reverse complement strand
CCGTTGCCGACACTTGGTATAAAGTTGTCACCAATGGGCTAGCGATAGGGTCAGAAAAATTGATCGTATCGGTAAATGTCAAACTCTCAGTAGGAGACCAATTGTACCTTATATCTGCAAAACTAGTCGCCAACAATGGGGTGCTTTCACCTTCACAAATACGCAGCGTGTCATTTAGAAGTCTTATGAGTCCAGTTTCTGGATCCACTCGTACTACTTTTGATATCGATGTTTCGCATCCTGTGGTGGACGTAACTGTCAAATTAATAGTTAAAGCTTCAGCGCACGAAATGAAGTCCGTAACCGTCTGGGAAGTATATCTTTTTAATTCACTACCATTAAGTACTTCCCAATTGTATGATGCGATACCGAATCCTGTGATCGATTCTTCAGCATTAGCATTTAAAGTAAAAGAAATTCTGCCATTTACGCATTGACTTGTGTTACAAACAAGTTCAACTGAGGGGCCTTTATCAAAGACATTAATAGTTTTGAATTCTTCAATCACGCAGTTATTTTCAGGATTGAATGAGGCTAATCGTACGGTATAAATGCCTGGATTAGCATAGGAAAACGATGGAGACACCTCATTGCTCAAAAATGCAGCATCCTCAGAAGGATAATTGAAATTCCATTCATATGGAAAGGCACTTTGAGATGTATTTTCAAATGCAACATCCAGTGACAAACAATTGGGGTCTGAGGCATTAAAACTCACTTGCGGCACATCTTGACATGCTCTCACATTGTATTGAAAGTCTCGCCAAGTGGTCGACAATAGTTTGCCTCTGCGATATTCATCTACTTTTATTCCAACCAAAAACTGGCCAACAATACCTGGACGACCTGTAAGAACGCCCGTGACAGGATTGATTTTCAATGCTTCGCCCCCTGCGCCTAAAAAGTTATTTAGATCGTACCCTTCAGCGTATTGAATGGTATCATAGCGCGGCCCTGGAGGTGGTACTGGCTTAGGTCGTTCGCGAGTTGCCCCTGCATATGGTGTATACAAACCGTACACTAAAGAGTCACCATCAGCGTCGATAGCGGCGTGGTCAAAAACTATCTCTCTATCGCTACACACCATGATCTCGGGCCATTCTTGAAATGCTGGACTACTATTGCATTCGATCAAAGTTGGCTCCATTAAACAAAGGAATTTTGTCGTCCCTGTTTCTAGAGGTTCAAGGATATTGTTTAAGGTAACGTTACGACAACATCGTTGATAGGCTAAAACATAGCCTTTGGCTCGGAAGGGCAAATAAACCGTACCTATATATCTGCCTTCTGTAACGCAGACTTCATTTCCAAGATAGGCACAATCCGGTATTTCAGGAAATATAGTATCCAAAGAAATAAGAGGCAAACGAATCATACCGACTGATCCTAACCACGATAAGGGTGCACCGACTGCGTCAAAGATTCCGACAAATGCGGGATCGTCAAATTGTGCATTGTCAGCTCCATTATCGCAATCTCTGCGTAAGATGAGTTCTATTTCATAAAAATCATTCCCTAAACACTTGAATGTCATATCACCGCCAACTATATGAGTAGCTGAGATTGAATGAAATAAGAACATAAATGCCAGTATACCTAGCATTCTAATTATTGTTGGTTCGAACATTTTTAACTTATTCATAACTCTGTTATTATAACTGAGACTATTCTCTTAAGCCAATAGATGACTTTATTTCGACAATCTCGACCCTACGTTCTCTTGATGCCTCTGGGCTGAACACTGAATTTCGTTTGTCATATAAGGCATCACTTACATTATCAGGTGCTAAGGATTCCCCATATGCTAATTCAGTAATTTTTAATTGACCACTTTGTATAAATGGCATCAAGCCCCCATTAGCAAAGGTGCGCAATTCATTTTGCACGCTTACGACCCTACGTTGGCTTAAAGCTAGGTTATACCTTTCATCAGCTCTTGGGCTCGCATATCCTTTCACAGACAAGTCAAACGATTTGCCCGCTCTCAACTCACCTAAAATAAAGTCTAAGAAATTATGGAGTCGATCATATCCAGCCTTCACATCTTGATCAAAAAACTCAACCAATTTCGATTCACCCAATGCTTTCTCAGACGGATCTAATTTTGCCGTATATTCTTCTACAAAATCGTATTTGCGTATAATATAGTTGTCAAATGTTTGGGTATAAGTGAGACCAGTGGTAAGCTTTCTGGTACGACGCTCCGGTAAGTCATTATCAAAATAGACAGCTAACGGCAGATAGATATTCAAATCGCGACGCGTCAAGAACAGATTTTTCTGAATGATACCATCACCATCTTCATTCGTTGCCGTAAATTCATCTGAGGCTTCATAATAATTTTCGCGCGTGGCAACGATTTTATATCGATGACCCGGCGTAACATCAAAAGTGAAGTCGTTACCAGATTCATTGGTCAAAGTGACCGTCTGTACTGTATTGTCTGTCAAATTATAGAGGCTAACGGTCGTTCCAGGAAGTGGCGATTCACTGATTTTGTCGAACGTAAATACATCCAATTGGTATGTTTCTCGTTCGAGATAAATTTTCTTGATGATATCTTCACCATTTTGGACTCGGTTGGTATTGATCATTAAGCTATCGGTGGCGTACCCACGCTTGCTTGAGACAATCATGTAGTTTTTGTTTCTTTCGAGTTTGAAGATATGGTCAGCACCGATGTCGTTCGTAATTTCTCCAATCAAGACTCCTGTCTCAATATCATATATTTTTACGGTTGCACCTTCTAGGCTATCTCGAGTCGATTTATCAAATGTGATTGCGTTCAACTTGATATCAATTTCCTTAATATCAGCCTTATATATATCAAAGCAGCATGCCTCACTCTCTGTATCGATAAACAGAGATCCTAAGCGATTGGAAGAAAAAAGCGCTTGATCTCCAATAGGGTTAAGGGTATAATAAATATCATTATAACTACTATTAAATGGCGCCCCAATGTTTTCAGGTGTTTTAAAGCTATTGTTCTCTGCCGCGGCAGCATAAATATCAAAACCTCCCATCGAGGTGTAACCCACCGAACTGAAATAGAGGGTTTGGGAATTATTATGAAAGAAAGGTGTTATGTCATCATCAGCAGTATTAATACTGGTCACATTGCCGACCGGCCCAAATTTATCTACGCCTGCTAGTTCAACGCTATAAATATCTAATTTGCCCTTGCCTCCAGATCGATTTGACACAAAATAAAGAACTTCCTGTCCAGTACTACTATTAAATCCAACAGCTGGTTGTGTATTGGTAAAGCTGTCTAAATTTATAGGAGGAGGTAATTTATACTCTTCTCCTAATGAACCATCGCCAAGCACTGGGCGCGAATAAATATCACATCTTAACTCAGATCCATTCACATAATCGCAATGGGTATAGTATACTTTAGACTTGTTGATATTGAAGGTTACATGAGCTGTAGAAATGGTCTTCCGATTAATATCCAGGGTATACTCTGCTGATCCAACATCTTGCTTATAACTGAGTATTTTGGAAATGTATTTCTTAGAAAATGCCTTGGGATCTTCTGGTAAATATTGCATAGAAGAGAAAAGCAGCTGATCTTCCAATTGAAGCGCACCAAATTCGCTATAATCAGTATTGATCGATTCACCAAAATTGGTGACAACTATCGAATTATCTGCCTTTTCAAGCATCAATTTAGACCAATCAGCATTCGCTAATTGTTTGTTAGCCAATGCATCTAAGTAAGGATTGACCCCTGCTTGTTCAGAAAGATAGATACTATAGTAGTCCTTAGCTTTCGCATAATTTCCCTGTGCCAATAAGACTTGACCTAGGTAAAAAGGTGCTTCAGGATATTTATTGTCAGAGTCATTGTCTATTACGTATTGGTATTTTTTAGTGGCTTGGGAAAAAGCGCTAAAAAGCCGCGCAGCTTCTGCTGATTTATAGACTAAATCAATTTTGGTGGTATCAAATAATAATGCTTCATTATAATAACTTAGGGCACTATAATAATCCTTATCCATCATTGCCTTATCGGCAGCCTCTATAAATGCCTTCTGACTTTGGCCTAATAGCTCAAGCGAACTGATCATCAGAATAGTGCATACCCAAAAATATTTCATGCTCATAATCGCCTATTAATAAATTGGACACACCTTTACCTTTCGGAAAGGTTTCACGTCTGTAATGATATAATTAAAGTGCATTTCGAAAGAAGTAGGTCGTTGTCCATTAAACGAGTTGAATTCAGAGGTATTTACATCGTAATTGACCGAGCCGTAGAAGTTCTTATATTGAACAGCCAAAATGGGAAAGAACGACTGGCTTGTGCGATACCCTGCTCCAAGATGCAATTCTAATTCTTTGCCTCTTTGCTGATTAAGATAAATTTTACCTAGCCCCCCGAAAACTAATTCATCTGTTTCGTTTTGGATTTGGTGAATAGCGTGAACTTGAATATCAAACGAATTGGCTAATTGAAAACTACCTACACCACTGATCGAAAATCTTCTTGGAAGCTTGACTGTTTCTGTTACATCCAAGAAATCTGTATTGGGTTCGATAAGGTGCATAATTCCTACTCCCAGATCGACTTTTGTTCTTTTAGATTGTTGCCAGCGATAATTTAAACCTATGCCCGTATCCATAAAGCCAAGTCTATCTACATTGAGCTGCTCGCCTGTGGGAAGTGTAGGATCAAAACTAATACCATTCCATTGACGATCCCAGGTGAGCGAAGAATTATCAAATCCTCTATTCCCATAGCCCAATCCAATACCAAACGTCAAAATATTGTTAGGATTTAGAACGGCCGTGTAGCTTCCGGTCAAGTGAACATTAAAAATAGCAAGATTCGTAACATTACCCTGACGGTCATAATTAATGAGCGCCCCAGCTGAGAAGAAATTCTCCGTATCCCCCTTCGGGTAAAACTTTCGATCGAAAGATCCACTAAACGTAGTCCAAGGCACTGGAACGGAACTCCATTGACTTCGATAACTTAAATTAATACGCTTATCACCACTAAACACACCGGTGTTAGCAGGGTTAAAGTTTAAAGGGGAATTATAAAATTGCGAATAGTGTATATCCTGCGCATGCATGCTCACGGCACAACAGAAGAACACTAGGCCAAATAGAACATTCTTCATCTCAGGCATGTTGGTTTGTTCATAGATCACAGGTCTCCAAATCTAAGGGTAAAATGTTACCATTCTTCATTCTTTTCGTTAAAACTTCAAGAAATACGGAATAACCCTTACGATTCTTCTCACCTGCCATTCAAAGCGTAAAGTTAAGAATATAATGTGTAAAAGTACATGTAATTAATAGATGATCAATTGATTTTATATGTTAATATAATATATGTATTTTTATCGATATGAAACTCTTTACCTCAGCACAGATCAGCGATATCGAAGAAGCGACCATTCTCGAACATAAAATAAGCTCAGCCGTACTAATGGATCGAGCTGCTTGTGCATTCATGCAATGGTTTTCTCAATTTGAGAGCAAATTTCAGACCATTTCGATTATCTCTGGGTCGGGACATAATGGAGCCGATGGACTTTGTATTGCAGATAAACTGCTAGGACGAGGCTACTCAGTTAAAGTTGGAGTCGTACTTATGTCTAAAGCCCCTTCTTCATTATGGACATTACACCTTAATAATCTGCTATATACACATAACATAAATATTACATATATTCGAAACGTCGATGATTTGACGCCACTATTATCAAGTAATGTACTCATAGATGCTATCTTGGGAACAGGCTTGAATAGGCCGGTGACATTTTTTCTTTCAGACATCATTAAGGCAATAAACTTAAGTAAGCGTCGAATCTATTCGGTCGATATCCCCAGTGGACTTCCATCTGATACGCTTCCCTTTTCGGTGGCCATTAAAAGTTATCAAACTTTGTCATTTGAGTTTCCCAAGCGGTCATTTTTCTTTGATGAGGCTAAAGAATTTGTCCCCAACTGGGATTATGCCCCTATTCAATTGAGTCAAAATGCCATCAAGCATACACCTACCAATATCAGTTTGCTTACACAAGAACTAGTCTCGGCTAAGCTACCGCGCAGACACAAGCATAGTCATAAAGGTGATTTTGGTCGGGTATGGTGTATAGGCTCTGACAAAAGTATGCCAGGTGCAGCGTTTATGAGCACTTTGTCAGCAATGATCGTAGGTGCTGGATATGGTATTCTCTGCACAAATCAAGTCATTTCAACACTGCATCAGCCGCAAATTATGGTAAAAACTTGGGCTAATGTAAAGGAAATATCAAACTCAGCTACAACGGTGGCCATTGGCCCTGGTCTTGGTCAATCCACGGCATCGCTGAAGGTTCTACGTGTCTGTTTGGAGCAGGCCAAAAAGCCAATGGTTATTGATGCTGATGCGATAAACCTTCTTGCGAATAATCTGGATTTGCTTCACAATATACCTTCAAATTCTATTTTAACTCCTCATTATAAAGAGTTTGAGCGCCTTGTGGGAACTCTAGAGAATTCTGAGGAATTAGAAAAGAGCTTGTTGGACTATGCCCAAAAATGGGATATAGTCATTGTTTTTAAAGGGCCGCACACGCGTATTGCCACTCCACAAGGTCAACTTTTTTATAATGATACAGGCAATTCGGGTCTTGCCACGGCTGGATCAGGGGATGTCCTTACGGGAATGATAGCAGGTTTTTTGGCTCAAGGGGCAGATTCATTAGCTGCAGCAATGTTAGGGGTATTCTTGCACGGGTGGGCTGCGGATATATGTGCCAATGAGCATAACCCTTATTCACTGACCGCTAACACTTTGCTTGATTACATTCCAATCGCAATAGATAGATTACAACAGCATAATAACAGAAGAAGATGAAAAAAATTTGCGTACTCACAGGTGCCGGGATCAGTGCAGAAAGTGGGTTAAAGACATTTAGAGACGCGGGAGGGCTTTGGGAGGGCATGGATGTTATGTCCGTGGCTTCGTTAGAAGGTTGGCATAGAAACCCTGCGCTAGTATTAGACTTCTATAACCAAAGGAGACAGCAATTAAATCAGGTTGAACCCAACGAAGCCCATTATGCAATAGCGCAACTAGACAAAAATCATTCGGTTACAGTGATTACACAAAATGTTGACGACCTTCATGAACGAGCTGGATCAAGCCAAGTTCTCCATCTACACGGTGAACTAAGAAAAGTCAGAAGTATCAAAAAAGGGAGTTTATCAGTCCATTGCGAGACAGATATTAGCCTAGGGGATAAGGATGAAGAAGGTTTCCAACTGAGGCCTGATATCGTTTGGTTTGGTGAAGAAGTACCCTTATTAGGGCAAGCGGCTAAGCTTGTGCATGAAGCAGATGTCATAATAGTGATCGGATCGAGTATGCAAGTGTATCCTGCTGCTTCTTTAGTTGCCTATTGTCAAGCTTTGGCAACTGTTGTCTATGTAGATTTGAATCCTAGCCTCAATTACGAATTAGCTCAATTAAAAAATCTTACGATTTTTGAAGGTAAGGCCAGTATAAAAACAAAAGAGGCTCTCGAACATCTTCGAAAGGCCTCTTTGATTTGATATGTAAAATTAAGAATTAGCTACCGCAGCTCAGGCATCCGTCTTCCATCGTGCAGACTTCACCTTCGATTATATCTTCCTCCACCTCTTCATCGGTGGTTTGGCTTGTAAATTTATTCTGATGTTTGTCGCTCAGGGTAAACTTAATAGGATCGACTGCCGCTTTCGAACGCAGATAATACATACCTGTCTTTAGACCCTTCTGCCATGCATAAAAATGCATAGAAGAGAGCTTGCCGAAGTTCGGATTCTCGACAAAGAGGTTTAAGCTTTGACTTTGGCAAATATAAGCACCGCGATCAGCTGCTTGATCAATGATTACTTTTTGACTAATCTCCCATACGGTCTTGTAGAGCTCTTTTAAGTCTGTTGGTATTTCCGATATATTTTGCACGGAGCCATTTGCAGCCATTAATTGCTCTTTCATCTCGTCATTCCACAAATTGCGTTCGATTAAGTCCTTTAGCAGATGTTTATTGACGATAATGTATTCCCCCGACAATGTCCGTCTAGTGTAAATATTAGAGGTGTAAGGCTCAATACATTCATTATTTCCCAATATTTGAGAAGTAGAAGCCGTAGGCATCGGTGCCAACAATAAACTATTTCGCAAACCACTATTCAAGATCGTATTCTTCAGTGTTGTCCAATCATATCGATCCGATGGTTCTACATTCCACATATCGAATTGAAGAATTCCTTGACTGGCGGGAGAACCCTTAAAGCTACTATAAGCACCATCTCTTTTTGCTAACTCCGCTGACTCGGTCAAAGCACCGTGATAAATCGTTTCAAATATGTCAATATTCAATTGTTTAGCCTCTGGGCTATCAAAAGGCATTCGCATCAAAATGTACGCGTCAGCAAGACCTTGAACACCGATACCAATAGGTCGATGTCTAAAGTTTGAGTTTTCAGCTTCTTTGACGGGGTAATAATTGATATCGATAATCTTGTTTAGATTTCGAGTGATCACTCGAGTTATTTCATGCAGTCGATCAAAATCAAAACGTCCATCCACCACAAATTTTGGTAAAGAGATAGAGGCCAAGTTGCACACTGCTACTTCGTCTGGCGAAGTATATTCTAGTATTTCAGTGCACAGATTGCTCGAACGAATTGTCCCTAGGTTCTTTTGGTTGGATTTTTCATTGCATGCATCTTTATAAAGCATATAAGGAGTGCCTGTCTCCGTTTGCGACTCAAGGATGGCAAACCATAACTCTTGCGCCTTTATAGTTTTGCGAGCCCGTCCTTCTTGTTCATACCTTGTGTAGAGTTCATTGAACTTTGCCCCATACGTATCATATAGCCCTGGACATTCGTTTGGGCAGAAAAGAGACCATTGTCCATCTTCCCTGACGCGCTCCATAAATAAATCAGGAATCCACATAGCATAGAAAAGATCACGAGCCCGAAGTTCTTCTTTGCCATGATTCTTTTTTAGATCTAAAAAATCGAAAATATCAGCATGCCAAGGTTCTAAGTACATGGCAAATGCTCCCTTTCGTTTTCCACCTCCTTGATCTACATATCTTGCCGTGTCATTATATACGCGCATCATTGGGATTATGCCGTTCGAAGTGCCGCCGGTGCCTTTTATATAGCTGCCTTTGGCTCGGATATTATGAATACTGAGGCCTATGCCCCCAGCGGACTGACTTATTTTAGCACAACGAGATAGGGTTTCAAAGATTCCGGGGATGCTATCTTCTGTTACGGACAACAAAAAACAAGAGCTCAACTGAGGTCTTGGTGTACCTGCGTTGAACAGGGTGGGAGTGGCATGAATAAACCACTTTTCTGACATCAAATGATACGTCTCGATCGCTGCTCCAATATCTTCTCCGTGAATTCCTACAGCCGCTCTCATCAACATTTGTTGTGGACGCTCAACCACTTCACCATCCATGCGCAGAAGATAACTACGCTCCAATGTCTTAAATCCGAAATAGTCAAAACTATAATCGCGATCGTAGATTATAGATGAATTAAGAACGTCCTTGTGTTTACGCACTACTTCGATGGTTTCTTTGGCAATCAGACCTGCTTTCTCTCCGGTTTTAGGGTCAATATATTTAAAGAGGGCTTCCATGGTAGATGAAAAGCTCTTATTCGTATTCTTATGAAGATTTGATACGGCGATACGTGCTGCCAATAAGGCATAATCAGGATGTATCGCGGCCATACTCGCGGAAGTCTCAGCTGCCAAATTATCTAAGCTCGTCGTTTTAACACCGTCATAGAGTCCTTCAATAACTTTGAGGGCAATTTCGATTGGGCGGATATGCTGTTGATCGAGTCCATAGCACAATTTACTAATTCGCGCCGTAATTTTGTCAAAGCTTACGGCCTCACTTTTTCCACTTCTTTTATTGACTTGCATATTAGTTTTATTTGGGGGTATAGGCTGGTTTATTTAAAACTCTTCGTTGACACTGAAGATTTGTTTGTCTTTATCAGCCATTACTCCAGATTTTTGGTACTCCCCTACCCGCTTTTCGAAGAAGTTTGTTTTTCCTTGAAGAGAAATAAGATCCATCCATGGAAAAGGATTTTCAGAGCCATATATGCGCTCATTACCCAACGATACAAGGAGACGATCCGCGACAAATTCTATATATCGACACATCAGATCAGCATTCATGCCTATAAGATTGACAGGCAATGAGTCTGATACGAACTCCTTTTCTATTTCTACCGCATCGCAAATCAACATCTTGACGGTTTCTTTAGGCAATGGGTTGACGATATGTTGGGTGTATAGTAAACATGCAAAATCACAATGCATCCCCTCATCTCTAGAGATTAACTCGTTGGAGAATGAAAGACCCGGCATCAAACCTCTCTTCTTAAGCCAAAAAATAGAGCAAAACGATCCGCTAAAAAATATGCCTTCAACTGCTGCAAAGGCAATTAATCGCTCTGCAAATGTTCCATTTTCGATCCATTTAAAAGCCCATTCGGCTTTCTTTTGGACACAAGGCATGGTTTCAATAGCATTGAGGAGATGGCTTTTTTCACTACTATCCTTGATGTACGTATCTATGAGCAACGAATAAGTCTCAGAATGGATGTTCTCCATCATGATTTGGAACCCATAAAAAAACTTCGCCTCCGTATATTGCACTTCGTTGACCATGTTCATGGCCAAATTTTCGTTCACTATACCATCACTAGCCGCGAAGAATGCCAATACATTTTTAACAAAATACCGCTCGTTATCATTCAGTTTATTTTGCCAATCACTCAAATCTTGATGAAGATCAATTTCTTCTGCCGTCCAAAAACTGGCTTCAGCCTTCTTATAAAAAGCCCATATGTCATCGTGCTCAATAGGAAACAAGACAAAACGTCCTGGATTATCTTTTAATAATGGCTCAACTCTTTGGCTCATAATAGTTTTTTATAAAGTTAACGATGCCACCCTTGAAGAAGTAAATCTTCTCCTAGGAATGACTCAGGTATTTGATTGGTTGCTTGAAAAACGACACAATAAGACTAGTTAGATACTCAATCGGTGACTCATAACCGTCAATCAGAATCGTGAGGCAAATAAATACAAAAAAACACTAATACGAGCCTAAAAAATGACGCTAGTTATCCACAGGGTGTTGATAACGGACGTAACATATTATAAATCAATCATATATATTTTTTTAATAATTTGAAATATGTGCATAACTCTCGTATTGTGTTGATAAATAGCTATTTATATCTAAAGACAAACCTTAATATATATTAAATCTACCTCCCCTTACGAAAAATACCGATGAATCCAACCCCAAATAACAAGGCTAAAATGATGATCAAATAAAATGACCACTTGTATTCAGAAAGTGGCAAATGCTCGAGGTTCATGCCATAAAAACTAGCCACCATAGTAGGCACCATAAAACTAATCGTCACTAAGGTGAGCTTGTGGATAACTCGATTTAGGTTATTACTGATGATCGAAGCATACGCCTCCATTGTGCCACCCAGAATAGTCGTATGCACATTAGCCATGGCTAAGGCTTGGTTATTATCTATGATAATATCTTCGAATAGATCTTGGTGTATTTCTAATTGTCGAATGTTTAGAAAATCCGTTCGTTTGATCTTTTGCTTGAGAAGATCATTGTGACTTAGAGAGTTTAATAGATAGACCAAACTTTTCTCGATCCGCAATAACTGCTGAAGTTCTCGGTTACGGCTCGAATGAAAGAGCTCCTTTTCTATGAGGTTTCTCTTCAGATTAAGTTTTTTGAGACTATCGAGGTATTCGTACACCGTTTGCTCGAAGATCTGCAAAATAAACATGGCCTGATCCTCAGGATTAAAATGCTTTACCCTTCCCTTGATAAATCGTTCGACCACTGGACTTTCTTCCGCCGTAATGGTTATTAACACATCTTGTTTTAAGATCATCCCAATCGGAGCCGTAATATATAATGCATCACTTTCCTTTTCTTCTTGATTAAGAATGGGGCCATTTATCAAGATAAACTTGATCTCTTCTTCTCGCTCATACCGCGAACGCTCATCAATATCTAAGGAGTCAAGCAAAAAATCAATAGGAAAATCTTCCTTCTCTGCAATATATTCTAGCTCTGAATGATCCAGCGGGGCTGATATATGGATCCAACTCGCTGACGTTCGATCAACTTCTTGGACGGTCTTAGCCACTACATTGTAGTACTTTATCATTCAGGGACAGCTTAGAAAATAAACAGTAGGATCAAAAAATGAACCAAAAGTACCTTTTTAAACGATCTTTCGCCTTGTATCAATTATTTGTAACCGCGAATTCATAACATGATCACCCTCTAAAGCGTCAATATATTACCTTTGCGCCTCTTTTGAATATTACAACCTGACATGGAAAGAAATCAGCTCATTGGTTTTGCACTTATTTTTGTGCTTTTAATGCTGTGGACATATATAAATCAACCAGATCCCAGCGCTGTAGAAACCCTTTCGACAACAGAGGAATCTTTTACTCCTCATGACGTAGATAGCGTGGTTATGGATAATAATACAGCGCGTCCCCCTATGGATTCAGCGCAGTTAAGTGATCGCTATGGAAATCTAGTTACACTTTACTCTGGTGTAGCCACCGAATATACCCTTTCTAACAATCTTGTCTCTATTGTGCTCAACTCAAAAGGCGCGAAGATAAAATACGCAGAACTTGCCAATTTCGATAAAATCATTAAAACGTCAGACGGAAAAGAAAGCAGAGTGAAGGTGCGATTATTTGAAGATGAAAAGAATCGGTTTAATTTCCTTATTCCTGTGGGCAGCCAAACCTTGTCGACAGAAGACATATACTTTGACGCAAAAACATCAAACAACAAAGTTAGCTTCATCGCACAAACGCCTGATAATCAAACATTTACTATCAGTTATACCCTGCGACAAGATAGTTATGTAATCGATTTTGATGTAAAAATTAATGGCGTCAGGACTGCTTCGACACAGCCTCTGCAGTTAGATCTTGTGAATTATCTTGATCAGATCGAAAAAAATATCCAATTCGAAGAACGCTTTACAACCGTATATTTTAAAGAGAAGGAAGAAGATGCAGATTATTGTAGCTGTACAAGTAGCTCTACAGAAGACCTCAATAACCGACCAGTTGAGTGGGTTTCCTTTGCCAACCAGTTTTTTAACACCTCTATCATAGCTTCTTCTAAGCCCTTTTCAGGAATGATAGCGGCTACTAACATGGATGAAGGAAGTGAAAACGATCTGAAAAAGACGAGTGCGCTTATTAATATGGGCGAATTGACTGGAGACACAGAATTCAATCTTCAAATATTTGCGGGGCCTAACGAATACAAACTGTTAAAGACGTTTCAAAATGATTTAGAGGACATTATTCCTTTTGGCAACTCACTTTTTGGTGACATTAATAGACACCTCATCCGTCCATTTTTCGATTGGCTTTCTACGTATATCGGCAGCAAGGGTATGGTAATCATTATTATGATTTTTATTATCAAGATGGCACTTTACCCTTTAACGTATAAGATGTTGCATTCACAAGCTAAAATGGGCGCATTAAAGCCTCGCTTAGCGGATCTGAAAGCAAAATACAAGGATGATATGCAGCAACAGCAGCTCGAAACCATGAAGATTTATCGCGAATACGGGGTAAGTCCATTCAGCGGATGCCTGCCGATGGTGGCACAGATGCCTATTTGGTATGCGCTATTTAGGTTTTTTCCAGCATCGATAACATTCAGACAAGAGCCATTCTTATGGGCTACTGATTTATCATCTTTTGATGAGTTTATACAATTACCATTTCAAATACCCACTTTTGGCGCACATTTGAGCTTGTTTACCTTATTATGGGCAGTTTCGACCGTGGTATATACTTATTACAACATGCGCCATATGGATATGTCCGGTAATCCAGCGATGAAATATGTGCAATATTTGATGCCTGTCATGTTTTTTGTCTTCTTCAACAATTATGCATCAGGACTAACTTGCTATATGTTCTTTAGTAATTTATTTAACATTGCTCAGACCGTAGTCACTAAATATTTTGTTTTTGACGACGAAAAGATACTCGCTCAATTAGACATTCAGAAGGCTAAGCCCAAAAAAGAAGGTGGATTTCAGTCCAGGTTAGAGGCGGCTATGAAACAACAGCAATCTATACAAGAACAACGCAACAAGACTAAAAAGAAAAAGTAGTTTGTCGCAATTGTAAAAAGCATAAGCTAATATGGTAGGTGTACTAGGATCTGGAAAATTTGGGATCGCCCTAGCTAAACTATTAGCACATAATACCGAGGTACTCGTCTACTCACGACGTTTGGATATCGTGTCGCAAATCAACGATCAACATAAATGGCAAGGGATTGATCTTCAGCCAAACATTTACAGTACGACGGATCTCAAGATGCTCTGCGACAAATGCATGGTTATCATTCCCGTCATTCCATCTGCCCACTTTAGGTCGGCGCTTAGAAGCGCAAGCCCATTTCTTAAAGCTCAACACATTCTTGTACACGGCACTAAAGGGTTTGATAATCAAAATGTGGACACTAAGCTTGCCCCTTCGCAGACACAAGTCATCATAAAAACCATGAGCCAAGTGGTGTTAGAAGAAACAAATGTACTGCGCATTGGAGCGATCAGTGGGCCTAATCTTGCCGATGAAATATTAGCCGGACTACCCACCGCCGCTGTCATTGCAAGTCAATTTGAAGAAGTGATACAACTAGGAAAAAGGTTATTGTCTAGCGAAAATTTTTATGTCTTTGGATCTCATGACATTAGGGGGGCGGAGTTAGCTGGCGCATTAAAAAACGTGATCGCCTTAGCAACCGGCATAATAGCAGGCAAAGAATTAGGTAAAAATATCGAAGCCATGCTAATTGTACGCGGCCTTCACGAAATGATCCAAATCGGTGGTGTGTTAGGAAGTTCGACAGAGGCATTTTTTGGTGCTGCAGGCATTGGCGACCTAATAGCTACTGCCACCTCCATTAAGAGCCGAAATTTTGCTTGCGGTGTACGCCTAGCTCGAGGAGAAACAATAGAACATATCGTCGAATCAAGTGCTGAGGCAATTGAAGGGGTGCGGACGTTAGAACTTGTCATGCGTTTTATTAGAGAACAAAAACTCCGTGCACCAATTATGACGACCGTGCACGACATAGTTTTTGATGGCGCAGATATCGATTATTGCATTAAACGACTCATGAAATTTCCGTTGACACCGGATGTGGATTTTATCTCGTAGTCCTCTTTTTTTTGATCATTCATCGGATTAGATGCTTTTCTTATCGAGTATATTTTTATAATTGTTAAGAATAGCGTAATTATGAGGTCTAATACAAAACAATATTATGACAGACTTTTCTTCCATCGATACTATGAACAGCAAACCTAAATCATTTTGGAGCCGCCCTGAAGGGGTTACAGGTAGTATATTTCTGTTAGCTGTCTTAGGAGGGCTAGGATTTATCTTGTTTACTAATATGGCTGCAATCCTCAGTTTTGCTTCTAGTTTGTTAGGGCTAGTGGTGACGATTTTAGCTTTGGCTGCCATTGTTTACATGGTATTAGATCCACGAATGCGCGCGCTTGTCGGTTATATGTATAAAAGCATTATGCGTAAGATTACTGGAATATTCGTGACCATAGACCCTATTGGTATCCTAAAAAATTATGTAGATGATTTGACGGAAAATCTGAAAAAGATGGGCAAGCAAATTGGCAACTTACGAGGTCAAATGCGCAAAATGAAGACCATGATGATGGATAATACTAAAGAGATTGAGCAAAATATGTTGATGGCTAAAAAAGCAAAAGAAATGGGCAATCAGCAACAGCTCATGTTAGCTAGCAGAAAAGCAGCTCGATTGAAAGATACCAACGAGAAATACGAGCGTCTTCATAGCAAGATGAGCATCCTTTATAAAGTATTGAGCAAAATGTATTCTAACTCTGAGATTCTTTTAGAAGACACGAAGGATCAGGTAAAAGTCAAAGAACAGGAGCGCAAGGCGATTCGCGCCTCTCATAGTGCTATGAAGAGCGCCATTAACATTATTTCAGGCAATTCAGATGAACGCGCAATGTTTGATATGGCTATGGAGGCTGTCGCAGATGATGTGGCGATGAAAGTAGGCGAAATGGAGCAGTTTATGGAGTTGTCGGCAAATTTTATGGACAGCATGGATCTACAAAATGGCATGTTCGAAGAGCAAGGCATAAAGATGCTCGAAGAATATGAAAAGAAAAGCTCACTTCTCCTGCTCGGAGGCAAAGAAATGGACGACCAAGAAACGCTCGATTTAGGGGAATACGAATCAGAAAAAGAAAAATTAACTCGTTCTAATGAGTATGGTTCTTTGTTTGACTAAATTTATCTGATCAAAGCTCACCAATAAGATTAAGGAGTTTTTGAGATTCTATATCCCATTGATATGCTTTCCTCATATGAAAGGTATTCTGCTTCAATACGTTGAGATGAGATTCGTCAAGACACTCTTCTAGAGATTTCTTTATCGACTGGGTAAAAAGGTCTTTACAAAAGACGCACACCGAAAATTGTTCGTGAATTTTTATATATTCTGGAAAATACATCGTTAAAACTGGCAAACCGTGATGTATATAATCAAAAAACTTGTTGGCCAAAGAATATGTGTAACTCAGACTGCTGCCATCTAATAATAGTATACCCAGATCACTCCGCGCTAATAAGGGGCTGAACTGATCCTCTGTTAACGTCCCATGCATTTGAATATGGTCGCAATCCTTTGATGCTTGTTGTACGGATTCTCGCAAAGGGCCATCTCCAATGATATCTAGATAAAATCGTTCGTCATGGCGCATCGCATCTATCAATTCTATCAACCCTCTACCAACATTTAAAACCCCTAGATAGACCAGATGCAAGAGGCGTTTTTTATGCTCAACTGATGGCGGATCTTTATCGTTTTTCAATGCTCTAGGTACGTTGAGGATTACATGAAATGTCTTGTTATGCCGTTGATGCAACACTTTTGCGACAGAGGCAGAGACCGTTAAGCATAAATCTGCTCGAGGAACAGTAAATGCAGCTATGCTCCGCCATATAAATTGTACTACCCTTTTTCGAGCAAGCTCCGGTACTTGATCAAATAATTCATGGCTGTCAAATATGAGTTTTGCCTTATGCATCATCATATACATTCTTGCTGCTAGCATAGTATCAAGATCAACAGCGTACACAATCGCTGGCCGCTCAGAGCGCAAATGAAAAAACATTTGCCAGTTCAAAGAAAGGTAGAATAAAGGGCCGCGCTCAAAAGGAATATTCAAATGCTTTAGCCGAATAGAGTGATGCTTCTTGTTCGAGTCAATAGCCTTACACCCAATTAGACTGACGCTGTATCTGTTACTTCCTTGCAAGGCATCGGCAATTCGCAACATCCTACGATCGGAGATAATGTTATTAGACAAAAGAATATGAAGACTATTGGTCACAATTCCTTAGCCATGAGGTTAATCAATCCTTCATTGTGCAGTTGCTGCAACGCTCTAAGTGTGAGTTCATCAGTCGTGTTCCATGCCCGTTCGTAAAGCGCCTGATAATCATATGGCGATATAAATTGAGCGATGGACTGGCGATCGCAATAAGTACAATGTCTGCAAAATGGCGTCGTTTCTTCACCAAAATAATTGAGAATCAACTCATTAGCGCACCTCACCATGTCCACAAACTCCTTTATGTGTCTTCTCCTTTCGGTGTACATTTCACTAAGCATATTGTACTTTGCCTTATAGGTAGTAAATTCCTCCTGCTGAAGACGATTGTTTAAAAAGTGTACTTTGAGTCCTGATCGATCAAGGAAATAGCGTATAGATTTCCATTTTTTCAAAGACACCAAAGCATCTGCAATTAGTTCTTTCTTCACCCCTAGCGTCCGACGCAAATCGTCTATGTCAAGCTCTGTCCATTGTTCAAAAAATCCTTCAAGCTTCCTCATACAAAAGTCTAGTACTTCAGCCTCTAGTAACGGGAGGTCTAAGCGGCGCATATCTTGAACAGACATGTCAGCAATAACCAAAATGCGGTCTGTGTTGTCTTCTTCAATTTGCAAAATTCCCAATTGTTGATAGGCGCTGATGATATGATGAGCTCGCTTACTATTAATACTCCATTGGCGAGCTAAAAGTTCATACTCTATGCGGCTTCTAAAGTGTTGACCTTCACCAATATTTATCTGAAAATGGACCCATAGATACTTATAAAAATGAATCAAATCACTCCATTCAGGCAATCGATAAAAAGTAGATTGTTCAATTTCATTTGTGTCATTTTTGTTAAAAATAGCCAAGGATTCAGAAGAATGTCCATCGCGTCCTGCACGACCTATCTCCTGATAAAACTCTTCAAGCGATCCAGGCAACCCAAAATGACAAACATGACGCACATCTGCAATATCGATCCCCATCCCAAAAGCATTCGTTGCTACAATAACCTCGATGGCGCCTGACGAAAAACTCTCTTGAATCTTGTTCTTCGCTTCATAATCCATCCCCGCGTGATAAAAGGCGCTCCTTACGCCAGATTGTGTCAAGACTTCGGCAATCATTTCTACTTGACGTCGACTACGGATATAGATAATCGTCTTGCCCAGCCTGTTAGCAATATATTTCTTTAAGGTGCCAATCTTATCTTCCGTTTTTCTGAGGGAAATATGAATATTATCGCGAAGGAAACTGCCTCTAACTACTTTAACATCCACCCGATTAATATGCATGGTTATTTCATTCACTACACGGGGAGTGGCCGTTGCTGTCACAGCGATTACCGGAATCGATGAAAAATCTGACAAAAAGCGTATGATCTGCAAATAGGCAGGCCGAAAATCATGCCCCCACTGCGATATACAATGCGCCTCATCTATGGCGAGCAGACTAAGATGCACTTTGGCGATCCGCGTCAAAAATAATTCTTGACTCAATCTCTCAGGTGAGAGGTACAGTAATTTAACTTCACCATAAATACAGTTATCCAATATTCGATCGACATCTCGTTTTGACTTTCCTGAATGTATGGCTTCTGCCTTAATCCCCTTTTGTTTTAGCGCTTCTACTTGGTCATCCATAAGTGAGATGAGCGGAGAAATTACTAAAGTAACACCACTATACAGGACAGCCGGTACTTGATAGCAAAGAGATTTGCCACCACCTGTAGGTAGTAAGGCTAAAACAGATTCACCCTGCAATAAATGTTCAATACAAAGTTGTTGGAGTGGTCTAAGTTCAGAATAATTCCAATACTTTTGCAGGGCATTAAGAGCATCGGGTATGGTGAAATTTGTTTCTATAAGCGTTTGATTTGTTAACGAAGATATAAACAGTTTTGATTAAGCTTTTTGGTAACCTATACGATGAACTTATCTGGCAGTTTTTCATTCAATATTTTGAAATAAAATTCGATAGTATGTCTTTTTTACGAGTGTTAAGCACCTCAGTTCTTCTTTGTTCTTCCTTTTTATTTCTTACTGGACAATCTGTTAACTGGTATCATGATAGCAAAACGAATGGTAACGTTCAAAACATAGGCACGGACGAACTTTATGAAAAAATATTAAAAAATAGAAAAGGTGTACCCGTTATAGTAGCTGTAATTGACTCAGGTATTGACATCGAACACGAAGATCTAAAAGATAATATATGGACTAATCCTGGCGAAATTCCGAATAATAATATTGATGACGACAAGAATGGGTACGTGGATGATGTACATGGTTGGAATTTTATTGGGGGGAAGGATGGTAGTCAGGTCGATGGAGATACATACGAAATGGTACGTCAATATGCCCTGCTAAAAGAAAAATATAACGACGTGAACCCTGCGACACTTAATGCTCAGCAATTGAAAGAGTTTAATCAATTTAATGACTGGGGCACTAAAATAGAGGCTGAGCTCAAAGGAGCAAAAGAAAACTACGAAGAGCTCATGAACAGAAAAGATCTCTTAATGCAAGCCATTAGCGTTGTTGAAACCGTTGAAGATTGGTCAGCTATCAATCAAGCATTTGTAGACTCTTTGGGTCAATCCTTTGATCAAGACGAAGTCATAGCTGGCAATATTCTGAACTACTTCTTAAACAGCTATGAGCAGCTACCAAGTTACGAAGAGATAAAGGAAGAGCTTAGTGACCAGCTTAGCGACGGATTAAAGTATTACGGCAACAGGTTTAAGTACAATTATAACGTCGATTATGATCCTAGATCTATCGTTGGCGACGACTACTCCAATAAGCAGGAGCGCTATTATGGCAATAACTCAGTAGAAGGTCCAGATGCATTTCATGGCACACACGTTGCAGGAATCATTGCCGCTATGCGCAATAATGAACTGGGTATCAATGGAATCGCAGATAACGTCAAAATTATGGTTTTGCGCGCAGTTCCTGATGGTGATGAAAGAGATAAAGACGTTGCCAATGCGATCCTCTATGCTGTCGAAAATGGTGCTCAAGTGATCAATATGAGTTTTGGCAAAGGTATCTCACCTGAAAAGGATATAGTAGACAATGCTATCAGGTTCGCAGAAAAAAACGATGTCTTAATCGTGCATGCTGCAGGCAATTCAAGCCAAGATATAGACGTAGAAGAAAACTATCCTAATGACACCTTTAGAAAGCCAAAAAAATTTCTGTTCTGGAAAAAGAAGCAAGCTAAAAATTACATATCAGTGGGGGCATCAGGACCCTCAGCTAATGAAGCCCTCGCCGCGCCATTTTCCAATTATGGCAAAAAAAATGTCGATCTATTTGCCCCTGGCGAAGAAATGTTTAGCACAATACCAAATAATGACTATAAGATTGCACAGGGGACCAGTATGGCAGCACCAGTGGTAAGTGGTGTGGCGGCAATATTAAGATCGTATTATCCATCCTTAACGGCTACCCAAATCAAAGAAGTATTGATGGGTTCATGCAGTCCCGTCACTCTAATGGTGAAAAAACCAGGCACCTCAGAACTGATCAGCTTCAAGGAATTGTCAGTGTCAGGTGGTGTCGTTGATATTGTTGCAGCCATGAAAATGGCAAACCAAATAAAAGGCAAGAAGAAAGCAAGCTCGAGAACGGATATAAGAGCCTAATATGGTTCGATTATTTTATCGAATGATCACTTCATTAACTATTTTGTCCTTAAGCCACTCGTTACATCGGTCTCTAACAGTTGCGCGACTATTAAATAATTCGTGCTTGAGGGCTGCAGAGTTGACAAATATGGTTAGAATACCATTTTTAAAGTCCAAACGATCGGTCAATTCAGTAATGGCATTCGGCATAGCCTCTTCCCAATGCTTCATAATCCTTTGAGTAAAATAGCCGTCACCCAGCTTATCTTTTCGGACATAATTTGATAATATTTCTCTGATGTGACGATCCATAGTGGGTTCAAATATGCACCATTTTGATCATTTAATTTCAATCGGCGTGAAATCTACACCAAGCCCACCAAAAATCCTCGCAGAACGCTCCAACTCTGTATCGGTCAAAAAGATTTGTCCAAATTCATCCGCCGTTATCAACTGCAAGAGATGATCTAAGCGATGGTTATCCAGTTTTTCGAAATAATCATCCAACATTAAGATGGCTTTAACCCCTGTCGATGCTTTGAGGTAGTTATATTCTGATAGCCTAAGAGCGTACAGCAAACTTTTCATCTGCCCTTGGCTACCAAATTTTTTGATAGACTTGCCATTGATAAGTAAGATAAAATCATCCTTATGTGTGCCTACTAAGGTTCTTCTATTCAAAATTTCTTCATGCTGCGATTCTTTTAACAGGCTATCAAACGGACGCTTGAGCAATTGAGATTCGTATACTATTTTGATCGATTCTCTATGATTGGATAGAGATCCATAGATGGCTTGTGCGTCGAGTGAAAAGGTATCACAAAAAGTCTTTCGCTTCTGAAAAATGAGATTGCCCAAGGGCAACAATCGTTCATTAAATGCATCAATCACTAATGGGTCTGCGCGCTTATATCCCTTCAATAATGCATCCTTTTGTCGGAGTAAGGCTCTATAGTTCATCAGACAACGAATGTATTCTGTATCTGTTTGACATAATATACGATTCACAAAGTCTCGTCGCTCCCGACTTCCTTCTCGAATGATTTTTATGTCATCAGGAGCAACAAACACGACAGGAAAGCGTCCCATCAATTCGATTGGGCTCATCAGTTTTTGGCCATTGATTTCAATTTCTTTCCGCTGCCCATGCTTGTATTTATATACGATTCCTTTTTGCTCATCTTGATCGCTTTCAAAGGTAGCATCCATTCGAAAAAATCCTTCCCCATGATTAACCAAGTATTTATCTGCTAGATTGAAATAAGACTTTGATAAGGAAAGAAAATAAATGGCATCAAGCAAATTTGTTTTGCCACTGCCATTGGCACCATAAAATAGCACTATAGGAGAAGCAAGGTCAAGAACCTTCTCTTTGTAGCTCTTAAAGTTGAGCAATCGTATTTGCTTCAAGATCATGTATCAAAGGTAAAACTAAGATAACTAAGAAGTGCTCGATATGCTTTTCTGTGAAAAGGTAGCTTGGTCCTTGCCGTACTATATCTTTATTGGATAAATCAAGATGGTTTTTAACCTTTTAGGCGCTAAAAATGTTATTTTTGCAGCATATGATAGAAGATATGGCAGTAGCAACGAAAAAAAAGACTTCGACATCCAAAGTCTCAAAGTCTAACGTCCAGAAGTATAGCAAAGAGACGTACATTACATGGTTTGAGACAATGTACCGAATACGTCGTTTTGAGGAAAGAACACTTCTCGCTTATTCTCAACAAAAAATTAGAGGTTTTTGCCATGTGTACATTGGTCAAGAGGCCATTACGGCAGGTATGGTCACAGCGCTAAGGGCTGAAGATAAAGTCGTAACAGCATACAGACAACACGGTATTGCTCTTTCACGAGGCTTGAGCGCTAATTCTTGTATGGCTGAGTTATATGGCAAGGCAACAGGATGTGTTGGGGGCAAGGGAGGTTCGATGCACTTTTTCAGTAAAGAACATAATTATTTTGGCGGTAACGGCATAGTTGGTGCCCAAATCCCTATCGGCACAGGCATAGCCTTGGCAGAAAAATATAAGAAAACAGATAACTTGGCTGTATGTATGTTTGGTGATGGCGCAGCTCGTCAAGGCGCGCTCTATGAATCTTTTAACATGGCTATGGCTTGGCAATTGCCCGTATTATATATATGCGAAAACAATGGTTATGCGATGGGCACTTCAGTTTCTCGAACTAGCAACGTTACAGAGATCTATAAAGTGGGAGAGGCCTTTAATATTCCCAGTCGCGATGTAGATGGTATGTCACCAGAGGCAGTGCACGAAGCCTTGTCGGAGGCAGCTGAGCATATCAGAAGCGGTAAAGGTCCATACTTTTTAGAAATTAAAACCTATCGATATAGAGGCCATTCTGTATCAGACCCAGCTAAGTATCGCACAAAAGAAGAATTAGAAGCTTATAAAGCTTTAGATCCAATTGTGATCACTGAAGATTACATGCTAAAAAATAAAATCATCAGCAAAAAGGATATAGAGGAAATCAAAGAGCACATCAATCAAGAAATAGAGGATGCAGCTGATTTTGCTGAAAATAGTGCCCTGCCAGATGCCCAAGAATTGTATTCTCATAATTATCAACAGGCGGATTATCCTTATATTCGAGACTAACCATCTAAACAGCAAGATTTTTATGGATGATTATTCTATCCGATAGAAAAGAATATTTGTCTATTTTTGCGCAAATTTTTAAAATGGCTAAAAGCAAAAAATCAAATTCAGGCATTGAAGTCGCCGAAGAAGTACAGACTAAACAAGGCATTCAACATTTTTTTGAAAAAAATCAGCGCAATATAATGTATGCTGTTGGTGGCGTTCTTGCGCTCGTATTAGCATATATGGCCTTCCAGTTTTTGTATCAAAAGCCAAGAGAAAAAAGTGCTTCTGAACAAATGTGGAAAGCAGAATACCAATTTCAAAGGGATTCGTTTGCACTAGCCCTCGAAAATCCCGGGGGTGGATATTATGGCTTCTTGGACATAATAGATAACTATGGCGGAACCAAAGCTGCGAATTTATCTAAGTATTATGCAGGAATCAGTTATTTAAATCTGAATAGATTTGATGATGCGATCAATTATTTAGAGAGTTTCAGAGCTCAAAATGACTTATCGTCTCAAAGTAGTACAGGTGCTTTAGCAGATGCTTATGCAGAGAAAGGTGATTTGTCTAAAGCGTTAAGTTTATACAAAAAAGCTTCCGAAAGTAACAATGAGGTGTTAACGCCGTACTATCTCAGCAAATTCGCACTTTTAAGCAGTAAGCAAGGCAATACAGCACCAGCATTGGCAGCATTTAAGAAAATAAAAGAACTTTACCCAAAATCACTTGAGGCAGGTGACGTAGAAAAATATATAGCACTGTTGGAAAATTAGAAGAAATGGCCATCCCAAATTACCGTGCCTTTTCGTTATCCGAGTACCCCATCCAAGATTTAACTTCACTTCGTTTGACTATTATCCGCACAGAATGGAATGCAGAGATTGTCGATGTCTTGACCGAAAGCTGTCTGCAGTCGTTAGCCTCTATCGGATTTTTACCTGACCAAATAGCTGTAGAGCTCGTGCCCGGATCATACGAATTGCCCATAGGGGCTAAGTTTGCCCTTAATAGTCCTGACAAACCAGACGCTATTATTTGCTTGGGTTGTGTCATCCAAGGAGAGACAAAACACGACGATTATATCAATCATAGCATTGCTCGCTCTATAGCGCAACTTTCTTTAGTTAGCAATACTCCTGTAATTTTTGGAGTCTTGACTGTCAATAATATTGAGCAAGCTAGATCAAGAGCTGGTGGGGCTCATGGAAACAAAGGGGAAGAATGCGCCATCGCCGCAATAAAAATGATAAGCCTCAAACAAAAACTTGCTGGAGGTAAGAAGCGTATTAGCTTTGGAGATCAATAAGATGCTTTTTCCTATCTATTTCCAGCACAGAAATACACTTCATCCTCTACCGAAAAAAGTGTCCTAATTATGGTTTGTCTGTCAGCAGAAGTCTTATATTCGACAGATGAAATCTATCGTCATTAGTGCCTTATCGGTTTTCTTAATGTATTGTAGCACAGCTAAGCCAAAAAGTAAGAGTCCAGTACGATTCGATCATATGGCGATAATGACGGATGACGTAAAGGGTACAGTCAAATGGTATTTGGATGTGTTTGATACTCACCATATCGAAAACAAGACTGGCAATCCGTCGATACAATGGGTGGCACTAGGCGATAGCGAATTGCATATTGTACCGAGCTTAGGAGCCACAATTCCTGTGCATAAATCCGTCCATATGGCCATTGGTGTGAAGAGTTTAGAAGATGTTATTAGCCGATTGAAAGAATTGAATTGGTATTTTGAAGGCTGGTCAGAGGGAGAGGGTAAAACAACCACGCGCCTAGATGGAATCAGGCAGATATACGTACAAGACCCCAACGGATATTGGATAGAAATCAATGATGCATTTAACAAATAAAGAATATGAAAAATACATTCACTTTTGCTAGTGCTGCGAACTCTTCTCGGCGAGTCCTTACATTGGAACTATTGCTCCTTGGTGCTATGAGCGTTTGCATGCTTCTTATCGCTTGCTCACCTAAAACAAGTTCAACACAAAAACATGAAACTGTCTTATTTAATGGTAAAAATCTAGATGGCTGGATTATCTATGGCACGGAGAAATGGTTTGTACAAAACGGCGAACTTGTATGTGAAAGCGGCCCCGACAAAGGATATGGCTATCTTGGCACAACGGGTAAGTACAAAAATTTTGACTTGCGTTTTGATTTCCTTCAAGAAGCTGATGGCAATAGCGGGGTGTTCATACGAAGTAGCATAGACGGTACGAAAATCACTGGATGGCAAGCTGAGGTTGCCCCAAGAGGCAGCCACACAGGTGGAATTTATGAATCTTATGGCCGTGGTTGGCTTATCAAACCCGATGCGTCGCTAGACAAAATCCTGAAGGAAAATGATTGGAACAAAATGCGCATCGTAGTACAAGATGACGTCGTGACCACCTATTTAAATGGGCAGCAAATGGTGGAGTTAAAAGATTCGAAAATAGGCGAAGCTACCGGACAAATAGCCCTGCAGATACATGATGGCGGTGGTATAAGGGTAAGATGGAGAAACATTCGTTTACAAGAGCGTTAATTTACCACATAAAAAAATCAAGGAAGTAAAGCTATTGCTCTCGATCAAATGTTAATCGCATTCCATTGGCTTCATTGGTAACAATATCTTTGTGATACTTAATAATACCGTTGACAATTACTGTTTCTATCCTACCCTTCAATGTACGCCCGTCTAGTGGTGTCCAACCACACTTGTATGCCACATCGACATCGTCAATTTTAGTCAAATAATTTGGGTCGACAATAACTACATCGGCCATTTTACCTTCATCAATAAATCCCCTATCCACAATATTAAATAACTCTGCGGGGGCATGGCACATTTTCTCGACGATCCGCTCGATACTTATTAATCCTTGATGATAATGGTGTAACATCATCAGTAAAGTATATTGAATCAATGGCAATCCGGCTGGTGCATTAGGATATGGCAATTGTTTTTCGCTTAAACTGTGCGGGGCATGATCTGTAGCTATAACATCAATGATATCTTCCAATACAGCGTTAAAAATAGCTAGACGGTCGACCTCGGATTTTATGGCTGGATTGCACACAATCTTGTTCCCTAATAATTCATAATCCTGATCATTGTAAAAAAGATGATGAACACACGCCTCAGAAGTAATCAGCTTACCTCTCACTGGCCCTGGTTCAAACAAAGCCAATTCATTTAGCGTACTAATATGCAAAACATGTAAACGTGCTCGATATTTTCGCGCCAGTTCAACCGCAAAAGCACTTGATTTGAGACAGGCTTCGCGGCTTCGTATCTCGGGATGGTCAGATGGCTTTAATGCGCGCCCGAGCTGCGCGTAGACAGCCTTGTTAGTTTTGATTGTTTGTTCGTCTTCACAGTGTGTAGCAATAATCATATGAGCTCGGGAGAACAAACCTTCGAGAGTTGTTGGATCATCCACTAACATGTTACCGGTACTTGACCCCATAAAGGCCTTAATACCACAAACCTCGCGACTATTTGTGCGCAGAACTTCGTCTAAATTATTATTAGACGCCCCCATATAGAATGAAAAATTGACTGCTGAGCACTGTTCAGCGGTCTGAAACTTATCTTCTAACAGTTCCTGGGTGGTTGCAGGCGGAAAAGTATTAGGCATTTCCATATATGACGTTACGCCGCCCATTAATGCCGCTAGAGATTCTGTGGCAATTGTCGCTTTGTGCGTCAGTCCTGGTTCTCTAAAATGTACCTGATCATCAATAATACCAGGCATAACCCAACGTCCTGAAGCATCAATTTCATTCGCTGAAGGATCAGAGATTAGATTATCTACCTTTTCGATACGTTGCTGATTAATTAACACATCTTGGTACTTTGCTCGCCCTCGATTGATAACTAAGCCATTCTTTATTAATATTTTTGCCATATATTCAATATTAATCTTGTTATATTCTATCATAAAGATAAATCAATGGGTCCAAGAATAGGCATATTAGGTGGCGGACAACTGGGAAAAATGTTGTATTCTGCAGGAATGCAACTGGATATGAATCTAGCCTTCATGGATTTGGACGATTCATTTCCTGTAGCGAGTTGCACTAAGCACTACAACAATGGTGACTTCACTAAATACGATGATGTGATGCTTTTTGGTAAAGACAAAGACGTACTGACTATCGAGATAGAGCGCGTCAATGTAGATGCGCTATCTGCTCTTGAATACCATGGCGTCAAAGTTTATCCTCAGCCAAAAATTCTGCGAACCATTCAAGACAAGGGCTTACAGAAGGAGTTTTATATGTCTCAAAATATACCGACAGCAAGTTTCAAGCTCTATGACAATATCCAACAACTCCGACAAGATTTGCGTGAGAATAAATTAGCGTATCCATTCATACAGAAAACGCGTAAGGATGGATATGACGGACGAGGAGTTAAAGTAATCAAAAGCGAAAAAGATCTTAAAACCGCCTTCGTAGTGGATTTTCTGACAGAAGAGATGATAGATATTGAGAGAGAAATCGCCATCATTTGTTGTCGAAACAGAGACGGTGATCTAGTTACCTATGACGCTGTAGAGATGGTCTTTCATCCAGATGAAAATATACTACTTTACCAATTAGCGCCAGCGCGTGTACATCCAAAACGGCTAGAAGAAGCCAAAGAGCTGGCTCGGCGAATAACACAGTCATTACAAATCGTTGGAGTTTTAGCCATTGAAATGTTTTTCACAACAGATGGCGAAGTTATTGTAAATGAAATGGCTCCTCGCCCGCATAATAGCGGTCATCATACGATTGAGTGTTGTCATTGCTCTCAATACGAAAATCATCTTAGAGCAATTTGCGGGTTACCTTTAGGTAGTACTGCCCTTCTGTCAAAAAGTTTGTTGATGAATGTGCTTGGCAGCCCAAAGCATACAGGTCCAGTGATTTATTCAGGAATAGAAAAAGTGTTGAGTATTCCAGGGGTCAATTTGCATTTGTATGGCAAGAAAGAAACTCGACCGTATAGGAAAATGGGGCACATTAATATAGTAGGCGATAGTAGAGATGGATTAATCAAGTTAAACGAAAAGATTCAGGAGGATTTTTCCGTTATTACGGCAAATAAATAAAGTTCGACAATATGGTTAGCATTATTATGGGCTCTCAATCAGACCTGCCGATTATGTCGCAAGCCGCAAACGTGCTCGAATCTCTAGGAATAGACTACGAAATCACCATAGTGTCAGCGCATAGGACTCCAGAACGAATGTTTGAATTTGCCAAAAGTGCCACAGCCAATGGGATTAGTATCATTATAGCTGGCGCAGGAGGTGCTGCACATCTTCCTGGTATGGTGGCCTCTCTTACAAGTGTTCCTGTCATTGGAGTACCCATTAAATCATCGAATAGCTTGGATGGCTGGGACAGTATTCTAAGTATATTACAAATGCCCAATGGCATACCCGTGGCCACTGTCGCACTTAATGCCGCTAAAAATGCTGGAATCTTAGCCACTCAAATTCTAGCTATTAGTGATCCACATATTCGCCATAAAATTGAAAAATTTAGACACGAACAGACGCAAAGTGTACTTCTACAAGTTAATACTTTGGCAAAACAACAAGAAGATGAAGCTATTTAAATGTATTGCATTTTACAGTCTGATTGGACTCGTGTTTCAATTCTGTGCTACGACCAAAACGACAATCGAAGAAAGTCGCATGATGATAACATTTGGCAGTTGCAACCACCAATGGGAAAAACAACCCCTGTGGAAATCTATCGCCAAAAATAATCCCGATCTTTTTATTTGGCTCGGTGATATTATATATTCCGATACGGAGGATATGGGAAAGATGCGCAACGATTATATGCTTCAATCTGACAATGAAGACTATCAATCATTTGCCGCTAAAGTACCTATCGTTGGCATTTGGGATGATCACGATTATGGGCAGAATAATGCTGGAAAAGAATATAGTAAAAAAGATTCGAGCAAGCTTTTATTGTTTGAGTTTTTAAAGGTGCCGGCAGATAACGAAGCGCACTCACGCCCCGGAGCATACCAAAAGTATGTCTACAAAAAGAGAGACCTGACAGTGAAGGTGTTATTATTGGATACACGTTATTTTAGAGATACGCTCGGAACCCCTAGCGGCACAATCCTAGGCGATGATCAATGGAGATGGTTAATAGGAGAACTTGCCTTGAATGATGCAGATGTGCATATTATAGGGAGTGGTGTTCAAGTGCTGCCAACCGAACATTCGTATGAAAAATGGGCAAACTTCCCGAACGATAGAGAACGACTAATCCAAATTTTGGACCGACTTAATGTCAATTACCCAATCTTAATCAGTGGAGATCGGCATATCGGAGAAATATCAAGTATTTCTACCCCAACTGGCAAAGCACAGTTGGTAGAGGTAACCTCTAGTGGCCTAACCCATTATTACAAGAATTTTACCAGCGAACCAAACTCTTATCGAGTGGGCAATGTGGTCGCTGAATTAAATTATGGACTTATAGATATAGAAAAAAGAAATGGCCTAATTTATTTTGACGCCTCAATTCAAAATGCTAAAAATCAGTCCAAAGCTATAATCACTGAAAAATATCGAAAAGCTACTAACCCTCAATGAGATGGGGTTTATTAGCGTATGGGCGCATTGCTCGAAAAATGGAAGAGAGTATTCTAGCCAGTGCACATGACCAAATAGTCGCCGTGGCCAGTCAATCACAATTTGACCAAATACCCTCCCATTATAAAAAATACAGCAATTATCATGATCTCTTGGCTGATAAAGAGGTAGAGATTGTCTACATAAGCACCACTCATAATCACCACAAGCAATGGACTATTGCAGCACTTGAAGCAGGGAAACATGTGCTCTGCGAGAAGCCAATGAGTATTTCTCTTGCGGATACCTATGAAATGATAAAGACTGCCCGCGAGCACAGACGCTTTTTGACCGAAGCTATATGGACACGCTATCTACCTGCATATCAAAGGGTAAAATCTATTATTGAACGTGGAGATATAGGAGATATACAGTTAATACAAGCCAACTTTGGGTTCGCCATGAATCCCAATGACCCTAAAGAACGACTTATTGATCCGGCATTGGCCGCTGGCGCTATTTGGGATGTAGGTATTTATCCTCTCGCACTCATTGTTGATTTTATAGATTCGGAGATAGAGACGTTTGATGTCATTGGGCATTTAACGAACCGCCAAGTCGATAATCGTGTGGCCGTACAGTATTTTTTTGAAAGCGGCCAGATGGCGCAATTAACTTGTGCTGTCGATGTACAAACGCATAATATCGCCGTTATTACTGGTAACCGAGGGATAATTGTGATGAACGATTTTTGGAAATGCGAATCCTTCTTTACATTCATCAACGGTCACAGAACGGATTACTTTGTGCCCATGACAAGCACGGGTTTATATCACGAATTAGTGGCCTGCCAAACCTATATACAGCGAGGATTGCTTGAGTCAGATCAAGTTCCTTGGCAGCATACAATAAGGCTAAGTGCTATGATGGATGAACTTCTCGAAAGGTTGAATAAAACTTCCTTTAATTAATTCGGAAAGGCTAGATTTGTGACATATCTGCTAGGTGATAGATACAAAGGTCATTTATCTTAATAGGGAATCCGGTGAAAATCCGGGACAGTACCCGCTGCTGTATATCGCACTATTTATTTTTGGATAGTAAAAGCAAAGGATAAGCTCAAACCACTGATGCCATGCATCGGGAAGGTCATCCGGCGTGCGACAAGTCAGAAGACCTGCCTAGTGGTTTTTCGCGTTATGCCTTCGGGAGAAAAGTCGTACCGCACTCATTTGCTCGAATCAAATTCGCAGCTTAATTTTCCTTTTATGTTCATTCTACCTAACCGAACCCTCGTCGGTTGTGCATTATTATGGTGTCTATCCATCTCAATGACTGCACAGCAGATTAATCTCAATGATAGCCTTGAGACGGAGGTAATTATAAGTCACTCACGCGTAGCTATCGCAAAAAAAGAGTCCATAAAGCCTACTTATCTCCTGACAAAGAAAGATATTGAGGCAAATGGAAGCCTAGATTTGCCTCAGCTATTGACAAAGATTCCAGGAGTTATTGTCAATGGTGCTTTTTCAAATCCTTCACTAAATCAATCTGTTTATCTACAAGGCGCGACAGGCGCTTATACGCTAGTCTTATTAGACGGAGTTCCCGTCATAGATCCAAGCGGAATAGGTGGAGTGGTAGATCTTAGGAATTTTAGCACTGCTGAAATAGAGAGTATTGAGATAATCAAAGGTGGGCAATCAACCCTATACGGATCAGATGCCGTAGCCGGCGTTGTCAATATTATCACCAACAAAAAATCAAAAAAACACACAGCTTCCATAGATCTTGGATCACTTGGATATTTTCGCAGCGGTATTACTAGCGCTGAAAATATAGATCGATTTCACTATCAAACGACAGTAGCATTTGAGCGCGCGACGGGTCAGTCAGAAGCTAAAATCTTAACGGATGGTGGAGATACTGATGGATTCGATCGTATCGTGGCTGCTCTGTCTACTAGCTATCAATGGAGTGAACATTGGAATATTAATAGCTTTGTGCGATACAATAAGTTTGATGGCGACTATGATGGTGGGGCGTATACCGATGCCTTAAATACGTACGAGAGCCAATGGTTGCAGTTTGGAGGGAAAATAGATTATTCGAAAGAAGAATTTAAAGGACAATTGCAGTACACCCAGAGTCAATTTAATAGAGATTTTGAGGATGTCGTATTTGGCGCCTCGCTGTTAGGCGGTAAGATGAACAATTTGGATGCAATAGGTCATATACATTTTCTTGATAATAAACTTCTTTTCTCAGGAGGTCTAAACTATCAAAAGTTCATAGATAACGTCTCGGCGTCTTCAGTTTCCGCAGATATCATTAGTCCCTATGTTAATATCCTTTCTCGAAGAGAAAATTTGATAATAGAAACTGGCCTCCGCCTAAATCATCATTCGACATTCGGTCAAAATACCAACTATTCTATGGGTGTAAACTATCGGTGGAAAGATACTTGGAAGGCATATTTTTCGCATGCAAGTTCCTTTAAAGCACCTAATTTGTTTCAATTATATGGGCCTTTTGGGGGGAACAGTACACTTTCGCCTGAACTCGGCTTTAATACCCAATTTGGGGTTCAAGCTGATTTCCCAAGTATATATTTGAGTCTTAACTACTTTAACCGAAGGCTAAGGCAAGTCATTTTTTACGATTTTGCTGACGGCTTTCGAAATCAAGATCAATTAAACATGCAAGGGCTCGAACTGTCCTTATCCAAGTCATTCAAAAATTTTAAAGGTAATGCTAGCTATATGAGAATACTTTCTCAAGAGAGCTCAGAAGTGCTGCGCGTGCCCCAAAATCTGATTACAGGCTCGATTTCATGGGAGCGCCCCCGCGCAGTAAACCTTGTTCTCCAAGCCAATTATATGGGAAGTCGAATGGACGCTTTTTTTAATAATCAATCTTTGATGCTAAATGAAGTTGTGCTGGCCCCCTTGTTACTTTTCCACCTTACCATAACGACGCAGACGGACAAGTTGCCATTCAAGCTCAATTTGAATATCATTAATCTTTTTAATCGTACCTTTGAAGAGCCTGTTGGTTTTAATGGCTTAGGGCGAAATATTCGCTTTGGATTGTTGTATTCTATAAAATAATAGAATCAGTTTAAATAGTTATGAGAAATGTTCTTCTGTTTTTGACGCTTGGCCTTTGTTGCTTAATATTAATCGGGTGCACATTGTCAAAAAATAATAAAATAGTTGGAAATGTTCAGCAAGTCTATTTAGTCAGACATGCAGAAAAAGCGCAAGATGGGACTAAAAATCCAGACTTAACTGATGAAGGGGCTCAACGGGCTGAACGTTTAGCAACATTATTAGCTGATCGCAATATTAATGCTGTTTTTTCTACGAATTACCTTCGAACCACCCATACCGCAAAGCCTACCGCGAGCTTGTTTAAACTCAATGTTTTATGGTATGAACCAATTGATTTTAAAGAGGTATTGGACTATCTCTCTGATCATCCTGAGCATAATGTCCTTGTTGTAGGTCATAGCAATACGACGCCCGCGTTAGCAAATCTGTTGTTAGGAAAAAAGGTCTACAATGATATTGATGAACTCGCGTATGGACAGCTATTTAGCCTTAAGAGGATTGATAAACAGTGGAAATGTATTGTAAAGGAGTATGAGTAACACTTAAAATGTCTTACAAAACAATGTTGACCTCCATTTCTAACAAAACCCCGAACTTCTCCAACACATCCTCCTGAATAGTTTGCGCAAAGTCCAGAACTTCTTGCCCTGTGGCTTTGTCGTAATTGACGATCACAAGAGCTTGGTCTTTATGACTTCCCACATCTCCGACTCTTCGACCTCGCCAACCCGCACGATCGATCAGCCAACCAGCGGCAATCTTAAGACAACTGTCATCAACTGGATAAACCGGCATATCTGGAAAACTATTCATCAATTTTTGACAATGTTCCGATGAAACAATCGGATTTTTAAAAAAGCTACCCGCATTAGCGAGATATTTAGGATCAGGGAGTTTAGAGGATCGAATAGCTATTACTGCCCTGCTAATGTCTTGGATGGTAGGATGTTCCTTTCCTATAGTTTCCAGTTGATGTTTAATAGCGCCATATCCGTCATATATTTTGTGATCCTTGATAGTTAGGCGCAGTGTAATAGCTGTAATCACAAAGCGATTAGACCAAATAGATTTAAAATTGCTTTGTCTGTAGCCAAATTGGCAGGCCTCACGATCAATGTGCACCAAGTCCAAGGTATTTTTTTCTAAAGCTTGGACAGAAAGCAGTACATCTTTAACCTCTACACCATATGCACCGATATTTTGCATAGGAGCGGCTCCACATTTACCTGGTATCAAGCTAAGATTTTCTATTCCCCCAAAATCGTGTTCGATCGCCCACATGACCATTTCGTGCCAATCTTCGCCAGCAGCAAAAGTAACATCAACTGTTTGGTCATCCTGACGAAGAATATATTTACCCTTAAGTTCTATAATTATGATATCTCTTTCGATATCCTTTACAAATAAGGTATTACTGCCGCCACCTAGTATATATGCATCAGGACTCAAGCATAATGCCATTTTTAACTGATCTAAGCTATGTACACGATATATCGCACCGCATTGATGCACTGTTTTGAAGGTGCTGAGACCGATGGTATTAAAACTAGGTTTGAACAACATTGAATTAGAACTCCTTATCGGTCTCTTTTATTAATTTTGGAATATTGAAATCATAACCTATCCCAACATTTAGGGTGTTTGCCCCGCCAATTCCATTAAATCCATAGCGTATAAAACCATGTATATCAAAACCGCTAATACCAAAGCCCACATCTGCCTCGACGATCAAGGTTCGAAACAATGATCGCTCTACGCCATCTTCTCTATATTGCCGACTAAGGCCATATAATTCTGTTCTAGACCATTGATAACCAGCACCTAAGGCAAATCCAAACTTGCCGTCTTTATTCTTATTGCTTAGCCCTAAAAACTCGAATTTGACCATTGCTGGAAAACTAATCGCGCCCATTCCCTTAAAATCTTCTGAGCTTAAGGCAAAAGGCGAATACATAAAAGAAACCTCCGGGCTTACGGTAAAATCATCCCCGCCAATCCACAATTTTGGGCCAAGTCCGATATTGATCAAGGCACTGCCTGCCGAAGCTGAGTACAATCCATCTGATGGGTTGACGTATCGTGTGTATAAGTCATTTTTTAGTGTAAACCCCCAAGCTACCGATTGACTATTAAGCAAAAGTGACTGCCCCCCAAGGATCAACAAATATATATAGCGACTCATGTTTAGTAAATAGAAGGTTAATTTAAGTCAAATTGAAGCTTGGCAAGATTTCTATAAATGCCAACATTCCTTTCTATTAATTCGTCATGTGTACCAACTTCGGCTATCCTTCCTTGATCTAACACATATATCCGATCTACCTCACGAATTGTACTCAATCGATGGGCTATGATAATAGATGTTCTTCCGACCATTAACTTGTCAAGTGCATCTTGTACTAGGCGCTCTGATTCTGCATCTAATGAAGACGTCGCCTCATCCAAGAGTAGAATAGCAGGGTCTTTGAGCAATGTTCTAGCAATGGCAATTCTTTGCTTCTGACCTCCCGAAAGCTTTATACCACGCTCTCCCACAACAGTCTCCAAACCATCAGGAAATCTATCTACAAATTCTTTACTATTCGATTGCTCAAGTGCTCGCTCTAATTCCTCAACAGTAGCCTCAGGCCTGCCGTATAAAAGATTTTCGCGTATCGTGCCTCCAAATAATATGACCTCTTGAGGCACTATGCCTATTTGTCGTCTAAACGCGCCAACATCATAGTCATCGATATGATTACCATCAATCAATATTTGACCTTGATCAATGGCATAAAAGTGGATCAATAATTTAATAATAGTCGATTTACCACTACCACTTTGGCCAACGATGGCAACTTTTTCTCCTTCTAAAATGGTCAATTCTACTCCCGTCAACACTTCCATTTCAGGCCTAGAAGGATAAGAAAAATGCACATCTTCAAAACGAATATTGCCTTTTAATCTAGGTATTTCCTGGGCAGGTGTGGATTCGATATCCAATTCTACTGGTCTTTTCAGTATCTCTTGTACCCTTTCTGTGGCACCAAGCGCCCCTGCAATCGTCGTGTATAAGTTGCCGAGACTTGCTATGGCCCCACCAATCATAACCGTGTAGATGACGAACGAAAGAAGATTACCCGCGTCCATATCTCCTTGCTGAACAAGGATAGCACCCCGCCACAAAATGAATAGAATACTGCCAAATAACAGAAAAATAATAAAGGCAAAAAATAAACCTCTTATCCAAGCAAAACGCAATGAAATGACAATCATCTGATCTATACTAGCCCCATAACGTCGATATTCAAACATTTCATTGGCAAATGCCTTTACAATGCTAAAGTTTTGAAATGTCTCTTCAACGATCGTATTGGTTTTGGCTAATTGATCTTGTCTTTGTTTAGATAATCTGCGAATATACCGTCCGAAAACCATTGCCAAAACCACTACTCCAGGAATAACCAACAACATGATTACAAACAGCTTAGGCATAAGATAAGCCAAAATGACAATACCGAATAGTAAAATAAGTATCTGCCGAATGAATTCCGCCAAAGTAATGCTGAACACAGACTGTAGTTGTTCGACATCAGCGGTTATTCTACTCGACAGTTCGCCTACCCTATTGGTCTCGAAATAATTCATTTCCTGACTAATCAGCTTTTTGTATACATCCCTTCGGACATCACCAATCCCTCGTTCGCTAACATTAGCAAATAAGATGGTTTGCGCAAACGACAATAACGCTCTTGCGGCTAAAATGAAGAACATTATTATGCCCCATTGATTAAGGCTTAATGGGAATCGTTGATTTTCACTTCTGGTGGCGGCGTTGACCATTTCGCCAGGAATCCCCATAATGGCAAGCATTAATAGACTTCCAATGACTAACAAGACCATAGCACCAACAAAATGCCATCTGTACGGTCGCAAATAGGAAAAGATTACTGTTGCAGACAGAAGTGCATCTCTGGTAATTTTTGACTTCGCGCTAGACGGAGAATTCTCTTTCATGTGTGTACAAAAGTAGAGTATTTTATATTAATCCTTGGACGGCTAGAAAGTCGTAAATCTCAAGCATCGAAGTAAAATTAGGTACACCCGAATCAATCATATCGGTTTTCGCTTTAGGATTGTAGGCGATGACCTTCATTTGCGCGGCTATACCCGCTTTTACGCCTGTTATGGTGTCTTCAATAACAAGGCAGTTTTCAGGAGCTACCCCCATTTTTTTTGCCGCCATTAAGAACAGATCAGGTTGAGGTTTCCATGATTGAATATCATAGGCGCTAAATATTTGTCCCTTAACAAAAAAATGGTCAATACCAGCAGCTGCCAGCGTAACATCCATTTTACTTTGAGGACCATTACTAGCGATACAGCTTCTTATTTTTAGGTTCTTAAGTATCTTTAGTGCACCCTCTATAGGCTCTAATCTCTCCTTATACATTTGAAAACACCGCTGACGATACTCTTTTTCAAATTCATCCGTATTGACTGCGTCTCCAAAGCGATCAAACAGAACTTGACATATTTGAGCCATAGATCCTCCTACGAACTGGTCGTAACTTTGCTGGGTGGTATACGGTATGCCCCACTCGGTGAGCATTTCAGCAATTACTTGACAAGTGAGCATTTCGCTATCGACTAAAGTGCCATCACAGTCAAAAATGATTAGTTCATACTTCATGGATCGATAATACAACCTTCTGATACCTTCAAAAGAGAGGACAAAGAAACATTGGAGTATTCACACATCCAAATGAGTCTCGAATCTATTATCGGACGTCGAGCGGCGTTCATTAAGAAAGAATAACTTACGAAAGGCATACGAAAAGCAAAGAATTTAGACCTTAGCTAATCATAAATATCCGAATAACCCATGAACGTATATACTTCCCAACAGGTTGAAAAAATTGAAGATCACAGGTTTGCATTTATTAAAGTAGAGGTCAATGATCATGTAATGAGTTTGACGCTAAATCGTTCTATTAAAAAGAATGCCCTTCATCCGCAGATGGTCAATGAATTGGCGTATGCGATGCATCATGCACATTTCAATCATGATATTTGGATGGTCGTTGTTGGAGCAGTGGGCTCGGTATTCTGCGCTGGGGCCGACCTCAAAGCTATGGCAGGAATTATTGAAGAAAATGATTCAACCATACCTCTACCAGTTGGCGATGTCCTGATAGCAGAATTGTTTTCAAAATTGTATAAGCCTATTATTACAAAAATTACGGGCGATGTATATGCCGGCGGATTTTTCTTCTTAGCAGGAAGCCATATAGTACTAGCAGACCCACACTGCACCCTTGGATTGCCAGAAGTTAAGCGAGGTTTGTACCCGTTTCAAGTAATGGCCGCTCTTTTAAGGGTAATGCCCGCGAGAAAAGTTGTTGATTGGTGTATCAGAGGATATAACTTACCCGTTACTGAGGCCGTCCAATATGGCCTTGTGACAGAGATCTGTGCTAATAATTCGATGGATCAACGGGTAGCCGATATTATTGTCGAATTGAAAGCCAATAGTCCAAGCGCTATTCAAAAAGGTCTTGAAACGTATGATCAGATTAGCCATCAAGGCGACCACCAAGCTTATTTATTTGAGATGTTACAAAAAACGATCATGACTCAAGATGGCCAAGAAGGGCTTTCTGCCTTTAGAGAAAAAAGGCTGCCTCAATGGATAGGCAAATAAGAATCCCTGTTGGCGTATCCTCAATATTAGTGATATTTCAATTGCAATTTGGGCAGTGCCTTAAAACTTAGTATCTTTATTTCATTGTATCATCCAAATCATTAAACTGCCAAAACCACTTATAATGAAAGTTACTATACATGTGCTACTTTTGCAAGTGCTGTTTCTTTTAATTTTTTCCTCTCTACAAGCCCAATCAGACTACAAAGCCCTCGAAGATCAACTCAAAGGTCTAACAAATCAAGCCTATGTTCGCAAGGCTTTGAGCATCGGCGAAGAAAAAGCCAAACAAAATGACACCAACGCTGCGTTGTATTTTATGGATTTAGCGATCAAGAAAGGCAGCAAAATATCTAGTTCGGTTGAGGCAACATTGTTCTTATCCAAGGCAGATATCCTTATAGCCTATGGGAATCAGAGCGATCCAGTCATGCGCGAAATACTCAGCGCCCTAAAATCTTGTAATGAAGCAGACAAAAAGCGAATCTTAGCCGATGAAATAGTCGCAACAGCGCGAGGGCTAAACCGACTCCTTGCCGACCCAGTAATGATA
Organism: uncultured Saprospiraceae bacterium; assembly: GCA_964616755.1. Classification (GTDB taxonomy): domain Bacteria; phylum Bacteroidota; class Bacteroidia; order Chitinophagales; family Saprospiraceae; genus CAYNFR01. The sequence goes on along the minus strand of CAZTSI010000021.1, from coordinate 17,005 downwards.
GGGGCGCTCCATAGTTTTATTGCGAACATTGATCCAAGTGCATTAGATGAATTTAAAAACAATACGCTAGCCGCAAAACAAAAAGAGCGAATCGAATCTCAACTCAAACAAAGCGTCGCAGAAAAACAGACATTACAAGAGGAGCAAAAACAAATTAAGTTGACGGTAAGAAGCTTGAATAAGAGCAAATTAATGTTAGATGAACAACTGAACGTAAAAAATCAAGAAGTGCAAAATTTGACGGCACAAAGCGCTCTTCAATTGGCCGAATTAGAAAGATCAAAACGTGTGATGGACTCTTTATCCTTCATGGCCACATTAGACTCTATGGCCTTATTGCAGCAAGATTTTTTGTATGAAAAACAAAGAGAAAAGTTAGTCTTAGAATCTGCCAAGGCAAGATCCATGCGCATTGCGGTAATTGCAATGATAGCAGGCACCTTATTATTGATTTGGTTATATTTTCTCAGCCGCAGCTACAATACAAAGCTGAAAGAAAAGAATGGAGAAATCGAACAAGAAAAAAATAAATACCAAGAACTACTCCTAAATATTTTGCCCCCGACGATTGCAGAAGAGCTCAAAGTGAATGGTAAAGTAAAGGCTAAGTATCATGAATCAGCGACAATCCTATTTGCCGATTTGGTTAACTTTAGTACTATTTCTAAAACAATCCCCTCCGAGCAGTTGGTCAGAGATTTAGACTATTGTTTCGCTGCATTTGATCGAATTATCTCTCGTCATAATGTTGAAAAAATAAAGACTATTGGCGACGCCTATATGTGCATAGGAGGATTGCCCCATCAAACACCAAATTCTGAATTAAATGTTATTAAAGCAGCGATAGAAATACAGGATTTCCTGAAGCTGTGGAACGTTACTCGCAGACAACAAAAACTTCCAGAGTTCAATGCGCGTATTGGTATCCATACCGGCCCTGTGGTAGCAGGTGTGGTAGGAGAGAAAAAATTTGCGTATGATGTATGGGGTGACTCCGTAAATATTGCATCTAGAATGGAGAGCAATAGTGCAGCGGGCATGATAAATGTATCAGACTCTACCTATGAAATAGTAAAAAGTCACTTCCAATTTATTAAGCGGGGACAGATTAAAACTAAGAATATGAACGATATGGAAATGTATTTTGTACAAGTTGCTTAAAGTTCGGCACAGTTTTAGTAGCTCACACTTAACAATTCCTTATTATATGTCTCAATTTGTATATTTGGATTTAGTGAAAGACTGTCATTTGTGACTTAATGCAGAAAGACCGTCATAAATGTGTATGATAAAATGACTAAAAAAGACTTGTTCACAAAAATAAAAGCTCAAAAGCCGATGGTTAAAAGCCAAGCTTCATACAAGAAGCTTAGAGAGTTTATTTTGGGTGAATTAGAAACCAAGCTTTCACCTGATTTGACCTATCATGGGATACACCACACAATGGATGTGTTGGATCAAGTCAATAAATCGCTCAGACATTACAACATTACAGGCCACGAGGCCGAATTAGTGCGTATTGCCACATTAGCCCACGATCTTGGCTTTACAGTCAAGAGTGCCAATCATGAGGAGACAGGAGCGCAAATAATGCAAAAATTGATGCCCCTTCATGGTTATACCAAAACTGATTTTGAGTTAGTTAGAGGTATGATTTTAGCAACCAAAATCCCTCAAAGTCCAAAGAATCTATTTGAACAAATACTTTGTGATGCTGACTTGGATTATCTAGGGCGTAAAGATTTCGATGATATAGCGCCTACCCTATTTGAAGAATGGAATCGCTTAGGCTTTATTTCAAACGACCCCGAAGCGTTCGATAAAATTCAAGTGAAGTTTCTGAGTAGTCATAATTATCACACGGATTTTACAAACAAAAAACGAGCTAAGATAAAAGCTAGAAATCTAAAAAAATTACAAAACAGACTAGCGACCGCGTACTAATCACCCTTATTCCCTTCTACGATGGCTTGGATATTTGCTGGTGAATATTCGATCGATTTTAACACTTTCCCATCGCTCTGTCGATAGACTAAGTATTCCTTACCCTTCTTAATGATAGTTGATACAAATCCCTTTTCTGTTAAATAATGCTCTTGCGTTGCCATCGCGACCTCAAGAGAGGCACAGGTTTTGCTCATGTTTGATCGTTGTACTTCATCAAATATGGCTTTGAAGCGATCAGCAAGACCAAATTCTAATATTGCCCCAGACAACACATACTGCAAGTCAGCTAATGCATCCGCAATTTCTACGATATCGTGGTTCTCTATCCCCTCCACTAATTCATTAAGTTCTTCTCGCAGAAGGTTTATCCTCAATTCACAGCGCTTCGCTTCCGGAATAGTTGGGCTTAGTAAAATGGGCAAATCGAATGTGTTATGAAAGGCGGCAACCGAATTGAGTGCCTTAGGCTCCAATATTTTCTTCATATGAACTAAATGATATATCTTGATCCGACAAAGGTAAGCGGTCAACAATAAGAAGATGAAAAGAAAAGATTTTTTAAAGTCAGCAACGTTGCTTTCATCCGTTGGAGCAATATCTACAGCGATGGGATGTCAAGAAAAAAAAGTGGACAGCACATCACCTTCGGTACTGACCACCAAAAAATATAAGTGGAAAATGGTCACCACTTGGCCACCAAATTTTCCCGTCGTAGGTGAAGGATGCATTCGTTTGGCACAATGGATTTACGAAATGTCAGCTGGCAGGCTAGAAATACAGGTATATGGCGCTGGCGAGTTAATTCCAGGTCTTCAAGTATTTGAAGCCGTGAGTGGAGGCAGCGTAGAAATGGGACACGGCGCTTCATATTATTGGGCAGGAATAGAACCTGCATTTCAGTTTTTTACCTCTGTTCCCTTTGGCATGAATAGCAATCAAATGTATGCATGGCTAGAGTTTGGTGGAGGTAATGAATTATGGAGAGAGCTCTATGCTAACTATAATTGCGTACCATTTTTTGCTGGAAATACGGGCGTTCAAATGGGCGGCTGGTTTAATAAAAGAATTGACGGTATAAGTGATTTTAAAGGACTTAAGATGCGGATACCTGGAATTGGTGGTAAGGTCTTAGAATCTCTTGGCGGAGCTGCCGTCTTAGTAGCAGGCAGCGAACTACATACTAATCTTGAACGAGGGGTTATTGATGCATTAGAATGGATAGGCCCTTATCACGATTATTTGATGGGCTTTCACGATATAGCAAAATATTATTATTATCCTGGATGGCAAGAGCCAGGTAGTGTTTTAGAATGCCTAGTCAACAAAAGAGCCTATGACGCTTTACCAAAGGACTTGCAAGCCATTGTACAAGCGGCATGTTATAGAGCAAATGTCAATATGCTCGCCGAATTTGAAGCTAAGAATAATGAATATCTGCTAAAAATAATTGCAGACCCGAGAGTCGAAGTACTCCCCTTTCCACAAGAAGTGTTAGATAAACTAAAAGAAGCCTCCTTTAAAATCTATGACGAATTAGCGTCACAAGGCGGGTGGGCAGAGAGAGTGTATACCTCATATCGAAGCTTTAAAAAAGACATTACCGCTTGGAGTCGTCTTTCTGAACAGGTGTTCTATAACCAAATTCAATAGCTTCTCGTGGACTCATATCGCTTAGAGGCCTGCAAGGTGGCTGCTATTGATCCTAGGGGTGGAGCTAGAAAAACACCGATAAATGGTACTAACAATATTACAAGATACACTATTCCATTAGCCAAAACTTCCAATCTATGTCTCTGTGTAAACACTAGCGTATCGCGATAATTCAGATGTCTCTCTGCCCAATAGTCATAATTACCGACACCAGCGTAATACGACTGTACTAGAAAAACAAGGGCTATCGCTACGACACCAATCCCCGGAACAAAACTTAACAAACCCAAGGGTAATGTATAAAGTAGCTCGCGCAACATGCTACGACCATTGATCTTTATGCTGCGTCCTATTTCGGCACAAACACCATTAGTCGACTCAAAAATTTCACCCCGAATGTGAACAAGCTCTATTTGGTAGGAAAGTCGGCTCATAAGTGGCGCATTGATGATTAGTACGACATACTTATATAGGAAAAGTATTATTACAAAAGAAAGTCCCCCCAATGCCCAACTCCCCAACTCCCCATTGATGGTCAGACCCCAAATCGAAATATCTGGCCAATAGACAACTAATGACTTACTCAACATAAATAATGCGAATGCAATGAAGCCAAAGATGGACAAACTCAACAACCCAGCATATAAAATATACTTAGCATACCTCGGCTGAATCAACAATATTGCCGAACGCAAATAAACCAATAAACCATTGAGAAATGATACCATATAAAACTAAAATAGCACATAAAGCTATTCTAACTTCTTAAAAAACACCTCATCTACTCTACGAAACTACGTCATACGTGGACGAATACAGACCAAAGTTGGCTATATCTTCTTTCTTTTCGTCTTGAATAGCTCTTTGATTTCCTTGTCCTTTAAAAAGCCTTGATCCAAGAAGGATGCAGAGACAAAACGCTTGATATCTTGATATTCTCGACCTCTCTTGTCGATGTATTTTTTCAACAGCCTCTTTACATACCGCATGCTCAAGTCTTTGATACCTTGATTGAATTTTTCGTTATCAAACAGGATCATATAGCCTACAAATGTCTTGTTAAGCTCAAAATACTCATTATAATCACCTTCTTGTAGCGTAGCCATATATTCTTCAAACTTCACAAATATGAAGTTTCTAATTGCCTCATTTTCTAGACTAAGCCCTTGATTGCTATTACAGTAGTCTTTGACCAGTTCTAAGGCATCTGCATTAATATAACCAATATTAATAACCGATTCGATAACTCCCAACAATCTCTTGAGATTTGTCGCATCCGCCTCTTTTAAAGCTACCTTTATTCGAAGGTAATCAGCATCTTTTATCGATCGTGTCTCGTTGTGTTGAAGCTTGATAAACGCAGCTGCGTGCATGTCATCTTCTTTGTCCGCGTACACCCCAATATGTGTGGCAAGAGCTTTTGCTTCTTTATCTTGCAGATCAAAGAACATTGCGATAATCAATAAAATTTCTAAATGCTCAATGGAGTATGCCAATTCACCATTCTTCACTAAATCAGACAAAAATGAATAAACACTCGTCGAAGTGGTATCTGACAATAAGGTTCTGTGCAAGAGGAAATTGCGAATGGTACGATACTCAATTTTTAATTCCGAACCATTTAAAGGAGTATCAACCGTAAGAAAGTTGTATTTGCTCAACTGCTTTTGGTACTTGGCATAAGCCGTATGTCTTGATCTCGGATCGCGATATTCTTGCTTTCGTTGTTCTTGCAAAAAGGACTTCACCTGCTTATTAGAAATTTCGGACACCAAATTTGTAATCCAGATATCACTACTCAATGCAAATCCCACTTCTATGGTTTGACCGATTCGTTGACTTAACAGTTCGAAATTGGCCGAAGAAGCGATTGCTAATAAAACGTCTCTAAAATGATTTTGAGGTCTAATGTATTTGAATTGATCATCAACAGCACCTCTCAAAACAGAATAGCCTAAAATCCGTGGCAAGAATAGCCCCTCGAATCCTGAGTCAAGCATTGCCAATTCTAGAGCGATTAACTGAAGGGGATCATTAATGGCTACGCGCTCATGAAGTTCTTCTAAAAGAGGCTCAAATAGCGATTTAAGCTCCGCATAGTGATTTTCATCTTCAGTATCTAGATACGCGCTGAGGTGCTCAGAATCCTTAATAGAGCCCAAAATAACTTCGAGCTCTTTCTTATAATTTTTTTCTAATTCGATCATAGCGACGAAGTATTAGTATTAAAAAATTCAACGTATGGCTATCTTCTATTCTTCTTCTGAAGAAGAAGCCGCTGCTTCATTAAATTCTGCTAATCCTTCTTTGGTAGCTGTTTCTATTACTGCTGCTTTACCTGGCTTGCCAAATAATTTCTTGTGAAAATCCACTAGCTCCTGCTTTGTAGCTTCGAAACGCTTGGCCACTTTAGACTCTTTGCCATCTACAAAAGCGTTGAATAACTCATTTGCCGCTTCTTGTGTCATGGCCCCCTTTTCTACGCCTCTTTGAAGGTGTTTTTTGTACAACACTCCTTTGAAACGCAATATAGCTCTTGCAGTTTCTGTTGGCTGAGCACCTTTGGACAACCAGTCAAACGCTTTATCTCTATCAAGATCGATAGTCGCTGGTTTGGTCATAGGGTTATAGCTTCCTATTTTTTCAATAAATTTTCCATCTCTTGGAGATCGTGCATCCGCAACGATAATGTGATAAAAAGGCTGCTTTGTGCGACCCCGTCTTGCCAATCTAATTTTTACAGGCATTTCTTTAAATTTACTTGGTTAAACCATACCCCTCTACACTAAATCATTAGCCAAGGGGCTTTTTAAAAAATTTCGAATATATTTTCAGCAAAATCCGCCAATCATTCCCTTTGGAATCTGCGAAGTATGTCTAATCAATTAGCGATCTTTATTCCTACCGTATCCCTCACCATAACGAAATAAAATCTATAATTTCGGATAGTAGAACTCAGTTCTAAAGAATCAGTTGTCAATTTTTGGATAGTATAGGTGACCACTTCTTCGCTTTTTTGAAGCAACATGTTGCCGTCAATTGCATAACTTATTTCCAATGCATCAGGCCAAAGATTAGTCGACATTGCTGATTCAGTGTTGAACTCGAAGTATGCGTTTTCCAACGTTTTGGTCAACACTTCGTTTCTATATGCTTCTTGCACAATCCAACGACCCTGAAGATTATCGGCTTTGACCTGCACATCACGTCTGCAGGCTACTAACACTCCAAAAATCAAGCAAATACCTAAGACCCGCATAAGGTCCAATTATTTTGCCCCAATTTTCTTCTCCTTAATCTTAGCTTTTTTACCCACAAGGTCTCTAAGATAAAACAGGCGCGCTCTTCTGACCTTTCCTCTCTTGTTAACCTCAATACCCACTAATGCAGGTACTGAAAATGGGAAGATCCTCTCTACACCAACACTACCAGACATTTTTCGTACGGTAAATGTTTTGGTAGGCCCTTCGCCCTTAATTTGGATCACATCACCTTTGAAGATCTGAATTCTCTCCTTTGCCCCTTCAACAATTTTGAAACTGACAGATATATTGTCACCTGGGCTAAAGTCAGGAAAATCTCTTTTTGGGGTTAGTTGCTCGTGAACGTATTTAATAGGATCCATTGCCTTGAATTTTAAAAATGGCTGCAAAGATATATTATTTCTTAATCCTTCAATAATAAATAAGCAAAAAGTTGTTAGCGCAAAAGCGTTGCAAATCCTCTTGCTTCCTTCTTCTCGCCTCTAGGTTCTCTAAATGTCGCTAAGTACATATATACACCGGAGCCCAAGTCCTGACCCGTATTGTTCAGACGGCCGTTCCATCCATCCAGAGGATCATTAGAAGCATAGACAATCTTACCCCAGCGATCAAAAATTTGGAGCTCATAATCAGTAATTAACGAAGTCATGCCCGCACCTCTAAATTCATCATTTCGTCCGTCACCGTTAGGTGTAAATGCATTTGGATAAAACAAGTCAGCAATAGGAATGACATCAATTATCTGTGAAAAAGTGTCAATACAGCCATTTGTGCTTACAGCTTGGAGCGTCACCTTGTGCAATCCAGTATCTCTAAAGACAAATGTTGGATTGCGTTCGAAGGATAGTCCTTTCCCATCAAAATCCCATGAATAACCAGAAGCCCCTGAGGTAAGATTAGTAAAAGTCACCAAATTGGCCACGGCCGTTACTTCTGTAGGGCTATATATAAAATCAGCGTCAGGTCCTTGCTGCACTCGTATCCAGTTGGGAAAGACACGAGTCGCCACGCAACCGATGGGAGACTCTATGCGAACTGATACTGTATAGACGCCTTCTTGTTCATATGTATGTGTCGGACTTATTTCGTTTCTTTCAGGCCCATTAGAACCGTCTCCGAAATCCCAAGTAATCTTATAGCGCTCGTCAATAGGCTCTGTGAGATTATTGAACTCAACAACCGCAGGCTCACAGCCTATAAAAGTGCTTGGCTCAACGATAATGATACTCGGAGCTGGATTGTAATCCAATCTCTTAGTTACGTCATCAATACAACCATTGTTATCTTCGATTTCTAATCTGACCAACTTACTTCCCGGTTGAGAATAAATATGCGAAGGGTTAAGCCGATTTACTTGATTTCCATCGCCAAAATCCCACTGACGTCTGACAAGAAACTGTGCATCAGTAAATGAAAGATCTTGAAATTGAACCGGCCCCGCAACACAAGTGTCATAACTGAATTCGTATTCAGCTTCGAGGCCCGGAAAAACCTTAACGGTTATAAAAGCACTATCAGTACAGTTAGAAATACCCGGATTAATAATCATTTTCACATCGTATATACCAAAATCGGGGAAAGTAAAACTGGGATTCTTAACCGAAGAAGTCACAACACTATTCGCTACATTGAACTCCCATAAATACTCTTTAATATCTTGTTCTCGTACACTGAGGTTAACAAAATTGACATTATTGTCACCACAAGAAATCACTTCAAACTCTCTGTCACTGATGGTTCGATCCGAGGCTATTCGAGCATCGACTGCCTTTTCGCAAGTAGAAACTATAAACTGGAAATCACGCCTGATAGTAGAAAGAAGCACTCCATCCCGATACTCCATAGCGCAAACGGCCATAACATGTTCACCTGTAATTTCTGGCACACCAGTAATCAAGCCCGTCCGCGCATCAATGGAAACAACAGGATTCCCCGCCATTGGAGCACGCGTCGTAAAGGTGGGCGTCACAAAATTGACGACTCTAAAGTCATCAGGACCGCAAAATGTAGGATCAGGAATAACACTATTGCGACAATCTGAGCGCGGTGGTTGGGTGTTGGGTCCTGGATTGCCCCCACCAGATAATGGCGTACAAAACTCATATACCAACTGATCGCCCTCACTATCTCGAGCAGAATGGTCATATTCGAGCTCAAATCCGGCACAAATCACTAAAGGAGGAAATTCATTGAATATAGGGCTATTGTTGCATGTCCTTAATGCCGTTGGAGTAATTTCGATAGAAAAAACAGCGCCGAAGTTACCAGGCGTGGTTAGATTGCTAATAGATTCACTGCGGCAACAGCGCTGATAAGCTATCATATAATCTTGATCTATGATATCTAGATCCATCTCAAATTGATAAAGGCCTCGTTCCACAAAGATTGCGGGTGGAGCAATTAAACAGGGTTGATCATTAGGCAGGACGCGTTCACGACTGGTCAAGCGTAAAGGAGCAGTTTTTTTTACAAAAATCCAGCCAGCACCCGATCTCCTAAAGACACCAAACTCTGCTCCAAAGTTAGATCCCGCTGCTCCATCGAAATCCGCACCCGTGGCATCTCGACCATCTCGGTACATCTGAAATTCGAATTCTAATCTGACCCTATTGTTAATCGTATCAATGGATAAGCATTTATAGTGCACGTCCCCACCGATAATATGTTTCGCCACTACATTAAGATTGCAGTAAAAACATATAACTACTATGAAGATATATTTAGACATTTGTTGCTTTTATCAATCTTTGATCTTGCCAATCGGCGCAAAAGTCTAAGATAAACGAATTATTGGACAAAAGTGTTTTTGATGGATAGGACGAATTTACCCTCAGCTCAAACGAACCCTGCTCATTTAGCCATTGAAGTAGAGTCTACGACCATTGCTCTACGCAAAGGGCATGTCATACTCTTTCCGACAGATACTATTTGGGGGATAGGTTGTGATGCCACTAACGAAGCCGCCATCGAACGCATTTGCTTTATTAAACGACGAGAGCGAACCAGACCCTTTATTCTGTTGGTCGACGGTATTCCTATGCTAAAAGAGTTCATAACCACCTTGCACCCACGCATTGAGACCTTGCTCGTGTATCATACTAAACCACTTACACTGATATACAAAAATCCAAAAAACATTCATTCCAGCTTACTTTCAAAGGAAGGAACTGTGGCCATACGCATCTGCCATGATCCATTTTGTAGTGCTGTCATCGAACAATTTGGGCGACCTATTGTCGCCACTTCTGCCAACATTAGTGGAGAACCATACCCTGTATCTTTTGATAACATTACTTTGGAAATAAAATCTTCTGTCGACCATATCTGCCATCATCGCCAAACAGAAATTATGGAAACACCACCTTCTGTCGTCGCGCGTTATAATAATAAAGGAGACTTAGATTTTATTAGAGAATAGCCTTAACGGAATCCTCGCCCGAGTATAAAAGCACAAGTCCATCAATATTCTCAACAAGTAAAAAAAGGCTCAGGCGTGGCTCTGTCATCTCAATTATAGATTTTTCATGAAACGTGATCATTAAAAGTAAGGCGAAAATCCAACTGAGGTCAACATGTCAGTATTTAAATATAGTTTTAATCTAATAGTGTCCATTTAAGTCCAAATCGAATCCTAAAGTCTTGAATCGGAAAAGACTGAACTAGAAAACGCTGATCAGAATAAAGCCGACTCAAAGAATTATCAAGTCGAATAAAGGCTTGAAAACTATCGACTTTGAAATTTAAATATGGTCTTACCTCAACGACATGTCCAGATCGCGTCACTGCATTCGTTTCACGAAAAAATGCAGACACTACAGGATTAAACATTGGCACTAAATGGTCGTAATAGTAGATACCATCTGCACCCAATACTACAGACATTCGATCTTTGAACACTTTGAAATCTGTCAATACCGATAACTGAAAAACCATTGGTGGCGCTGCCAAAAGATTAGAAACCTCATGCTGAAACAGCAATCTGTGCTCTATGTCCATAAACCAAAATTCATGTCTATAGTCAATCGTAGCTTTAAGCCATGTTAAAGCATTGCCAAACTGTTGGAAACCATTTTCACCACGCCATAAAATCGGATTGTTTTCGACAAAAGCCTCTATGCTTAGTGTAATATTTTTACTGTCATTTGTCACAACAGTCTCACTTGATACTGATGTGGGAAATCTAAATTCATTGATTATTAACTCTTGATTATAATAAAGCGCTAATTGATTTGTCAATGGAACAGAACGATTTAAATATAGACTTTGAGAAAGATGCCATACCCTATTCCTATCTTGCAAATACTTAAAGGAAAGGCGCCCACTTATGCCGCGCTCTGACAGACCAAAGCCAGAGTAAACTTGAAGCTGAGACTTCATTAATTTTCTAACGTATTCGGCCTTAATTATTGATTCTATAAGTGCTTCTGTAGAATTAACAAACTGCAACTGAAACAAATTAAGCTCTATGCCAAAAGAATATGATACACTATCTTTTCGTATTGAATATTCATTAGAAAAAGAAAATTTTGATTCGTTATTGATATGGCTCAAGGTGTCAGCTATAAAAAAAATTGACCCCAAAAAGGTGTTTCCAAAATCCGCTTTACTTTTAAAGTCAACGCCATAACTTGTATAGCTCAAATTCGAATGAAGCCGTTTAGTTGCGCTCGAATCTAAAACTATCGTATTGTATAAGCCTATATTACTATTCCTTGCCAATGTGTTTCCTGTCAAATTGGATTGACTGCCAAATGGCGATATAGCCTCATTCAACTTACCCGATTGATACCATAGTGTCGTAAATCTTGTTTTATGAGGATTATACTGCGCAAATTTAATATCCATTCGAGATCCAGACATTTCATTTTGGGGCACAAAATTGTCATCATCCATCTGAACGTAATTAAAGTTCAACAAAATGTTAGACGCAAATCTTCTGGCAAAATCAACTTGCAAATCATTAGCATTAATATTCAAAGATTTGCGATAGTCGATTCTAAAAAAACTGCGATTGACCTCCACAACAGATGCGAGACGATCGGGGGATAAAATAGGTTGATGAAGACGATTACCTGATTGAATGCCCAATTGGCTGCTAGAAGATAAAGAAAAAGATTCTTCTGATGATCCAAGTCCGCCAATCGATCGGATTTGATCTCGACGTATTTTCTCAACTTCAAACAAATAAACGTCCTTTAATAGAGTATCATTATTTGTTCTTGCCGAATCTAACCTATATATATCTCGAAGTTCAAATATAAAGGGGGGGCGCTTAGTCGTATCGGTAGGGGTTTGAAAGGTTGCAGGGGATTGAGAAGTGGAGGGTCTGCCAGAAAAATCAGTACGCTGAGCCTCGAGCCCAATACCCTTATAGAAAAGAATTATAATGATAACAACTCTGCTCAAATTCCTAATGATAATTAATACTCAAAGGTAAGGTAATGTCTCATAAAGCAATCTCAAGCTTGTTTATAGCTTATAAATCTGGTCAAGTGAATCTTTTATTCACCTACTAACCTCAACAGATTTACGTCTTTATTGATTCCTAGTTTTAGGTACATCGGAGAACAATCCGTTATTTTGGAGATATAGTGCCTTATCTTGCACATTGACATCCCCATTTAAGTCAAAGTCCATCTTATAATAGCTACTATTCAGACCATTTTCCTTTAACCATTCAGCAAGATCGGCCACGTTTATATCGACTGGTGAACTGCCTGAGATGAATTGATCCCCATTACCTGCATACATAGCGAACACCCCTGGCGAAACTTCTCGTTGCGATTCTCCAAGTAATCTTACATAAGATCTGGTACTTCTAAAGTCAAAATCGATTCTCCCGTCTATCACAGGCCTCGGAGTTGGCGACATCACTATAAGGTGATTTCTGTGCTCCACAACCACATAATATTGCTTAAGTGGATCTACTAAACAACATGCATCTTCTGGAAATTCTATATGTCCATCTTTGTATAATAGCCCTGCTCTTGTACATGTCTCGTACTCTTTAGATAGATTAAGTCTAAGGCTCACCAAAACCCAATCAATCACATCTTCGTCGTAGTAGATGTTATTCTCTGCTACCACAGATGCGCTAAATAAACTCCCTTCGTTCCCTTTATAACTCCAAGGGACTTGGTTATAAGGTTGACCAGCCGATGTGCGCTTACCAAAGAAAGTAGTTGGGCGTTGCCCTGGCAAATAACCTAAACGATTGAGATCGTTTGACATTTGCTCTTCGTCATAATCATATGCACCTTCTAAGAAAACGGCCGTATTCAGATCGGCACAGATCATTTGACATCCTTGCTCATAAACTAATTCAAAACTAAAGGCACGACTGCATTGCTCTTGGTCGGTGATCATTAGAGTATATAAACCAGTATCCAAATTCGCCAAAAACGCAGTCGTATCACCTGTGCTCCACTCGTAACTATATGGCCCAGTGTTACCGTCGATAAATACATCCACACCCCCATTTCGTTCGCCGCACGTTGGCATATTCAACTCAATATCAGCAATGTACTTGCATGGAGAGGCCAATCCTACATCGATATGGGAAATCTGTACTCCACTGTTCAACTGAATCATATCTGTAATGCCCGTAAAAGGATTGACATCACTGTCTTTATTGATATCTAGAGTAGACTTGTATGGGCTAAATAAATAGCCATCCGGCAAGACGACTCTTATGAAATAATTCCCTGGTGGCAGATTCGTAAAAAAGTACATTCCCATACTATCACTAAAAGTAGAGGCCAACAATAATTTATCGGGACCTAACAATTCTATGACGATATTACCTACACCCTTCTCTCCTTCATCTTGAATTCCATCTCTATCCTCGTCATTCCACACAAAATCTCCTATATAGCCCGTCTTATAAAATCCTGCATCGACACCTAGATCCACTTGATTGGTACCAATATTAAATGCAGGAGTTCTTCCATCAAAGCCCACATCACTATTCTTATCGGGGGGCAACTGGCTTGGAAGAGTAATACTATAAGGAAATGGTGCGGCAAAACGCACATAATATCGTCCTGGCAAAACTCCTTGAAAAAAATAAATGCCCTCTACATCTGTGACAACAGTCTGAATAAGCGCGTTGCTAGTGTCAAACAATTGTACTTGCACTCCTGGAATACCATCTTCACCAATATCCTGCACCCCATTCCTATTGCTATCTTCCCAAACAAAATCCCCAATAATTCCTGAAGCTACGGAAGCCAAGGTATAGACATCATATGTATTAGGCGCGATGGGAAACTGAGTAGATATAGATCCTAAATCCTTATTCGATCTTCCAGACAAATACATTGGGATACTGCGATTGATGTCTAACATTCTTATATCTATAACCGAAGGAATTCGAACCCATTTTGATCCATCCCATCCTACAATTGTCAAGCGCGATAATTGTCCGTCACTAATATATTCCACATTACTATTGGCGTCCCAAGTAAGGGTAATTCGTGTAGGCTTATTACCGTTAATATCCCAATATTCCTTATCACTAATTCTAAATAATTGAACATCCTTTTGATTCCTATTAAATGGGCCTGTTTCAGGCAACGCAGTATGTGCCCCTCCTAATATGTTAGAAGTGATAGCCGTTTGAGGATCTACATTATAATAAGCAGCCGTCGTTTGGTCTGCACCAGAAATAGCTGCAGGACGATAGCGCCCGTTGTCGCCGATTGGAAACACAAATGGCGTATCTCCATATTTTTTTACATATCCATCAATATGTCGATCATGGGCGGCTTTTGTCCAACCAGGTGAGACATTGGAAAATCCAATAAATGCATTCTGTCCCTCTCGTTGAGTCCCAACAATGCCCGGTAATGTACCCATGCCACCAAAATTAAAATCATGTATACCAAATATGACAGCCTCACCTTCAGCGTGCACATATGTATTGCCTAATGAAGCTGACTGAGCACATAATTGTACAGTTGAGCCAATAAGCAAGATGACCAAGGTCAAAAACCATTTATGTTTTAAAATTGTCATTCAATACGCTTCTTCGCGCAACGTTTGATTATAATTTTTTAATTATTTGACTACAAACACCACATTCAAAAATGTGCAATTTCCCGTAGGTACTGCTATCACATCATAGGTCAAAACACCACCAGCCGATAAATCGCCCACTCCTATATTAAATACGCTATTATCATAATCGAGCAAGTGAAATTGTACTTCATTTCTGCTGTACGTCGGAATTGGATCTGTAGTACTCGAAAGTGCAGGAGAGCTCATTCGAAGAAAATACTCTTGATAAAGATCAATAGTATAGTTATTACCTATAGTGCTAACATCTACTACAACAGCGGGTGGGTAAAAAACCTTTGCCGATTTGTATGTATTCGTTTCAATAACATCACCCTGTGCGTCAACAGCTAACAAGTGTACACCTGGATCTACACTAATTAGTGTATCTAAATATCCTCCTGTGCCATAATCGGCTAATCGCAGGGAGCCGTTGTCTACCTCTAGTCTAGTATTAGGTGATATTGTTCCTATACCTACCCTGCCAGTAGATTGAATTATTACATCTTGAGTAGCATCAAATGTCAATGAATTCGCACCCATAGTGACTGTACGGTTGCCAGATAATGTCTGATTAGCTGTGCCTAAGTGATCATCAGTGAATGAACCTCCTGCCAATGATAAGCTGACAACATCACCTGCTCTACTGAGCACTTGTATTTCATTCGTACTGTTATTGTCATTATCCGCTACATCAATTGTTACGCCTGTTCCGCCAGATATATTAACAGGTTGGTTTGTCCCAATTCGAGCGCCTAATGATAGGTTTTGGTTGTCCGTATTTGCTACGGTGTTAGTAATGGTTATAGTGCCACCATTGGCCGCCGCTGTCTCGGTGATACTCAATCCCGTACCGACTATAATATCCAAAATGTTTTGACCCGATGTATTACTTAATAGACGCGAACTGTTCGCTGCACCCGCCCCTACACCTATTATCCCCTCGTTGGTGACACTATTGTCATTATCCGCTACATCAATTGTTACGCCTGTTCCGCCAGATATATTAACAGGTTGGTTTGTCCCAATTCGAGCACCTAATGATAGGTTTTGGTTGTCCGTTTCGTTGATATATAATCCGTTTGTATTAAAGGTCAAATCATTACCTACTGCGCTAGATATAATTGGAATCGTAATTGTTGGTTGTCCATCATTTTCTATACTTAAATTAAGGCCGGAAGCATCAAAAGTAGATACATCGAATACCTGATCATCTGTACTAGTTACTTTATATAATGCACCGCTTTGCAGTCCAATATAAAGTTCATTTAATAGAGTATCCATATACAAATCTCCTTCAGCACCCAAAAGCGAGCTATTTATAGTAGCAATCTGAGTTGTAGAAAAATTTCTCTGTGCATGAATACTAAGAGTTGAAATCATAAAAATAAACAGGCATATACTTTTCATTGCTATATAGATCTTTTTCATGCCTAATTATTTCAAACGCTCTATTAATAATGAAGATCCGTCTGCGAACATGCTAAGGTTGCCAGAACTACTATATTTTCTTCCTTGTAACCTGATCACATCACCTGCATTTAAATTAATAACTTTTATAGCAGTGACCGTATTTCTGTCTACATCTGTATTCCTTTGATACGTATTTGACAAAGTCGCAGGTACAGCTGTGCCATTGTTTGTTAATCGGAATTCGCCACCTGTTCTTGTATTACTGGTGACTTGTGTGGTTGCTCGATAAGTAATTCTGTATCGTCCAGTAACATTGACCGTAATAGAACTTGGTCCACTCGTGTAATCAGAATCAATTATTCCTGATGTAGCAAGATTTATATTTGTAAACGCAGGAGTTAAATTTTGACCACCTGCAATATCATAAATTTCTGCTATACTCGATCTTTGGTCAAAAGTTGATAGATCTACTCGCAAAGTATTACCGTTTTCTATCGCCACTGTTAATGAATCATTTGATATTGAAAGATTTGTAAGTGTTTGATTATCCGTACCATCGAAACTCACTGCCGCACCAACTTCGTTCGTATACGTCAAGTTCGAAGGAGTGCCAGTAATTGTTGTCACCGTCTCGTTGATCGTTCTGATCACGCCATCTTCATTCGTATATCTAGCGA
>CAZTSI010000020.1:0-56841 GCA_964616755.1 uncultured Saprospiraceae bacterium | reverse complement strand
AATAAATTTAATCTGTCTGTCAAGAGAGGCCTGTATTGGATTTGACTGAATACTTCATAATCGGCTTGCCTCTTTAGTTGTGCCGCACCATAGACTACCACCAGAAACGACGGCCCCCCGGTGACAAACTGTGCGACGACATTCGCTGCCACTCCTTCTACATTATTATACATGCCCCCCAGCCCTATCCCGACGCCCTTGATGAAATTATAGGCAACATAGGTTTGCATTACTCCTTCGTTAAACTCCTTATCTCCTTCTGCATAATGTGCATCAAAGAAGGCCAAATTGAAGAATTCGAGCTTTCCTTTGTTGTCGAGGGGTTTTACGACGATACTTTGAAACTGTGTTTTATTATGGCCGATAATGACATCGACTTGTATGGGCGGTTTAGGTGTGGCTTCGCGGGCTTGACTCATTACCTTGCCAGAAAGGAAAAAACAAATAATCATTAATGCGTAGGCTAGCGGAAATTTCATAGTTGCTCTCATCAAAGGGCAATCCACTTCGTTTGGCTTTTTCCGGATTCGATCACTTTATGGATAAACTCCATCCCTCGCAAACCATCTTCTACTTTTGGAAAGTCCATATATACTGGATCTATAGCCTCCTTTTCTATTCGGGCACGCAGACAGTAAGCAAAGTTGCGATAGATATTAGCAAATGCCTCTAAGTAGCCTTCTGGATGTCCTGCGGGTATTCGCGTATGTGCCGAGGCCTCACGACTGAGCTCCCCTACCCCAGTTCTATACACTTGATTGGGCTTGCCTTGATATTTGACTAATAATGTATTCGGTTCCATCTGATGCCATTCGAGGCCAGCATTTTCGCCATAAATTCGAATGTTTAAGCTATTTTCTTCTCCAACACAGATCTGGCTCGCATGCAACACACCTCTTGCCCCGTTATTAAATCGCAACAAAACATTTCCATCATCATCGAGAGTGCGACCCTCTACTAAGGCTGAGATATCTGCGCAGACTTCTTTGATTTTTAAGCCTGTTATATATTCAGCCAAGTTTTCAGCGTGACTACCGATATCGCCCATCGCGCCAGCTATTCCAGAGCGAGAGGGGTCCGTCCTCCACGCGGCTTGTTTATGATCCGTACTTTCTAATAATGTGCTTAGCCATCCTTGTGGATATTCTACAACTACTTTGCGAATCTTGCCCAGATGGCCTTCTTGAACCATCTTTCGTGCTTGTTTGACCATTGGATAGCCCGTATAATTATGCGTCAAGGCAAAGAGTAATCCTGTGGTTTTAACTATGTGTACGAGATCCCGCGCTTCTTCTAAACTGAAACATAATGGCTTGTCGCACACCACGTGAAAGCCATTCTCTAGGGCCATCTTTGCCGGGCCATAGTGCATATGATTGGGAGTAACAATAGAAACGAAGTCCATTCGGACATCTTCGGGTAGTGCTTTTTCCTTTTCAATCATTTCCGCATAGCTACCATATACGCGCTTCGGATCGAGAAAGAAATCCTCGCCCGATAAGCGAGATTTTTCAGCATTCGAACTAAACGCTCCACAGACCAAGTCTATTTGACTATCCAATGCTGCCGCCATTCGATGTACTCCCCCGATAAATGCTCCTCGGCCACCGCCGACCATGCCCATTCTTATTTTACGTCCCATAATTCTTTATTTTTACGTTAAGCCAAAATAGAAAAATCAATTGTTTTGGCGCTAATTCTACTATCTTTTTATTTGTTGCTGCTCTTTATTGAAGGCTTCCAATGAATTTCTACCAAAACTGGTAGGTGGTCAGACATGTGTCTTTTATGGGGCGTCAGCATGGTTTGGTGAGCATATCGTATAACGCTCATTTGCATCGTATCAAGCCAAACATAATCGATTCGCCGCATGGGTTTCTGCTCAAGATTGAAGCCGTTAAATGTCCCGTCTGATTCGGCGTTAATTGTTTTCGCTACCATGTAGGCATCTGATAATGTCTGATTCATTGCCTCATATAATGGGCTGTCTGGTTCAAAATTAAAATCGCCTAATAGAATAGCTGGGTGAACAGCTCCTTGTTCGCGCATGTGACTTAGAAGTTGTTCGACACTTTTTGCTCTTGCTTCCTTGCCAATATGATCTAAATGTGTGTTGTTGATGGATACTGTATCTCCTCTCTTATTCACAAAAACCCCATAAGTGCAAACCCTATGGCAGGCGGCATCCCATCCTCTAGAGGGGGTTTCTGGCGTTGATGACAACCAAAATGTACCGCCGTCGAGATATCTCCACGCTGTCTTATTGTAGAACAATGCCATAAATTCTCCTCCTTGCTGGCCATCATCTCGCCCTACGCCCACATAGTCGTAGCCTTCTAAGGCTTCACTTAAATATGTGACTTGATTATGCAAAGCTTCTTGAATACCGACAAAGTCCGGGGACTCCCTTTCAATATATGCCACTATTGTCTCCTTTCTAAATTGCCATTGGTCGGCACCATCGGCCTTAGTGTCTAAGCGAATATTTAGGGAAAGAACTTTCAGCTCCTTTGTCTGGGCTTGCAAGCCAGCTCCAAATAGCGTGAACATTATAAAAAGTATGTAGATCACTAAGGTCTGTCGTTTTTCTTTCATGATACTTTTTTATCCTTGGTACTCCATTTATCAATACTAAGCTTTTCTAGGTATTGGTTGATGACCTCTGTTTCTTCATATTTAGTTTTAACATACTCTCTTCCTCGTTGCCCCATTTGAACTCTAGCTTCTGGAGACATTAGTATCATCTGATACATTTTGTCTACAAGATCTTCGACGGATCGCGGCTCACACAATAAGCCGGTAACGCCCTCCGCTACCACTTCTCGACAGCCCGTATGTCGCGTTGTTATAATCGGCAATTCCATACTTGCGGCTTCTAGCAATATCCTTGAAACCCCCTCTTCATAATATGAGGGAAACACAAGCATATCGCTGCGATCTAAATAAAGTCGTACATCCTCTGTCGAACCTAAATAATGAACAACCCCTTGATTGTGCCATTGCATTATTTGATCCAGACTGATAGCTTGATCATTGGTATAGTCTATCATGCCGAGCAACTCAAATTTGCAGAAGGGAAAAACCTGTTTTAATTGTTTTGCCGCCTCAACATATTCGAATACTCCTTTGTCTAAGAGCATTCTTCCCGCGAATAATATCCGCAAAAAGGGTTTGATAGAATGGTCAAGGCGCTTACTAAAACGCCTCGTATTGATACCTTCTGACGGGAGTACATGGGTAATATAATGTTGTACAGGTAGATTGATTTCATTAAAAAATCGCCCTTTGTTTTCTTCATTCAAAAACCAAATTTGTTCTGCTCGCTTGGTTGCCTGAACTAATAAGCCACGGATGATCCATTTTCCCACTCCTGTGAGGTGAAATATTCTTCCCAATCCTGTAAAAACTGCTATACTCGGAGTTTTTGTAAAGGACGCTGCCAAAGATCCGTAGATATTTGGCTTGGCCGTATAATGAATAATGTGGTCAAACTTTTCTTTTCTATAAACGCGATATAACTCAAGTAACAAACGGAGGTCTGCGATAGGGTTGGAGCTATAACTTTCTAAAGGTATCGGTACATAGCTCGCGCCTTCTGCGATCAACTTCGCTGTATATCCATCTCGCGGGGCTAATACATACACTTGGATTTCTTTGGCTAACAACGTGCGAATCAAGCCTAATCTGAAGTTATATAGACTCCAAGAGGTGTTGGCACATAGGGCAATTTTTTGTCGACTTCTAGACATCACAAATATCGCTTATTCTTTATTTGTTGTCTCAAGGCCTTAATTTCTTGTTCCTTTTCGCGCGGATATATCAGCAAAACATCGTCATCATCTATGATGATCATATCTTGTATACCTCCGACAACAATAAGTTTTTCTTTATTGGATTGCCGAATTAGTGTGCCTTGGACATTTTCTAACAGATGATTTTCGGCTTGGCAAACATTGTCATTATTCGCAGTTGATAGATAATCATAAAGGGAGTTCCACGTTCCTAGATCGCTCCAATGAATATCTGCCGGAATGGTCAAAACGTTATTTGCCTTTTCGATAATCGCAAAATCGACGGAAATATTTCGTGTCTGCGGATAGACCTCATTGACATAGCTCTGTTCATCTTTTGTGCCGAAGGCCTCTTTGCGTGCGCTAAGCAGAGAAAGAATATCTGGCGCATTCGTTTCAAAAGCATGCAATAAGGTCTTGACCGACCAGACGAAGATGCCTGCATTCCAAAGGTATTCCTGGCTATCTAGGTATTGTTGCGCGGTGATTTTATCAGGCTTTTCTTTAAAGCTTTTGACTTTGCGCAATTGTCCGCCAAAGGTATCTGTATGAATATATCCATATCCTGTGTCAGGGCGCGTTGGCTGTATTCCAAGGGTAACAATTGACGGTTCGGCGTGCGCTGTTGAAAACGCAAGTTTCATTAGTCGAGTGAACTCTTTTTCCTTACCGATGATATGATCTGCGGGTAATACCCCGAAGGCTGCGTCCGGATTCTTAGCGAGGATATGCAAAGCCGTATATGCAACACACGGCGCGGTATTATTCCGTGACGGCTCAAGAAGCAATTGATTTTCGCCAAGCTCCGGCAATTGCCCTAAAATGAGGTCTTTGTATTGTCGATTTGAAATGATGAGAATCCTCTCTAGGGCAACTATTTTTCGCGCACGATCAACTGTTTGTTGTAATAGGGTTCGTCCAGAACCCGTTATATCCAAAAATTGCTTTGGTAAATCTTCCCTGCTTGCTGGCCAAAAGCGGGACCCAAGCCCTCCTGCCATTATGGCCAAGTAGTTTATTTGCTCTTTTTTCTCTCGCATGCTGTCTAGCTCTAGTATAAACGTAGTCTCGACAAAGATATGTTTTGCTATTGGTGACTATGTTATTTAGCACAAAACTTGAATTTATCTTGTCGTGCCTAGCACTTCATCTTCTATTTGCTACAAAAGCAAGGTTGTAAGAGCCAGGCTGGTTAAATAATCATGCCTGCGCCTACCGTGTTGTTAGATGATTCGTCAACGATAATAATGCTACCGGTAATGCGATTCTTGCGATAGGCATCAACAAAAACGGGCTTGGTTGTGCGAAGCGTTATTCGAGCAATATCATTCATCCCTATCTTCTTATCTTCTTGATTTCGATGCAATGTGTTAATATCTAGTTTATATCTTATTTCATTGACAAGACATCTAATGGCTTGTGTAGTATGTTGCAAAATATATTTGCCGCGCAAGTGAAGGGATCTTTCGTGGTCAAACCAACATATCATCATGTCTAAATCCTGTGAAACGAGCGGTTGATTATTTTCTCTAACAATCATGTCACCTCGACTCAAGTCAAATTCTTCTTCTAATAAAACCGTAATAGATTGTGGTGGAAAGGCCTCTTCAACATAACCATCCACTCCATGAATGGCTTTAATACGAGTTTTAAAACCTGAGGGAAGCAAACTTACCTCGTCGCCTACTCTCATAATGCCGCCAGCTAATCGTCCCGCATATCCGCGATAATCATGAAATTCATCGGTATTGGGCCTTATCACATACTGCACGGGAAACCTAGCATCTATAAAGTTGTGATCGCTAGCAATATGAACATTTTCGAGGTAATACATTAAGGTAGGGCCTTCATACCAGGGAGTTTTCGCGGAGCGAGTGACAATATTATCTCCTAAAAGTGCAGAGATGGGAATAAAGTGTACATCGTTAACATCTAATTTCGCGGCAAAAGATTCAAAAGACTCTTGTATCTCGTCATACTTCTCTTGGTTATAATCTACCAGATCCATTTTATTGATACAAACCACTAAGTGAGGAATTTTTAATAAGGAGGCAATGATCGCATGTCGTCGTGTTTGTTCGACAACCCCATGCCGTGCATCAATTAAGATAAGTGCTACATTCGCCGTAGAGGCTCCCGTGACCATATTTCTTGTGTATTGAATATGACCCGGTGTATCGGCAATAATAAACTTTCGTTTGGGGGTACTAAAGTATCGATAGGCTACATCAATTGTTATTCCTTGCTCCCGCTCTGAACGCAAACCGTCAGTGAGTAGCGCCAAATTGACGCCTTCCTCTCCTCTTCGTTCTGTCGCTTCTTTGATTTGATCAAATTGATCTTGATATATAGACTTACTGTCGAATAGAAGGCGACCTATTAATGTAGATTTACCATCGTCGACACTTCCTGCTGTAGTAAATCGCAAAAGTTCTGTTGTCTGTTGCATAGCTCGTAGTGATACCGTTAGAAATAACCTTGTTTCTTGCGATCTTCCATCGCTGTTTCGCCTCGTTTGTCGTCAGCTCTCCCGCCTCTTTCTGTAAGACGTGTTGTGGCGACTTCTTCAATAATTTCTTGCGTCGTCTTTGCTGTCGAACGCCACACCCCCGTACATGTGGTATCCCCAATCGTGCGACATCGTACGGTTTCAATAAAAGGTGTCTCTTCTTCGCGGCGCATAATGTGCGTTGTATTGGCCAAAAGAATACCGTCACGCTCAAAGACTTCGCGTTGATGTGAAAAATAGAGCAAAGGCAACGGCACCTTTTCTAATGCCAAATACTGCCAAACATCTAATTCCGTCCAATTACTTATGGGAAATATGCGAAAATGTTCCCCAATATTCTTTCTTCCATTAAAAAGATTCCAAAGCTCGGGCCTTTGGTTTTTGGGATCCCATTGTCCAAATTCGTCACGATGCGAAAAAAATCGCTCTTTTGCTCTAGCCTTTTCTTCGTCTCTACGAGCACCTCCGATAGCAGCATCGTATTTGCCCTTTTCTAGAGCATCTAATAATACGGCGGTTTGGAGTAAGTTGCGACTTGCGTTGTAGCCCTTTTCTTCTCTCACCAAGCCGTTTTGAATAGCCTCTTCTACCGATGCTACAAGTAGCTTTGCGCCAAGACGATTGACTAGTTCGTCGCGATAGTCTAGTGTCTCTTGAAAGTTGTGTCCTGTATCAACATGCAATAGTGGAAAGGGTATTTTAGCTGGATAAAATGCTTTGTGTGCCAAATGGGTCACTAAAATTGAATCTTTTCCTCCCGAAAACAGAATGACCGGATGTTCAAACTGCGAGGCCACCTCTCTGAGGATAAAGATTGACTCCGCTTCCAACTCTTTAATGTGGCTTAATTGATAATTCATTCTATTTAATTCCTATTAATCCTATATGCTTTGGCAAATATAGCGCACAAATGTATAAAGTTGTAGTGAACTTTGTTCTATACTTTGTTGGTCAGTATCTATGGTTATGGCCGGATCTTGAGGGGGCTCATAGGGGCTTGAGATTCCTGTAAAGTCCTTTATTTCGCCAGCGCGAGCCTTATTATATAAACCTTTTACATCTCTCTTTTCACATTCTTCGACACTGGCTTTAATATAAACCTCATAAAAATCTTTATCTCCAATAATTTCTTTAGCCATATTGCGAGACGAATTTGTCGGACTGATAAAAGAACAAAAGGTGATAATACCACTTTCAAGATATAGCTTTGCTATTTCGGCTAAGCGGCGTATGTTCTCTGTACGATCTTGCTGACTGAAGCTTAGGTTATTGTTTATACCTGCACGGATATTATCCCCGTCAAGTAACTGACAAAAATATCCTTCATTAAACATTTGGCGTTCTACGTATTTCGCCAAGGTAGTTTTTCCTGCACCCGATAGGCCTGTAATCCAAAAGACTGCCGCTCGCTGATGAAGAAATTTTTGTCGCTCTTGTCGTGTGACCATTTGATCCCACAACGGAAATATATGTTTGTTCATTATTAGGACTTAGTGGATTTAAACTACTTAAAGAACAAAGGTACAATGTGCCCGTGTAGTGTGTCTTTAAGCTTTTGCATAAACTTCCTCTGGATCTATGATCTACCCTATGGGCGAGTATTCTTTTAAAGAAGAATCTTTCTATCTTTGCAAAAACAAATGTGCTCTATGTTATTGGCTGGATTTGATTTGGGTAGTTCGTCGGTAAAGTTGTCTATTGTTGATGTCGAGACCAATACAAGTATATTTAACGCGCAATATCCAGATGTAGAAATGCCCATGATATCTCATCAAAAGGGCTGGGCAGAGCAAGATCCTGAGCGTTGGTGGGATGCCATCATTTTCCTTGCAAAAATGGCGGCTACACATATTAATGCGCAAGATATTTCGGCCCTCGGTATTTCATATCAAATGCATGGCCTTGTATGTCTAGATGATCAATTCAAGGTGTTGCGACCTTCTATCATATGGTGCGACAGTCGCGCTATCCCTTTTGGCGAAAAGGCCCATGAGGCCTTAGGCCATGAATTTTGTATGTCTCATTTGCTCAATTCGCCTGGAAATTTTACTGCCGCCAAGTTGGCCTGGGTAAAGACGGAGGAGCCCAAGCTCTATGAGAAGATAAAATACATCATGTTGCCTGGCGATTATATAGCAACCCGTATGAGTGGGACTCCGACGACAACCCTAACAGGCTTAAGCGAAGGGATCTTTTACGATTTTAAGGAAGAACGGGTGTCAACAGAGCTGCTGCAAACCTTTGGGTTTTCGAGCGAGCTACTCCCTCCGATCGTGCCTTGTTTTGGTGCCAAAATAGGGTTGGCAGCAAATATCGCTCGCGATCTAGGGTGGCCGTCGGACATTCCTATTTGTTATCGAGCCGGAGATCAAGCAAATAATGCTCTATCGCTAAATGTATTAGAGCCAGGTGAAGTTGCCGCGACAGCGGGTACTTCTGGCGTTGTTTATGGTATTGCAAATAATGCTAAGGCTGATCAACACTCTCGGGTAAACAGTTTTTTACATGTCAACCATCGTTCAGAAGATCCCCGCATCGGTGTGTTGTTGTGTATAAATGGAACGGGAATTCTCAACGCATGGACAAAACGACTGATTAAGTGTGGAAGTTATGGAGAAATGAATCAATTGGCCATGTCTTCGCCAGTTGGTAGTCGCGGCTTATCTATTTTACCTTTTGGAAATGGTTCAGAAAGAATGTTAAAAAACAAGTATATCGGTTCACATTGGTTAGGAATAGATTTTAACCTGCATTCGGATGCCGATATAGCTCGTGGAGTGCAAGAGGGTATAGCTTGCGCTATGAAATATGGTTTTGATATTATGAAAGAATTAGGCGTTAAGTCTAAAGTGATACGTGCTGGGGAAGCAAATTTGTTTTATAGTCCCCTTTTTCGAGAAGCTGTTTCTGCCTTGACCGGCGCAGATATAGAGCTGTATAACACCGATGGTGCTCAGGGTGCTGCGCGCGGGGCAGGTATTGGTTTGGGAGTTTTTTCGTTTATCACGGCTTTCTCGGGCCTAAAAATAGTTTCAGCCTATCAAACCTCTTCTGCTTTGACAGAGGCATACCAAGAAGTTTACCAAAATTGGCATCGGCAGTTATCCCGTTTTATGAACAATTAATCAGATAAGAATGAAAAAGCGGAACGTTTCTCTTCTTACAATTTTTGCCTACGTACATTTTACTGTAATTGTTGCACAACAAGGGTCAAGTCTGGCAGAGCAGCTAGGGTATTCTTCCACCGATAAATTATTGATCATTCACGCTGATGATGTAGGCATGTCTCACTCAGAAAATAGAGCGAGTATCGCTTCTTTTGGAGAGGGTTTGGTAAACTCGGGTAGCCTTATGGTGCCTTGTCCTTGGTTTGGAGAGGTGGCAGTATATGCCCAAAAACATTCTGGCATAGATTTAGGTATTCACCTCACCCTTACCTCTGAGTGGAAGCACTATAAATGGGGGCCGATTACGGCCTATACGGATGTTCCATCTTTAGTAGATGAGCGGGGTTTCTTCTATGATAATTGTACTGACTTTTCAGAGAATGCTACTGTTGAAGATGTGGAGATTGAACTTCGAGCACAAATAGAGCGAGCCAGGTCTAGCGGTGTAGATATAACTCATCTTGATACACATATGGGATGCCTGCTCGATCCTTCCTTTTTTTCTATTTACATCAAACTAGGCCTCGAATATAAAATACCTGTCTTATTATCACGAGATGATGTAAGCAGCTATCCAGCGTTGGCGAACTTGATTCCAAGCGAACTTCCGATGATTGATCGAATAATTATGGCAAATCCCGAAAGTTTTGCTGGAGACGGGTTGGCTGTGTTTTACGAACGAGAATTGCGGAACCTCCGCGCAGGGATAACAACATTTCTTATTCATGTCGCTTACGATGACAGCGAGATGCAGTCTATTACGACGGGGCACCCGCACTACGGGGCAAAATGGCGCGAAGATGACTATCGTTTCTTTAATAGTGAACAATGTAGAATGATTCTTGAAGAGGAGGGTATCAAGTTGATCAGTTGGCGCGACATTAGACGCACAATGAAAAGGTAGTGATTTCCTTACTGACGTTGTTTTGGTTCTATATGTTAGGCCGCTATCGCGTCTAAAGACATTGGTACGTCGAGTAAGAGAATACGTGTATCTTCTGTTAGGGCCGTGACATTAAAGGCTTCGGTGTCCCAGATGCCGATGGCGTCTTTGGCCTTTAATGTCTTACCTCCTATTTCTGCTGAACCTTGTACCACAATGGCGAACACACCATTACCTCTTCGATGTATTTGATATTTGGCGCTTGCGTGTTTTTCAAAAATGCCTAAGTGAAACCAGGCGGCCTGATGTACCCATACTCCTTGTTCGTCAGGATTTGGAGATAATATCTTCGTCCAAGTGTTTTGTTGAACGTATGGTTCATATGACCATTGATCATATCGTGGTAAAACATCCCTTTTTTGTGGATATAGCCATATTTGAAACAATCGTGTCTCCTCGTGTGGGCTAGGATTAAATTCACTATGAAACACTCCTTTTCCTGCGCTCATTACCTGAATGTCGCCAGGTCGTATGATGGACGTATTGCCTATACTGTCTTTGTGTTGTAGAGACCCTTTCCAAGGAATCGTGATGATTTCCATATTATCATGTGGGTGTTCTCCAAAACCCCTTCCCGCGGCTATAATATCATCATTGATAACTCTCAAAACCCCAAAATGCATTCTATTTCGATCATAATAAAAATTACCGAAGCTAAAATAATACCGCGCATCCAACCACTCCATTTTTGCTTTCCCGCGCTCCTCTTCTTTGAATATATCTGTCTTCATAATTTGTCCGTCTGCTAGGTGAAATGTAACGGAAAACATGGCATAAAGGTTTGAGACAAAATACTTTCCCCTCTGTTATTCTGCCAAAGTAGGCAGAAAAGGCTATCGGGGGCTCAGTATTTTCTTTCTCTCGATAGTGAATTCGTGTTCTGTGAGAACTCCCTTTTTTCGCAATTCCATCAGGCGATTTAGTTGGGCTAAAAGAATATCATTCACCGGGACTTCTTCTGGTGAGAATTGCTCGGCGGTTTGTTCTTTAGATCGTCTGAAGCCATTTAGTTTGAAGGTATCAAACTCAGGTTGTATTCTTAAAAAGGCTAGATCGTCGTGCGTCATAATTCGCTCCAGCTCATTAAATCCCTTTTGCACAGCCAAATCAAGGTATCCAAACGCGTCATCTTTATTTTCTAGCAATGCATGTGCACAAGCAAGATTAAAGTAAAGAGAAAGGTCGTTGGGCTCTATTTTTAGTGCTTTTTCAAAGTCGAGTATTGCTTCTTCTATGTCATACTCCTTGTACTTTTTAATGCCGCTACTCTTAAAAGGGTTGTCTTTGATAAAAACACCTCTTTTTCGAGAAGGCGTTGGGGTATTTTTTCTATTTACTTCATAATATTCACGTTGGTTCTTCCGCGCGGGAGTACGTGTGGTCGGTTTGTCGCGATAATATTTTGAATTGAATTTACGGTCAAACTCTTCTTGAGGCATCATTAGATAGCGCATGCCGTCAATCATACTCAGAATGAAACTTACTGGAAAAAAGTCCGCAGTCATCATCGTGAGAAAAATATAAAAGATGCCCGCTCCATAATCACGGAGGTAAAATTTGTGTATGCCTATGGTACCACCCACAAAAGCTAATAAGGCAGCGATGAATTTATTCTTCATTAGAGACAGTTATTCCTTAAAAGGGAGTACAAAATACTGCTTTTCTCTACAGATAGGCATGCAATTTAGATAGATCCTCACATATATTAGTTAAAGCGGTGGACTTTGCAGGTCAATACGGCAATGTCATCTGTAAATTCGATATTGCGTCTATAAGAATCTATTTCGTGCATCAAGGCTACATTAAATTCTTCCGCCCCTAAAGTTCCTTTGCTTCTTACAAATTCTTCTATACGATCATCGGCAAAATATTCCTCTCTGTCATTTTTAAGATCTGCCAATCCGTCTGTAAAGCACATTATGAGCGCCCCTTCTTTGAGCGCCATTTGTTCTTCGTGAATATCCGGAAGTTTTTCAAAGGCTCCAATAACCGTACTTCCTTGGTCAAGACGTTTTATTTCGCCATCTTGATATAAGACGGGTGGGTAGTGTCCGGCATTTATATACTTAAGCTTTTTGCGCTCAAGATCTACTTCTGCAATGAAGAACGTTATGAATTTATCACTCTTTGTAATACGAAAAACAGTTTGGTTCAACGCGAAGATAAATGTCTCTAAATCTCTATATTGATATATCAAGCTTTGTATCATTGCTTGAAAATTTGCCATTAAAAGTGCCGCAGCAACGCCTTTACCCGAGATATCGGCTATACAAAATAAAAATCGGTTTCTATCAAAGTCTATAAAGTCGAGATAGTCGCCCCCTATGGTAAAATGTGGTTTATAGATAAAGGCCAGCTCGTACCTTTCATTCTTAGGAAGTTGATCAGGAATCAACATCTTTTGCACCTTGCTAGCTAATTCGAGTTCTTTGCTAAAACTTTCTTGTTCTAGTTGTCTTTTAAACAATCGCTTGTTTTCTATGGCGACGGCAATAATATTGGTAATAGTAGTAATGAACTGGATTTTATTATATAGCGCTTCTTTGTTTTTGATGCCGCCAATGAGCGAATAAGCAATGGGTACGTCCTTATGAAAGACCGGAATTATGATATCAAAGGCTTGCAATCGTTCTGAGTCCTCTGGTTTTATAGTATGAAGGCGTTTATGTCGTAATAATTCTAACATCCATGACTCTAATGTTGCAAGGTCGACAGTAGAATTTATATCCGTAGCGACAAACCATTCATTTTGTTCCTCTCCCTTAAGAATCAAATTCATTTTAACGATGCCCATTTCCCAGCTCAGAAAAGAACGGTACATATTATACAATCCTTCGGCCGCAACATTGTCATTAATAGCTTGTGTTATCGTAAGAAGACTCTTTATCTGAAGTTCTTTAAGATTCAGCTCTTTTTCGAGTTTTTCTAATAGTTCTAGTTCTCGATTCATAAATTCTGTGTTTCGGCCTTTTTATATTATTCGCTCTATTCCTGCTCATGATAGACGTTGCTCTTGTCTTCATGTATGCCACACCTTCACCCATGCTCAGGTTTCCTTCGTGGGCGATCGGTTGTCTTCGAGCTCTTCTTTGAGCACAATTTATCCAAGTTCACCACTTTATGAATGAGCGATGATAATTCTTATCAAGGTAACGTGTTTTGTCATACTCTTGTTACGCTTGCTTGTGGGTTCTATGATGAAAATTTGCCTTTTAGCACAACGTCTCGTTAAGCAACCAAACGTTGATGAAATATTGTAGATCTAGTCTTGCAATTTGGAATTATTCTTATGCCGATCTTTATCCCGAAGGGTCTTTTTTGCAATATTTTGTTCCAAGACTCTTTGTAAATCGATATCCATTTGATTCGCCATACATGTAATGACAAAAATCATATCGCCGAGTTCTTCTTGTATTTTTGCTTGTATGTCATCTTTATCGTCTGATGATTTAAAGCTTTGTTCTCCATAATGCCGAGCTATGAGCCGCGTAAACTCACCCATCTCTTCTACGAGCAAAAGATTGTTAGTCTTTATATCAAAATAGCGCACTCCATACTCTACAATCCAATTATCTACTATTTTTTGCCATTGAGAGACTGTCATTATTCTTTATTTCTGCTATCTATAATAATCGTCACTGGTCCGTCATTTACTAAAGAGACTTGCATGTCCGCCCCAAATATTCCGGACTGCACTGATATCCCTTTTGCACGAATATACTCAATGAAAGCTAGGTACATTTTTTCCGCCTTTTCGCCAGGGGCCGCGTGAATAAATGAAGGACGATTTCCTTTTTTTGTGCTCGCGTGCAGGGTAAATTGGCTCACAACTAATAAGGCTCCAGAAGTATCTATCAACGAATGGTTCATTTTTTTTTCGTTATCACTGAATATGCGCATTTGTATAATCTTG
Source organism: uncultured Saprospiraceae bacterium (assembly GCA_964616755.1). Lineage (GTDB taxonomy): Bacteria > Bacteroidota > Bacteroidia > Chitinophagales > Saprospiraceae > CAYNFR01. The sequence goes on along the minus strand of CAZTSI010000020.1, from coordinate 42,518 downwards.
TTGGCCAACCAAATTAAATCCTCCCTTTCGTCCTCACCTGCTACGGCCAGCAGAATCAGTAAACCATGATCTATTTGGCCTATAATGTCTCCGTTTACACTAACTCTAGCTTCTTTTACTCGTTGCAAAACGGCTTTCATCTGTTATAGTTCTTTTGGTAATACTAACATATTTATTAATTGCAATATATTACGTATTGATTATTGATGGTTTGTAAAAATGAATAACCAGATTTTATACACAATATCATAACAAGTTTTTATGAATGATTGTCAATGACTATTTAAAAGAATGAGGATGTAAACAATAGGAAAGAATATTCACAAAATATAAGCATATTTATTGGATCAAAGTTTTTAACAAACTGTTGTTTATTATCTGTTGATATCAACAATGCAGATGTTGGTAGAGTCCTTTTGTGCCATTCTTTGCTGACTTATTAAGACGTTAATGCGCATATTTTGTGTGTAAAGTAATTGAGCAATTAATTATGCACAAATCCACAGACATTATTACTACTAATTTATATAAATCTATAATAACTATAAAAAAGAGGATAGGGTCAAACTAGATCGTATTGGTTTGGTTTAAAGCTCAATACATTTGTGTTGCTAATTAAAATAGTTAGTGTTTTGCAAAGATTTGGAGATGAAGAGATATGTTAATATTTGGTTGTTAGTTGGATTAGTGATGTTATTTGTCCAAATCGTGGTTGGGGGCATAACACGTTTGACGGGATCTGGTTTGTCTATAACAAAGTGGGAAATAGTTACTGGGACACTGCCGCCATTGTCAGAAAAGCATTGGATTGAGGAGTTTGAGGAATATAAAGGAACCCCCCAATATGAGAAGATAAATCAGGGTATGAGTCTTGGCGATTTTAAGTTCATTTATTTCTGGGAGTATATTCATCGTTTTTGGGCTAGGGTTATGGGATTTGTTTTTCTGTTTCCTTTTGCATTATTTTATGCGAAGGGTTGGATAGATAACTTATTAAAAAGGCGCTTGTTTTTGGTTGTGGTCTTGGCGGGTTTAGCGGCGAGTTTTGGTTGGATAATGGTAGCAAGCGGATTGGTAGATAGACCATGGGTCAATGCATATAAACTGAGTATACATCTTGGCATTGGAATTAGTGTGTTTATAGCGCTTTTATGGACGTTTCTTCACTATAGGCATGGTGATATGGGCGAGCGGGCGGTTCCATCTAATCAAAATACCTGGTTGTTTTGGATACTAGTACTAGTAGGTATACAAATTATTTTTGGGGGCTGGATGTCTGGTATGAAGGCGGCACTTTTTTATCCTACTTGGCCGTTAATAGGGGAAAGTATTATTCCTACAATTCTTTTTGATCAAGCTCAATGGACTTGGCATGGTATCATTCAGTATGATGAAGGTAGCTTTGCGGTAAGCCTAATACATACGCTACATAGATTTACTGCATATATATTGGCTATTTTGATCTTAGTTTATGGGAGAAAATATGCATTGTTTAACCTATTTCAACAAGATAGTCGTTGGTATGTCTATTCAGTAATCTTGTTAATTGTCCAAGTCTTGTTAGGAATTATAGTTTTACTAACAAGTGTTGGACAGATTTCTGTTTTGTGGGGTGTGTTGCATCAGGGGGTAGCGGTGTTGTTGTTGAGTGCTTTGGTGGTGCATAGGTTCTTTTTATTTAAAGTGTAGGTGTGAGACCATTATTTCAATTCTTCTAGAATGAGCAAGGAGCTGTAGATTTATTTTTGTTATTATTGTTGTGATGAGTCAAATAGGAATACATGTTGATGGTGAATTTGAGTACATAGAAACCAGTCCCGAAAAGCCGACGTTGCTACTTCTTCATGGTTTGTTTGGTGCACTGAGTAATTTTAGTGGCATTATTGAGGATTTTCGGGATAATTATAATGTAGTTGTTCCCATTTTACCAATATATACATTGTCTACAGCCGAAACTGGTTTGGATGGCTTGTTAGATTATACTGAGCGTTTTATAGATAAGAAGGGATATAGATCTATTCATCTTCTTGGTAATTCATTAGGAGGTCATATTGCTCAGCTCTATGCACTGCGCCATCAAGAAAGGATAGCATCGCTTATTCTTACGGGGAGTAGTGGTTTATTTGAGAGTGGAATGGGGGATGGATATCCACGTAGAGGTGATTATGAGTATATAAAAAGAAAGACCGAAGAGACTTTTTATGATCCTGCTACGGCAACTAAGGAATTGGTAGATGAAGTTTTTGAGACTGTTAATGATAGAGAAAAGGCCTTGCGTATAATTATTACGGCACGTTCTGCGCTTATGCACAATCTAACCGAAGAGTTGGCGAATATTCATGTTCCTGTATTGCTAGTGTGGGGTAGAGAAGATACAATAACTCCGTTATTTGTTGGCGAAAAATTCAAAGAGCTCTTACCTAATGCACAATTATTTGTGCTCGATAACTGCGGTCATGCTCCAATGATGGAACTTCCTGCAGCATTTAATAAGGTTTTAATACAATTTCTTAGGGAAGTAAATATCGTTTAGCGGAGGTATTCCTTGTAGTCACAGAGATATTCTTCGAATGCGTTATTGATATTAGCTGTTGATAGTCCGTAGTCTTCTAGTTGATACAAATGCTTACCAAATTTGTTTTTATAATGTTGTTGAGTGAAGTTAACAACTTGGATTTCATGTGTTTTTGTCCAAGGAATATTTAAGTCTTCGTAGATTCTTCGAGTAACTGCCGTTGGGCTAGCCACAAGATCTCGGTAGGCAATATCTATAAATTGCTCGGGGTGATGTTTTTTGTAGGCCATCGAGTTAGCTACCAATCTTTTGTTTTTTCTTAGCCAATGACTGCCTATTTCAATAGGATCGCATTCAGGGACAAATATTTTCTTGCCGTAATAAATCATGCTACAAAACGAAGCCATTGTATTAACCGGATCCCTGTGCATATGTACAATTTTAGTGTGAGGAAACACGGTATTAAATTCGTTCATAAACTCCATATGGTGGGGACTCTTAAGTAAGAGGTAAGGATTTGCGGGCTTTTTCCAAAGAAGAAATTGTAGCCACATCTTAAGATCATTGTAAGCTAACGTATTATCCTGCTCTTCTAGCCAACGTGCATAATTTGGAGCAACCAAGGCAGCTTCTATGATGCTACTCATAAAGGAATGCTCCATCAATACCACCTCTTCTTCTAAGCTATTGTATTGGATAGAGTGAATCAGTTTAAATTCAGGATTGATATAGTTTAGCGCTTTATGTCCTAAATAGGCTTGGTATTGTCCATAATAGTTTTGTTTTTTTGATCGCGGTACGGGGTTCATGATTTCCCAACTGACAACACCTCTAAATTCAGGCAGAGATCCTAAGAGCCTTTGTAAAAATGTAGTACCTGTGCGTTGTAGTCCAGTGATCATCAAGGTCGGCGGCAAGGGTGTATTTATCGTTGGATCTTTTTTTAACCAATATTGCGCCCAAAGTCGATTGGTTAAATTGATCTGCACTTTTTTGTGATATAGGTAAGACCCTAAGGGGTGGAAATGAGTGTTTTTGTTTAAATCCTTGAATACCTCTTTCATGGCGGGCACGAAGAACATGGATCCATAATCGTTTAAGCCGGTAGATTGACAAGCTTTTTCGAGTTGTTCCTCTGCATCTAAAGGACGTTGTGGAGATAAGGATAGAAAACGATTGATGAGCTTTATACCTAAAGGGTAAGTAAATGGTTCAATATATGCTTGTTTCAATGGATCTTCTTTTGTTTAACTACGGTCAGACAGCGATGTTGTAGTCTCGTAATGCGTCATTGAGGGAAACTTTTTTGTCCGTGCCTTCTGACCGCTGGCCAATGATGAGCGCACAATTAACGTTAAACGTACCTGCTTGAAATGATTTAGCGTAGCTGCCTGGTATGACAACTGATCGGGAGGGTATGTACCCTTTAATCGTTTTGGGTGATTCCCCTGTGACGTCAATAATATGTGTGGATTGTGTTAATACAACTCCGGCTCCTATTACGCTTTCCCGTTCTACGCGCACGCCCTCTACAATAATACAGCGAGAACCGATAAAGCAGTTATCTTCAATAATAGTAGGTGACGCTTGTAAGGGCTCTAGAACGCCACCGATGCCGACTCCGCCAGAAAGATGTACGTTTTGCCCTATCTGTGCACAAGAACCGACCGTTGCCCATGTATCTACCATTGTTCCACGCCCTACATAGGCACCAATATTCACATAGCTAGGCATAAGGATAACGTTTGGCTCTAGAAAGGAACCATATCGCGCAATAGCGTGTGGCACAACGCGTACAGACTGTGCTGCAAAATTTTTTTTAAGAGGTATTTTGTCATAAAACTCAAATGGTCCCACTTCAATCGTTTCCATTTGCTGGATGGGAAAATACATGACGACCGCTTTTTTAATCCATTCGTTGACCTTCCACCCTTCGTTAGTAGGCTGAGCCACGCGCAATTCTCCCTTATCTAAAAGAGATATAACCTGCAATACTGCATTTTTATAATCAGCATCATTGAGAAGCGATTTATCTTCCCAGGTATCATTAATCTTAAGTTCTAACTCTTGCGGTTGCATCATTATGCGTAAATTCTAAAAGCCATAAGTTGTGAAAAAATCCCTACAAATAAACCACCCAAGCTATCCTGATAGTTATGTGCCTCTAACAACAACCGAGAGGATATAGAAAGACCTAACATCAAAATGGCACAAATGAAAACAAAAATACTCGAAATGCTAAACCCACCAAAATATGGCAGATAGATGTCGATATAAGGATTAGCCGTGGTGAAGATAAGTATACCGAGGCCAGTCATTAGTCCGGCTGCACCAATAGCGTGTAGGCTTATCTTGCTAAAATTATTGATAAAAAAGGCTAAACAAACAGCAATAGCCCCCCCCAGACTTATCATGGCTAATGAGGTAGGAAATAGTTCGTTTTTGGAGACATTGACATAAAACCAAATGTAGAATATACTTGTGGTGATTAGAGGGGCAATACGATCTTTTGAAGACTCCATCTGAACAGAAGAAAACAATTTAAGCCCCCTCATGACCATAATGCCTACGAGGGGGATAAGGACAACAGAAAAGAACGCAAGAATCAAAGAGGCGTTAAAACTACGTTGATCCGCAAAACGAAAAGAGGTTTTGTCTATTGAATAACAGATATAAATGAGTACAAAATATAGAAGCAAAGGATGTGTCAGTAAACTGATGATCTTTGCGGAGGTTCTAATCAAGCGTCTAAATATTTTATCTGGGAGCGAAAGTACTTATAAATGTAAGTATGAATAATACCCGCAAGCAAAATCATGTTATTTAGCATCTATATCTTATGCTACAAAGACAATCATTAATGTCAAGTTTAATAGCAAGCAGTCTTGTATGGTGGAAACTGTTGAGTGCGTACTCTTTGTGTTTTGTGGTAAATAACATCACGGGACAAGTGCCGCTTGATAGTATTCAGGGCCGGCTGAGAGAGATAGTGTTAGTCAACGATACGATGCAAAGTGGGTTATTCAAGACCCGGATTGCGGGCGTTATGGTCAGTGCTCTTGTTGTAGATGGGGACACGTTATATGTAGTGGATATAGATAATTTGACCATTTCTTCGCCGCGGCGATTTACGAGTACCGAGGATTATCAAAGATATATGAGGTATAAGCGGTACGCCGCTTCTGTCTTTCCTTTTGCCAAAGAGGCTATTCGTATTTTTAGAGAAGCCGAGTACGTGACAGCGACAATGAAAAAGAAGAAGCGTAAGAAATATTTAAAAGAACTGAGTAAAGAACTACAACAAGAATTTGAGGAGCCGCTGAAGGGTTTGTCAAAAACCCAAGGAAAGATTTTGGTAAAGATGATAGAAAAGGAGTTAGAGATGCCTATGTTTGATTTAATAAAAATGACCCAAGGCTCAATGAAGGCATTTTATTGGAATCACAGTAGCAAACTGTACGGATATAGGCTAAAGGAAGAGTATAGAGTGGGTGAGAATGTGATTTTGGATATGGTCTTAAAAGACCTTGACATTAGCTATGATCTACCGCAAAAGAAGAAGAGTAATGAGTATGATGAATAAAGATGAACGGTTTGAAGCTCACTGGAGGAGTCCATCTAATATTGCATTAATTAAATATTGGGGGAAGAAGAAGAACCAAATTCCGCAAAATCCGTCTATAAGTTTTACGCTACAAGACGCATACACACAGACGAGAGTAGTTTGTGAAAGAAGCGGCTCTTCTAATAACGCCGTCTCATTGTACTTAGATAATGAGCTTAATGAAGATTTTGGGGTACGGATAGCCAAACTATTATTTTCATGGAAGAAGACATTTAAACACGTATACAATGCTGGAATAGAGATACATACACATAATAGTTTTCCTCATTCGACAGGCATTGCCTCTTCTGCCAGTGGCATGAGCGCGTTAGTGAAGTGTATTATTTCATTGGAGATAGCGATGGGCGGTGATAAGGAGCTGGGTGCAGTAGAGAGTGTTTCTTCGTTTGCGCGTTTAGCGAGTGGGAGTGCCTGTCGTTCAGTAATACCATATTGGGGTTTATGGGGAAATACTGAGGGTATCGAGGGCTCCAACGATTTTTATGCTGTAGGGGTAGAAGGATTGGATGATCGGTTTAAGGCTTATCATGATGATGTTATCATTATATCGAGTGAAAAAAAATCTGTTTCTTCTTCGGCGGGTCATAGGTTAATGGTAGGTAACCGTTACGCCGCTTCTCGGTACAAGCAAGCGAGGCATCATATGAGCGAACTTTTATTGGCAATGAAACTTTATGATTTGGATCGATTTTGTGAAATAGTTGAACAAGAGGCAATGGAGCTTCATGCGTTGATGATGTGTTCTTCTCCTTCTTATATTTTGCTTAAGCCGAAGACATTGGAGGCGATTGATCGGATTAGAGAGATGAGAAGGGAGTCGGGTATCCCCGTTTGTTTTACATTAGATGCTGGCCCTAATATCCATTTGTTATATCCTGATGAATATAAAGAGAAACTATCTCTGTTCATAGAAGAACAGCTACGTCCCTTGGCCGTGGATGGGAGAATAATAAATGATCATGTAGGTGCTGGGCCTATGGCAATTAGGGGATCGTTCGAGACAAAAGATTGATTTTTTCTTGATACATTGTGTTCCACGTGGAACACGATTGTTATGAATATAAAACTTCTTCTTTTTGGACTTGTGTTAGTCATTATGTCTTGCCATTCGTCAAATGGCGAGGGTGCGAACATACCTCCTAATATTATTTGGATAGTGGCAGAAGACTTAAGTCCGATACTTCCCCCGTATGGAGACAGTACCATTATTACACCCAATATCAGCCGCTTAGCGAAGGAGGGAATTACCTACGATCGTGTTTTTAGCCCTTCAGGTGTTTGTGCCCCAAGTCGGGCAGCGCTTGCTTTGGGAATGTACCCGACGAGGATAGGTGCTAATCATATGCGCAATGGGCCCTGGTTTGATCATGATGTGTCGCAAGAATCCTTAGAAAGGTTTGCGAAGACCTTGCCAGAAGATATTCCCATTTATGAAGCGATACCACCGATCGGGTCTCGAATGATGAGTGAATATTTACGCATGGCGGGCTATTACTGTACCAATAATAGCAAACAAGATTATCAATTTAGGGCACCTAAAACAGCGTGGGATGAGAGTTCCCCCACGGCGCATTATCGAAACAGAGCAGAAGGACAAGCCTTTTTCAGCATCTTCAATGTAGGCGTAACTCATGAATCACAAATATGGATGCGAGGGCAAGACACTTTACTTGTCAGTGAGTCATTGGAAGTACCAGTGCCCCCTTACTTGCCAACTACGGATAGCTCGTTAATGGATGTTAGGAGGCTATACAGTAATATTATACTTTTAGATGAGCGCGTGGGAGAGCTCATGCGAGAGTTAGAGGAAGATAAATTACTAGACAACACGATTATCTTTTTTTATTCAGATCATGGTGGTCCGTTGCCAAGGCAGAAAAGAATGTTGTATGATTCGGGGTTAAAAGTGCCGTTGATCATTCGTTTTCCAAAGGCTAGGTTCGCAGGCACTCGGAGTGGTGATCTTATAAGTTTTATTGATTTTGCGCCAACAGTTCTTTCCCTAGCGCATGTTAGTCCACCGAATCAAATGGAGGGGCGAGCTTTTTTAGGCCCGTATGAGGTATCTTCAAAAAGACGATTTGTTCATGCGGCAGCTGATCGTTTTGATGAGTCGTATGACAGAATAAGGGCAGTCCGCTCTGAGCGCTTCAAGTATATAAGATATTTACGACCAGAGCTGCCCATGTTTTTACCAGTTGTATATAGAGAAAAAATGGCTATTATGCGTGAATTACATCGATTATATGCATCAGGGGGGCTGAATAAGACACAAATGCAGTGGTTCAGGACAAGCAAGCCTCAAGAAGAATTATTTGATCTTTATGAAGATCCGCATGAATTAAATGACCTGTCTGGAGAGGAAGAGATGAGTATAATACTTAGTCAAATGCGAACAGAGTTGGATAATTGGATGACTGAAGAGGAGGACATGAATGCGTTACCAGAAATGGCGATGATTCATAGAATGTGGCCTGAAGGATCACAACCGGTTACAGATTATCCGTCTGTAGACGTGAATGAAGAAGGCAAAATAGTTATCCAGACGACGACGAATGGTGCCACTATTGGTTATAGAGCAATACAAAATGGTGATACTGCTCAAGCCTGGACTATTTATCAAGCGCCAATAGAAACAACATTTGATGGCTTGGAGATAATTGCGCACCGCATAGGATTTCTCCCCAGTCAGATCGTTAGCGTTAAGCGCTAGATTGTTCTACGTGGAACATGTTGAAGAAATGGTTTCTTGGTTCCTGTTTCAGGTTGCCAGAAATTTGCATGTTTTGCGCCCGCCAAAAATCCTGCATAGTTGTCCCTAGACATTCACTTTCCAAACCTTCACCCGTGCGCTGTATATACACCACACGCGTAGTAAGCTATTTGTTTATTTTCATCGTTTATTACTTGTCTTCCCCCGCTGTATCTCTTGAATGAGGAGAAGTTTGTTTCGTCGGAAATAGCTTGTTTTTAAGCCAAGATGAAACACTCTTCCCATTTAAATAAAGTGTTCTAATGTCTCAAATTATGGATTCGGCTATCTTAGCTTGACGTATTCCATTCCTTATATTCCATTCCATTCAAGATTCTTTAGTAGTAATATTTGTAAGACAGTGCGTTATACCTACCTGCGCACCCCAAGGAAATAATTTGTTGATCGCCCATGAATCGATGTACCTCAGCTGAAGAAAGAAAGGACCGACAATTAGCTTGCCGATCCTTCTAATTAATATAGGGCATCTTTCTCGCTTGTCTAGCAGTGGGATTATTCTCCGTCTCTGCAGGCTTTGACTAACTCCCGCAACTCTTCTTTAGAGCCTACCTCTAATTTATCTCCATTTTCATATTCTATCGTAATCGGGAATACCATTGTAGCTTTTACGCGGCCCAAAGTGCGCGCCTCTCTTAAGTTGTGAATAAATCGTCTGAAGGCCACAGGCGATTCAGCCGTGAAGGTCGAACCATCGATAAACTCAAACGTAATTGGAAACACTGGCTTAAAACATGGCTTATGATTGTTGACGCGATCTCTTTTACAATCTGAACGCAATTCTTTTAGGGCATCTTGATCTTCTACATCTATCATGTTGCCGTCTTCATCTATCACTTGAATAGGATACACAAAGCTTGGATGATCATGGCGTGTACCTCCAGCTTCTCTCCAGGCTTTAATTAACTCTTTAATTTCCGTATGGTCTGAAGCCGTGCTCATACTACCATCGGCAAAAGCAATTTCGACCGGAAAAACGAGTTCATAACATCCCTGCTTGCCTAAGGCATGTCTCCTGTAAAGGTCTGTGACGGATCGCTCAACGTAGTTTTCAACAGACAGAAGAGCATCATCTTCTTGTTCACCACAAGAGGAGATCGTTACAGATAAGAAAGAAAGGATTATCAACGAAAAAGGAAACAAAAATTTGCGTTTCATAATACTTAGAATTTGGTGAAGACGAATGCCCCTTTCTCGTCTTCGGTTTGTAAAATTTGATTGTCGACTCTATAAGTCAACTATAGACATTATGTACTCAAAAAAAATTAAATAAAAATATAGAATTATGTATCTATCTGATAATGAGAATAATACACATATATTTTTTATATCGATTTCAAACGATCGGCCGCCGCAACTAAGGTTTCGTCTTTCTTCGCAAAGCAAAAGCGAATAAGTTTTTCGTCTGTACCGTCAGAATAAAACACAGAAATAGGAATCACCGCAACACCAACAGATTGAGTTAGCCACACAGACATAGCCATGTCTGATACGTCACGTATGCGGTCGTATGTGGCAAGCATAAAATAACTGCCCCTGCACGGGAGGCTGTCAAAAGAACTTTGAGCCAATAAGGAATGAAAGAGATCTCTTTTCGTCTGAAAGAAAGAGCTCACCTTCAAATAGTGTTTTGACTGTTCTAAATAAACGGCTAAAGCCTGTTGTAAAGGAGTGTTGATACAAAAGGTATTGAATTGATGTACCTTCATAAATTCATCCATTAGCACTTTAGCTCCTACAATATAGCCGAGCCTCCAGCCTGTGGCATGAAAGGTTTTGCCAAAACTAAACGTAGCTAGGCTGCGGGCACGGAGTCCAGGAAAGCGCAAGACGCTATGATGCTGAGCATCATCATAGATCAAATGTTCATATACTTCGTCAGACAAAACAATTAGATTATGTCGTTCAGCTAGTGCCTCTAAGCGACTCATATCATCTAAAGAAAAGATTGTGCCCGTTGGATTGTGGGGACTATTAATGATGATCATTTTAGTACGGGGAGTCACCTGCTCTTGTACCAGATCCCAATCGACGGTAAATGAAGGCTTGTATAGACGAATAGGAATGGGTATGCCTCCAGCCAAGCGGATAGCAGGAATATATGAGTCATAAGCGGGTTCAAAGAGAATTACTTCATCGCCCGCAAAAATCAGGGCCTGAATAGCTGAAAATAAACCTTCCGTTGCGCCAGAGCTAACACATATTTCTTGGTTGGGCTCGGGAAGCCAGCCATGTGTGGCGCTGATTTTATTAGCGATAGATGCTAAAAGACGAGGCACGCCGCGCAATGGCGCGTACTGATTATGGCCATCAAGGACAGCCTTTGCCACAAGGTCTTTCAGAGCCGGATCTATTTCGTAATTTGGAAAGCCTTGCGATAAGTTGATGGCGCCATATTCTTGTGACATAGCGCTCATAACGGTAAAGATTGTAGTGCCCACCTCGGGCAATTTTGAGGATATTTGCATCAAACGATCATATAATGTCGGACTAAGATACGGCAATGTCTTGGAAGATATTTTTTCTGAAGAAAAGACCATCACCAAGAAATGATCTCGGCCTCACTCACGTGCGAGTAGATGTATTGCAACTTCCTCCAATGACAAAAACAGATCAACAAAACCCAGAACTTTAGCATTTGAATATTGATCAAAGAACACAACGCATAACAGCCAAGACTATCGCTCCGCACTTCATGCGCCCCAATGCTATCTGCCATTTGTAGAACAGGTGTATTTTTATCATGTTGAAGATACCCAAATGTAGCGTAGGTCAAGAGAAGAGCAAGTCGTGTACGCTAGAATACTAGCTCGCGTTATTCTCAGAAGACTGTTTTGGTGAATACATAATGATGAATTGAACAACGATAGCCAAAAAAACGAGCAGGTAGATTTCGATTTGCGTAAAGAGCTCTACTGTATCAAGAGCTCTCCTACTGATGGTCATCTGTTTCCTTCCTTCATCTAGCTGGATTTCAGATAACTCAAAGAGGTTTTCTTTTACGTTAGAAATATGCTTGGTCAAGCCTTGTCTCAGTTCTGGTACAGCCATAAAACTCCCAGTTTCGGCTTGTTGTAAAAACAGGATATTCTCTTTCAAACTACTAAACACTCTACCTTCTTGTGTGGTCAACTTTGTTAGTTCAAACCGCGACATTAATTTCTCGATATCTTCATTGACAGCCTTATTGCGAAGATCATAGAACTCAGTATTGGATAATGCTAGAGCCAACTCTTTTTCATGTACCAAGGTGCTTAGCTCAAAAATTAAGCCCTTGGCCAAGAGTCTATCTTCATAAATAGTAACGACAGAGTCTCGTACTCTCACAAAATTCTCTTTATCTATCAAGTTCGTGGTTATGATCAAAACGAACACGATCAGAATGCCTAAGACCCATTTTAATTTATGAAAAAACCCATTATGCATCTTTATTTAGAGCGTTTATATACGTTTCAAAGATAAATGAATCGTGGTACAACGACAAGCACAAAAAGTCGTAGCTTTTTGGCAAGGGGCTCATGGTATATTATTCTTTTAGCCGCTTTTCGGTGGTGTAAAACCTTTGAATTTTCTCCTTAATATTACACAAAACTCTCACCAGACAGTCGTCATGCTAGGCACGACGGTTTGTAAAAACGCACACCCTTTATCTTGTTTTGCAGAGAAGAAAGACGAACAGAAAAGCGCCCATCCACAATCAATATAAGCGGCGCGTCGTGGATATCTCTAGGAAACTACAAAATCTCAAAAAGCCAAGATTCAGGAATATCACTTATAATGCGCTTTAATTCTTGACTCCATTTTTCGGTGATGCGAGTGACTTGCGATTCTTCAAATCGTCGTTGAATGAGCTTTCCGTGATTTTTTTCAATGAGGGCTATATCCAAAGGATAACCGACATCATTGGCACTTACGCGCGTAGAGTCAAAGGAGAGGATGCCTGTTTTTAAGGCAAAGAGCAGTGAAGAATCATATTTTATAACCCTATTTAATATGGGCTTGCCATAGCCCGAGTTGCCAATAATCGTGAAGGGCGTCACGATACCTATTTCTATCCAATTGCCCTCGGGATAAAGCAAAAACAGCTTGTGATCGTCATCGTCCTTAAGCTGACCGCCTACGATAGCGTGAAGATTAAACACAATACCATTTTCTGCCAGCGATGACTTGTCTTCGCGCTTCACCCTGCGAAGCTGTTCACCAAAGGCGTTAACAGCTTGGTACATTTTAGTGAACTCCCACTCAGGGGCATTAAGCAATTCATCGAAATATGTTACTGCCTTATCTCTTATAGATCTAAGCCCAGAGGTCATAATGAACAACTGGTTTTCGCCAGTCTTATGCACAGAAATTTTCTTAGCACTGGTCGTCTCAGTCCCAGAGGTGATACGAGTATCTGCTATGGCCAACAAGCCCTCTTCTACTTTTACGCCTAGACAAAATGTCATATAGTAATTATTGAATTAGCCTGCATAGGTAGATCAAAATTTTAACTCACAAAACATTATCTCAACTTAAATAATAAGTATTTTATGAATAGTAGCATGACCTTAACTATTGCCGTTATCCTCTTGTGAAGGAGACTCTAACGTCGGAATCTGGGTATATCTGTCTTGGCTAAAAAGACTCTTGGCGATGATATTATGCAAGGCGTAAACATCTGTCAACAATTCATCTAAAAAGGATTTTTTGTCATCTAGCTCATCAAATCTGCTGAACTTCAAGTTATAATAACACTTGCCAGAGAGATAGATCATTTCATTATGGCCAGGTTCTAATTTGTCTAGCCGCTGTATGATTTTATGCATTTTGGCTAAGTTATAAAGGATTGATCGAGTGAAGGATTTATGATAAATAATAAACTCCATAGGAGATTTACCATTCTTGAAATTCTTAATATATCGTCTGTATAAGTCAAACGCCTCTAAGGTTTTTAATGTGATAGTCCATTGATATTCTTCAAGCGCTGGATTGATGCCGCCGTTGCTCAAAATAGAAATGTCAATTAATTTTGTGCGCAACATGCGAATGATCTGGATGGTTCGTTCAAGGTGGATCCCGAGATTGATGACTAACCATCCGTACATGTGCAGTAAGGTATGATCAATTAAGGTCTTAACGATATAGCTGTTTTTGTTGATACCTTGAGAAAAGTCGAAGAGCCCGGTGGTTTTAAACGTAAAACGATCATATTCTTGAACGAATAAATGATAGGTATTTATCGCCTCCCAGAGTTCATCGCTCAACACATTTCGCGCACTTCGCGCATTTTCTCGTGCCGAATAAACATAGTAGAGAATAGATGTATCACTACCTGTATCAAGGCCAGCCTTGAGCAGGATCTCATATTCATCTAGTTCCTGTGCATCTAAATCATAATCAATATCTGTCATGAGGACAATAGAGCGAAGCACGAAGTTTCGATCTTGAAGACTGGGCGCATCGAACATAGAAAAATACTGTACTTTGGTATATCGAGCCATGTTTTCAGCACGCTCGATATATCTTCCCATCCAGTATATATTATTAGCTACTCTTGATAACATACTATATTTTCTTTAATACCCATGTATCTTTTGATCCACCACCTTGAGACGAGTTAACGATGAGGCTATTTTTTTTGAGAGCTACTCGCGTAAGCCCCCCGGGCAACACATAATTCAGCCCCTTTCCTGCCAAATTGAAAGTGCGTAAATCGATGTGCCTCGCCTCAAAGGCATTATCATCATCAATATAGGTCATATGCGTCGAAAGACACATGCGTGGCTGAGCAATAAATCTCCGCGGCTCAGCCAGCACCTCTAGGCGTACGTTTTCTAGAGATTTTTTATCTAGAGTTTCACAAATCATAACGCCATAGCCGCCCGACATATCAACGGGCTTTATAACTAATTCGTGTAGGTGAGTCATGACATATGAAAGATCTTCTGGGCGATCACATACATAGGTGGGCACATTGGCAATGATTGGTTCTTCAGACAGATAGTATTTGATCAAATCGGGCACATAGGTACAAATCGCCTTATCATCTGCAAAACCATTTCCTGGGGCATTGACGATGGCAACATTTCCTTTAAAATAGCTACTCATTAAACCCCTTATACCCAAAACGGAATCTTTATTGAATACAGCGGGATCCAAAAACAAATCATCTACGCGGCGATATATAACATCAACCCGAATAGGCCCAGCCGTAGTCTTCATAAACACTACATCATCTTCTACAAAAAGATCCCGACCCTCGACTAGATCAATACCCATCTCTTGTGCCAAAAAGGAATGCTCATAATATGCAGAATTATACTGGCCTGGCGTCAGAATTACACAGACTGGATTTTCGCGTTTACGCGGAGACAATGAATACATCATCTTCAGCAATTGATCTGTATATAAACTAACGGGCAAAATCTCCTTTGCTTTGAATACGGGGGCAAAACTACGCTGCATGATCTTTCGATTCATTATCACATAGCTTACGCCTGACGGCACGCGGAGATTGTCTTCTAACACGTACATATTCCCATCGCTATGCCTGATTAAATCCGTGCCGGCAATATGACAATGTATTTTTGCAGGAGTTTTAAAGCCAACCATTTCTTTAAGATAGTGCTGCGAGCTCAATACTAATTCGCTCGGTACAATCCTATCTTTAAATACTTTTTGGGCGTTATATACGTCTGATATAAACATATTCAACGCCAGATTTCGCTGTGTTATGCCTTGTTCTATTTTTATCCATTCGTCATAATCGACAATGCGAGGAATCATGTCGAAAGGAAAAATTTTCTCCTTGCCATTGTTGCCTTCGCCGTAGACAGCATATGTTATGCCCATGTTCAAAAAGGCCAGTTTTGTCGCTTGATTTAATCGACGAAACTCTTCAATTCCTAAACTTTTTAATAAGTCAATGATATCGCTATAATGATCGTGAGGAGTATAGCTATCTTTATATACTTCGTCAAGAAAACCTTCTTTAATTTGGTAATTCGACAAGTTTTGAGGCATCTTTCAGTAATTTATTTTAAATTTCTCTTATTTTTTTATTATAATTCGGGGCAATCGACAATGCGTTTTCGAGCAAAAGATACACATTAATTACTGTTCATAAATCATAAAAAACCTGAGAATTGTTATATTCAGCGACTTTTTCATTCTAGACTACTGCAATGAGCATCCACATCGCTATACGACATCGAACAACATATACTTACGATCGATATATCAACTTAGGTCCTCAAGTTATTCGACTAAAGCCAGCGCCACATAGCCGCACGAAGATCTTGGCGTATTCGTTAAAAATTTCGCCCCAAGAGCATTTTATCAATTGGCAACAAGATCCTTTTGGCAACCATTTGGCACGCGTTGTTTTTGCTAATAAGGTGAAAGAATTCGAAGTAGATGTAGATTTAATAGCCGATTTAGTGACGATCAATCCCTTCGATTTTTTTTTAGAAGATGCTGCTCAGACATTTCCTTTTCAATATGAATCACAACTCAAACAAGATTTGGCGCCGTACCTTGAAGTTGTTGAGTCAGGTGAAAAGCTTCATGAACTTTACAAAAAATCTTGCGCATATCACAAAGACGAATGCATCAATTTCTTGGTACACTGTAATCAATTGGTCAACAGAACGGTTCAATATTCAATACGGATGGAGCCAGGAGTCCAATCTTGTGAAGAAACACTCACCCTTAAAATAGGTAGTTGTCGGGACTCGGCATGGCTACTAGTACAACTCTTTAGAATGCATGGCCTAGCAGCGCGATTTGTATCAGGATACAGCGTACAATTAAAGGCGGATCAAAAATCATTAGATGGGCCGAGTGGTGTTAGCGAAGATGTTACAGATCTCCATGCATGGACTGAAGTATACTTACCCGGCGCTGGCTGGGTTGGATTAGACGCCACCTCTGGCTTATTTGCAGGAGAAGGACACATACCGTTGTCGTGTTCTCCTTCACCGAGCAGCTCGGCACCAATTTCTGGCTTGCTAGAGCCCTGTGAAACCGTCTTTAACTTTGAGAATAAGGTAACCCGTATCTATGAAACGCCAAGAGTAAGCAAGCCTTACAGCGACGATGACTGGGAGAGTATACGAACCTTGGGCAATAAACTAGATGACTATTTTGAAGAAAGCGATCTGAGGCTTTCTATGGGGGGCGAGCCTACGTTTGTCTCCATTGACGATATGGAATCAGCGCAATGGAATATAGAAGCCGATGGCAAGGATAAAAGAAAGCTTGGGCTTGATCTTGCCTTGAAGTTAAAAGAAGCTTTTGCCCCAAGCGGGTTATTGCACCTTGGTCAAGGAAAGTGGTATCCAGGCGAATCTTTGCCACGATGGCAATATATGATGTACTGGAGAAAAGATGGATTACCGCTATGGAAGAACCCCGAGCTTTTTGCGCGTCCCGACATATCCCAAAACCATACGTATCTCGAAGCACAGCGACTAATAATTAAGCTGGCGACGATTTTACAATTAGATAGTGCGAATGTGCGAGCCGCATATGAAGATGAGTACTACTATTTATGGGAACAGGCCAAATTGCCGATAAATGCAGACCCCAAAAGCCCAAAGGCGGATAGCCATCCTGCAAGAACGGTTTTGGCAGAGCTGTTGAATCGAAAAGAAGGCACCCCAGCGGGCTTTGTGCTGCCTATAGCTTATAATGTTACAGGAGATACTTGGGAAAGTTGTTATTGGGAATTGAAAAGAAAGGAGCTGTTCTTAATACCAGGAACCTCCCGCATAGGCTATAGATTACCCTTAAATACCTTGAAAGAAGAGAGCCCAAACACCAAGGAAACCATTATAGAGCCGAGCCTTCTTGATGATCTTGGAGTGCTGAGCGACCCGACAAAAACATTAAAAAAAGCCACACAAAAGAAAAAAGGCTACCGCCCGACCATCTCTACGGCGTTATGTGTCGAAATTGTCAACGGGACTATTCACGTGTTTTTGCCCCCTTTAGTGGACCTAGAGCATTTTGTTTCGCTCATCCATTATATAGAAGAAGCCATACAAACCGAACAGCTAAAAGTCATCATCGAAGGTTATCAAGCCCCTCAAGACTACCGGTTGCAAAAGTTGGGCGTTACCCCCGACCCAGGTGTTATAGAAGTAAATATTCACCCGGCCAAAACATGGGACGAAATACTGCACAATTACCAAGTACTGTTTAAAGCAACCCAAGCAAGCAGGCTTGGAGCAGAAAAATTTATGCTTGATGGTCGTCATACGGGCACCGGAGGAGGCAATCATATCACCTTAGGTGGGCTAACGCCAGCAGACAGTCCTTTGCTGCGACGTCCAGATTTGCTGCGGAGCATGATAAACTTTTGGCATAATCACCCGAGTTTATCCTATCTCTTTTCCTCAACGTTTGTAGGACCGACGAGTCAAGCACCCCGAGTGGATGAGGGTAGAGCAGGCAATGTTAACGAACTAGCTATAGCCTTTAAAGAACTTGAAAGAGTAAGTAATCCATCACCTTGGTTAGTAGATCGAATATTTAGAAATATACTCATTGACCTAACGGGCAATACCCACCGCGCGGAATTTTGCATTGACAAACTTTATAGCCCAGATAGCCATTCAGGGCGATTGGGAATACTAGAGCTGAGAGGCTTTGACATGCCACCCAATGAGCGAATGTGTATCATTCAACTATTGCTTATCAGGTGTCTGGTCGCACGTTTTTGGAAAACACCTTATCGCCAGCCTCTAATTCATTGGGGAGATGATCTTCATGACAAGTTCTTATTGCACTATTATGCCAAGCAGGACATGAAAGAGGTCATAGCTTACCTCAATGCAGATAATATAGCGTTCAAATTTGAATGGTTAGATAGATTCTTTGAATTTAGATTTCCGTATATTGGGGAAGTACAAGTACTAGACATGAAGATGAAGTTGAGGCATGCCATCGAACCATGGAATGTGCTAGGAGAAGAAATGTCAAGCGCGGGCACGGCAAGATATGTGGATAGCTCGGTAGAGAAAGTAGAGTTAACTATAGAAGGGTTACAGACCGATCGATACAAGGTGTTGTGTAATCTTGTCGCACTACCCTTACAATATTCGAGCGAGGAAAAACTTCATGTCACAGGCATACGGTACAAGGCTTGGAATCCGCCCTCTTCGCTTCATCCGACGATTGAACCAGATGCACCTTTAGTGTTTGACATTTACGATAGTTGGAATCAGAGATCAGTCGGAGGCTGTACTTATTATGTGGCCCATCCAGGCGGCAGAAGTTATGATACTAACCCTGTGAATTCTCTAGAAGCTGAGAGCCGCAGAGTCACCCGATTTGTCACCGAAGGGCACACGCCGACGCCCATACGCTACGAAAACACTTCTAGAGGAGTAGTACAAAACACGTTTATACCTAATTCTGATCATAGCAATAGTAATGTTCCGTTGAGCATCATTGATTTTTCAGAGACGAAAAAGTATACAGCAGATTTAAGAAAGGTGAAGCGGTGAAGGCATGGGTAAATTAGATCATTTCATCATCAGGACAGCGACGATGGGACGGTTTTCAGTCATGGAATTCTACTGGTCTTGGTACTATAGTGTATAACTACTAGCTGTACTTTTCAACCTTGACAACTTATAACGGGTCCATTTCGATATGAGATAGGAAGATACGGCGCATTACGTTAGAGAATGAATTGATTGACCATCTTCTATATAACAATACGCCGACTTTTTTTGCCATAGCGATGGCTGAGGCGGATAAAGACAACTTCTTAACAGACGTTTCAGACAAGGTTGATTTCTACATGGTGGTGGCGTTATATTATGTTTTCCTTTTCAAAACGAACTCGGGTTCGGGATCTTATGAGATAAAAGGTGAACAATACTTTTTGATAATATTGGTTCATCTCGCATTGTGATGAATCATTCTTGGCGCAAAATCATATGAACGCTGGATATAAACGCCTGTCTTCAGGCGGATGTTGAAAAAACATTCAGGCATTGTTTATAAACCAATGGCATGACCTTCTTATGAAATTTAGCTTGGCTAGTTATTATTTCACCAGGTGTAAATCATTTCTGGACCTTTTTCATATGCCACATCATTCCGGTGCTGTATCGATTATCGAATCCCTTCCATGGCTTAGTCAATTTTCCTTCTTCTCTTGGTTGATCACTTGAGGGAGGCAAATCCAGGTATTCGCAGGCACGTTCATCATCCCTCAAATAACAATTCATCATTGATAATATAAAATGTTCATTAATCCGATTGAGTTGTTGCGTGGACCAAGCAGGTTCATAATATTGACCAAAATCAAACTCGTTTGTCCACGCTTCTTTTGGAGCTGGGTGGGGGGCAATATTGTGCCGGGCATTGATATAAGTAAGGAGGTAGCTATCTGCAGAAATTGTCTGCACGAATTGGTTTTTAATCCCATTATATCCGGAGATATCATCCAAATTTCCCGCTATGTATAAACTGGGAACCTGAATCTTACCAATAGATTCATCAGAAAAAACTCCTTGCTCTCCTCCCCACGGTGCCAAGGCTACCATGGCGCGCCATCTTGGATCTACCTCAAAACCTCTAGCCGCCTGACCTGCTGCACACGTATTGAGGACGGTTTGGGCGGCATTGATCTTTTCTTCGTCTTGAGATAATATCAATCGCGAAGTAAACTGATCATTGAATGTATAGCACCCCCCAACGGTATTGATTGCTCCGTAGCCCCCCATAGAGTATCCAACGATCCCTGCATTTATAATCGATAGTTTCTTACCCAGCACTTCAGAATTTTGGCTAATAGAAAAATAATCTAAAACAAATTGTTGATCTCGGGCTCGATTAATAAGAGTACTCCTAAACCCACCATAAGGATTCTTCTTAGGATCGACGTCTTCATTTGTACTTTCAGTATGATCTATACCAACGACTAGGTATCCGTGAGAGGCCAAATGCTCTCCGAGGAAGTACATTAGCGTACGATATCCGGTATAACCATGAGAAAGAACTACTAACGAAACATCATTCAGTTCACTAGGCGGTGCATTTAGAATAGCGCCTCCTTTAATAATAAAGGGTGTACCTCCTCGGGTCTGATTGGCGTATGAGGCATTAGGTTCTGTGTCTTGGAGGCTAGGATACCACACTTCAAGTTTAAGGGAACGAGGTTTTAACTGACCATCGAAGGGATCATGGTAATTTTCATTAACTATCGACATAGTTTTTACGCCGACGGAGAAATTTCCTTTTTTGCTCATCTCAGGTAACATATCAGGGTGTTCTCCAGAGCTATAGAGATCTTGTGCTATTTGGCCAGACACTCGTAGAATGCTCAAGAAAAGTATAAGAGATATCATAAAGGAAGAAGAAGTAGCTTTCATGTATTTGTTCATGGTAATAATTAAGATGAGGCAAACTACATTAATTAAACAAAAATGACTTTGGGCGAACGCAAAAAATTGGCTTTCTTGCCGTAATAAAAATTCTTTCGAAACTTCCCAAAAAGGCTTTTAGTGTCATCCAGGAGGACAAATTCGCAACAACGTAATGAGGAGATAATTATCGTTAGCTTTTAGAATAGTGAAGAACCTTTTATACTGTTAGTAGTATCTTTTATTATTCAATATCGCGTTGGATCAAATAAGTAGGGTTGATACTTCTTGTTTTTTAGAGGTCTGATACTAAAGCCAGTGGGCATAGCCAAAAATCAAGGGATCTTTGGCGAATATCAGGCGCAAGACTCATTGAAACAAGCCCTCTACACCCTTTAAAAACGAGAAAGCTACTTCCTATCCCATGTGGGTAAGCTACCTTTTATATAAGGAACACCGAATGCTTCAGCGCTTGTTTGGATCTCTTTTAGCGTTTTGTCTAATTGTTCTAATTGTTCATATACCTCGACAAACTCTTTCTTAGCAAGAGCAAGACTTTGGCCATACATTTTAGGAATATCCGATTGATGACCGACGCTTGCCCACAAAGCCGACGCTACGCGCTCTCTTATACCAGGCAACACTTCAAATTGGTGTCCCTCTAAGATACCGTTTCCGTTGAGTGCAATTTCAAGACGGCCAAAAGTGTTTTCTATTTCATACAGACGAGGGAGAAAGCTTTGCGACACTGTAGGGTGCGCTAATAAAGCGGCTTTAAGTTGCGTGTGCTTCTCCTTTAACCAAACTAAATGATCACAAGCAGCAAAGACAATACGCGCAAACTCACTTTGCTCTTTTGCCTGAGCATATACCGCCGTCTTATCTTGAGCGGGCAATGTAGCCCAACCAAGACTTTTTACCTCGAAAGGCTGACCGGCGGCCACAACAGAGAAGGACTGACCATCAAAGTAGGCTAAGTCAGCAGAGTAATATCCTGGCAAGACAGGCAGTCCAGCATTGCCACCAGTATTAGATCGGGGATTAATAGTGTATCCATTATTTGTCTTAAGATCCCAAACAAATTGATTCACTCCTTTTTTGGCTTGCTGCTTTACTTGGACAATGATTTCACCATTCGCGTTCTTGATTTGAATCAAATAATAAGGCATAATCTCATATTCTTCTGCAACAAGGCTATCTAAGGGCGGATAGCCTTTGAGATTATTCGCAGCGATAGCGGCTTTTTCAACTTTTTTTCGACGATCTTTTCTACTCTCAGCAACGTCGGCAACTTGATATCGAAAAACGGCTCCCACAGGAGGATTTTGTCCAGCATAATAGCTATCACCTTGTGTGCCATAAGGGCTTCGGGATCCACCGCCCAGAGGTGAAGACTCTTGAAAGAGCCATGTGTCTTTTACGGGATACATCTTATTTTCCTTGCTGCCTTGATCTTTGGCCATTTCTCGCAACGAGCTATAATCGTCAAGGATATAAAAACCTCGTCCAAAACTCGCGATGACGAGATCGTTTTCTCTTCGCTGTATTTCCATGTCTTTGACGGCAATTGTTGGCAGGCCGTTGGATAATTTCTGCCAAGACACACCGCGATCGACGCTGACGAATGCTCCAAAATCAGAACCGACAAAAAGCAAGTTGGGGTCGACATGATCTTCCGCAATCGTATATAGACTCCCCCTGACAGGCAGATTAGACGCGATCGATTGCCATGTTTTGCCACCATCCCCAGTACGAAATACATAGGGCTTATAATCACCATATCGATGATGGTTGAATATAACGTATGCGACGGATTTATCATGTTCGGAGCAGATGATTTGAGGAACATAACTCATCGTTGGTGCACCAGGGATATTGTCTACTTTGCGCCAAGTTGTGCCGCCGTCTGTGGTGATTTGTATGAGGCCATCGTCTGTCCCCACATATAGCAATTGGTCGTCTAATATGCTTTCAGAGATAAAGGTCGTCTGTCCCCAGATGGAGGTACTTGTATTCTTTTTGACGGCATCTACTGACCAAACTTTCCCCATATAAGGCAATGTATTGCGATCGATTTGACGAGAAAGATCGCCCGAAATTAGGCGCCAACTATTCCCTCGATCGTCAGATTGATAGATCTTATTGGCCCCAAAATAGATTCTTTTACTATCGTGTCTTGAGACAACAAGCGGACTATCCCAGTTCCAACGCAAGGCTGGCTCGTTATCCAACTCTACTGGCTTTATTCGTACACGCTCGCCCGTGGCGCGATCATATCGCACAAGCCAACCATGTTGTGCTTGTGCATAAACGATATTGGGATTTTCCCAATCTACTTGCGACTCAAAGCCGTCACCGCCATTTGTCAAAAACCACTCGTGATTTGGAATACCAGCACTATTGATTGTTCTCGAAGGGCCGCCCATACTACTATTATCTTGTGTGCCTCCATACACATAATAAAACGGAAAACTATTATCTGTGGCTACTCGATAAAACTGCGTAATCGAAAGGTTGGGTTTAAATTGCCAAGTTGCACAGTCATCCCAGGTTTCATAAAGACCTCCATCACCACCCATCATAATATGTTGATTGTTATTTGGGTTAATCCAAAAAACGTGATTATCAACATGCACATTAGACATAGAAAGGTTCGAATAGTTTTTGCCTCCGTCAAGGGTGACTTTGGAGTAAACATCTCCGACAAATAACTTATCGAAGACCAAAGGATCTGGGAAAATTCTTCCGTAATAGAGTCCTGAGCTAGCGTAATCGGATTGTTTGACCCAGCTTGCGCCTCGGTCTGTGCTTTTGTAAGAGCCATTTTTATTGTCGGCAGCCTCTAAGTGGCAATATAAGACATCGGGGTTTATGGGGGAAATTGCGATAGCTATGCGGCCTTTATCCACGCTTGGCAATCCCTTATTAATGCTAGTCCAAGTTTTGCCGCCATCTTCAGACTTATGCAGCCCGCTTTCGGGGCCTCCAGAGACATACCCATAACCTTTTCGCTGGCGCTGATGTGCTGAGGCGTACAATCGTTCAGGGTTTCGCGGATCCATGACGATATCGGCGACTCCTGTATGTTCAGAAATCGCGAGTATTAGACTCCATGTTGAACCGCCATCTGTAGATTTGTACACACCGCGCTCACCACCACTATCCCAAAGGGGGCCATAAGCAGCAACGTAAATGATGTTAGAAAACTCAGGATGGACGATGATCTTACCGATATGATTCGAGTTTTTCAAGCCCATATTTTTGAAACTCTTGCCCCCATCCTCTGATTTGTACACCCCATCACCGTAGGCTACGCTGCGTTGGTGGTTAGCTTCGCCTGTTCCTACCCATATGACATGATGATTGGATGGATCAATGGTAAGACTACCAATACTATAAGATCCATAGCTATCAAAAATGGGTTCATACGTGGTCCCTGAATTCACCGTTTTGAAGATACCTCCCGACGCAACCCCTATATAATAGGTTGAAGGATTGATCGGATCAACGGCCAAATCAGAGATACGACCACTCATAAAAGCGGGTCCAATCGAACGCCATTTGAAGGTGGAGAGGTCAACACCTTTGTCATCTGTTTGAGCTGAGCAAAGACTTAGACATAAGAGGCTTACACAGAAGAAGCTGAAGGATTTTTTCATTACGCATGTTATTTTTATAAAAGAGCCAAGACCGCCCTTTTGATCTATGCAAGCAATATAGAAAATAAAGATCAATCTGTGTCACCCTGTAAAGACAAAAACGACCATCGCCCGCGCCAGCACTCTTTAGCAAGTTATTTGGCATTCTTATTTACAGTTGATTTAATCAAGAAGAGCTAATCCGAGGGGTGATGCAAAACGTTGGTAGCCGCAAAGAAATAAACAGCGCGAGATGTTTACAGGATCATTTTTGCCTAACTTTATGCCACATAAAATCTAACCTTATCATGCAATCTTTAAATCTATACAAAATATTCTTTCTAGCAGTTATTTTCTTTTGTTATGCCTGTAAGCCTAGCGCACCTGAGACATTAAATCCCGAAAGCTTATCAGCCGAACTTCAAAAAGCACTGATTATGGCGAAAGAAGGAGACGTAATACGCTTGCCAGAGGGCAGTTTTTCCTTCAAAAGAAGTTTATCGTTAAATGATACCCCCAATATCTCGATAATAGGTGCAGGGAAAGGAAAAACCATTCTTAGTTTTAAAGATCAGATAGAAGGCGCGGAGGGAATGTTGATTAAAAACGTGAAGAAGTTGCGCCTAGAGGGCTTTACTGTGGCGGATTCAAAGGGAGATGCGATTAAAGTGCAAGGATGTAATGATGTAATCATGCGCGATCTTGAAACCACTTGGACAGATGGTCCGAAACCAACGAACGGAGCCTATGGCTTGTATCCCGTCAGTAGCACTAATGTGTTGATGGAAAAGTGTGAAGCATCCTATGCAATGGATGCAGGCATCTATGTAGGTCAATCGAGAAATGTTGTAGTGAGAGACAATTATGTTCACCACAACGTCGCAGGATTAGAAATAGAAAACACCATTGTGGGGGAGGTATACAACAATATAGCTCGTGAAAACACAGGAGGAATGCTGATCTTCGATATGCCAGATCTGCCACAAGCCAACGGAGATAGAATTAAGTTTTATGACAATCTCATGGAAAACAATAATGGCGAAAACTTTGCCCCCAAAGGTATGGTAGTAAGCACAATACCGCCGGGCTCTGGTATGATCATTATGTCGCATTCGAATATCGAAGCCTACAACAATACGATCAAGGGCCACAAAACCTTAGGAATCGCCATAAATAGTTGGTTATCTACTGGCGTTCCTTTTGAAAGCCAAGAGTATGACCCCTACTGCACAAATATTCATATACATGACAACAAGATCCTTGATACAAAAGGACCTTCGGATATCACCACAGATTTTGGCAAACTATTAAGCGTGGTGTTGAATGGAGAGGCCGTTGATATTGTAACGGATGGAATCTTTAAACCCTCAACCTTAGATGCTGGTGGTCGGCCAACAGGAATTTGTTTTCAAAATAATGGGGATATAAAGTTTGTCAACATAAATTTAGGGATGGGCGCCGACCAAGCCCAGATTTTGGCTAACATGAATACGGACCAAAGTCTATTTGATTGTAGTTTGCCCACGTTTGATACAAAAGAACATGATGCATGGCTAGACAAAACGATTGCTAAGCAATAAATTGAGCAAAGACGAGCTGACTTGACCGTATATTCCTGAGCGGGCGGGTCGAGGGTCATTGACAAATGTAAAGAACAATTACTTTTATTAATTTGCTACTTCAGGCTGAAGCGGTGTCCGCGTTGATCTACCCCAACGCGGCACATTGCAGGCGGCTCAACGTTTGTCAAGAGCCCTACGTTTGTGCGGAATGGCTGCCTCGATTTCTTTGAGGCCACATTGCTTAATGCCGAGGGCTTGCCTGTATCATCGTTCATGACGGAGTATCTAACCAAGATATCGCCTTAACAAAACGAGCAGTGATTTTAGACCCTTCTGAAAAAGGGTACTACGGGCAGTCGAAAGCTAGCAGAGTTCGCCTCCCTTCCGTTTTTTCATATGGATCAGCGCTATTGGTAGGACCATTGGATAGAAATGGGTAGAAAGCGATGGCGCAGTTTGGTAACAGAAATGGCGCAGAAAGATTGTTGGATTATTGATGGCAAATAAAGCTTAACCTAGGATCTTCGACGCGTTTGTGCAGACTTTATTGTTACTTTGAAGACCCTAACTTAAAATGTTTATTGCGCCTGCTCAAATGAATGTGGTGCTATCTTGGAAAGACAAGATCAGATATGCTCGCAACAGGCCCAGAACGTTTTGATTTGGATGTCTAACCTTACGTCTTAACGTTTATTTTTCACAAGAAGAGATTTTTTCTCCAAAGGATGGATCAGCATATAATGACAAAAAGAATTGTTTGCTTCCGATCTGGAGTAGAAAGAGACGTCATTGTGAATGTCAGGAAAGAAGATTTCACTTAATTTAACTTATCGTCACAGCCCAAGTACATCCATTTTTTCTTTTTCATATCGACTGTCTTCCGCCGGGTATCGCAACATTTTGTCGTATACACCCATTTGTTTGGCCATGGAGTAGATTAAACTTTCTCCTGCAAACAACGGATCTGGTATCTTTTTAAAGATGCTATCTTGATATGCATGGTGCGCATCAATTAGATCCCATCCTTCTTCTTTAAACTTTATCAGTAGATTGTCTAAAAACAATGCGGATGTCAAATTATGATGAAGCAATAATGTATGATGTATATGTCTTCCATTCATCTCGAACGATAGCTTTTCATAATACTTTGCGCGCTCTAAAATATGCTGTGCATAAAAGTCGCGATATTTTTCGATTTCTACATTTTCAAATCCAAGCTCTATAATTTTTGTGACAAGACGTTGATCGATATACCAATCTGATGCGTCAATTGTCACATAACCGTTCTTGTAATCATTTTTTGAAAGAATCGTTCTGAGACTATCGACTTTTGCGGGGCGATGGCCTTCCTTTAAGTAGGGAAAACGAAACATTTTAACCCGATTGCTTAAAGGAGCAATAATCGAGTCGGTACGAAGCAATTCATCTTCAAAAATACTAGCCGAATGAGTATCAACATTAAAATTAGGATGATTGAAGGTATGATTGGCAATGTTGTGACCATTGTCGTTCCAGCGCTTTAATAAAAACTGACCCTTTTCGTCTCGCTTATTTTTACCTGTGACGAAAAACATGGCTTTCAGATTTTCCTTTTCTAGATGCGATAGGATCATTTGATTCCATTGCTCGAAACGAATGCCCACGATATCAGACGTGTTACCATCGTCGAAAGTAAAGCTGACCATAGGCCTCGCTGCCACAAGATTGTTCGCTGGCGTTATGAGTTTTTCTGTATGATCCGTTGCAGAATGCTTGCATCCAATGAAGATGACAAGGAGTGAGAACATTAGTGGAAGAACACGGATCATATGGTTAGTTTGTTGTATGTGGCTTTGCCATAGGCAAAGTAGTGTTGTTTTTATTTAACTCTCCAATGATCATATCCAAATTGTATGCCTATGAATATCGAAAAATAACAATTCAGGAGCAATGAAGCACGACGAACAAGGGGTTTTAAACCTACAATACCCCAAAGCAACCTAGATTATACACTAGCCCCGACACCTTTCGACGACTCATCATCAAATTGAAGTTTCATCTTGCCGCAGACGTTGCTGAGATATAAACTACCCTTACAAAAGGAGTCATTTGGCACCAGCACTTTCTGAACTATTTTTCAACCACCTTCATCAACTCAGTAATGGCCACTTCTAATTGTTGATCTATGCCCTTATCAATCTTGCCCGGCATATTTTTGACCAAAATTTTAGGCTCTGTTTGGTTATTCTCCATCCATCGACCTTGCTTATCTTTAGCACTAATCGGTACCACACCCCACCAACTACCATTCGGCAACCCTTCCCAACCAGCAAAACTACAAGTGCCAGGGACGGGCATACCAACCGTCATGCCAAGCTTCAAATCTGTATACCCACAAGCAAAACAATGGCCATCCGAATACATACTTTCATTAAACATGGCCAATGTGGGCTTTGTCCATCTAGATGTAGGCTCACCGCCGACAACACGCGCTTCAGTCTCATAAGAAATAAACGGCTCGCCCGTAAAAAACATGGCCAAATCTGCCACCAAATCTCCGCCACCGTTAAATCTTGTATCAATGATGACCGCCTTAGCGTCAAAGAAACGACCCATCATTGATTCATATGTGTTTCTATATTCACCATCACTCATACCAGCAATATGCACATAACCTAATTGGCCCTTACTCTTTTCTACAACCTCCTCACGGTTGGTTTTAACCCATCTTTTGTATAGCAACTCATTTTCAACGCGGAGGCTGATGGGCTTTACGATCACTTGATCTCGTTTTCCTGTAGTAGGGTGATAGACATCGAGCAGTGTGAATTTATCTACTTTACGGTTGAGGTAGCGAGCTACGTCTGAACCTGCGGACACCTCCTCCCCATCGATTTTTTCAATGATATCGCCAGCGTTGATCTTCAATTCTGCTTTGTCTAATGGCCCCCCGCTTATAATTTCATCAATCAAAAGCCCTGCTGCCTTGTGACCATAATCCATAAAGACGCCAAGAGAAGCTGTATTATCAGCATTCTCTAGTCCTGCACCGCCATATCGTGCCCCCGCATGCGATACGTTCAATTCTCCTAGCATTTCGGAGAGCATTTCGGCAAACTCGTATGAATTTCCAATGGACGGAATATACTTTTGATATTCAGTTCGCATTTGTGGCCAATCTATGCCATGAAAGTTGGAATGATAAAAGATATTCTTTGTGCGGTTCCATACGTGATCAAACATCGCTTGGCGCTCTGCTTCTTTATCGAATACAATTTCACCATCCATAGCGATTGGCTTTTTGTCGCCTTTGTCGGGATCTATTTTATAGATTTTCCCACCAGCTAACAGGTAGAGATTTTCTTGCTCTTTATCCCATTCGAGCGCGCCATAGTTGACATCTAGCTTCATCGCTATTTTAGTTTCCTTGGTTCTTAGCTCTGTTACCCACAAATTGAAATTGTCTTCAAACCTAGCTAGGTAATAAAGTTTTTCGCCATCCTTAGACAGTACAGCATCTCCAAGCTTGGAGGAATGAATTGTGAGTCGGGAGGTATAATCTTCCATCCGATCCCAATCAAAATTCAAGGTTTTGACAGAGTCTTTCTTTTCTTCTTTCTCGTCTTCTTTTTTGTCGTTAGCCTCTTTTTTGTTCTTTTTGTCGTTAGCCTCTTTAAGTTCTTTTTCTAGCTTAAAGTCCTCCTCACTCAGGCGGTACGTATCCCAAGCTTCTTTATCAAAAAACATGGTGTACACGTCTAACTCTGATTGTCCGCTCGTGGCATAACTCTTTAGACCATCTCGATTGCTATACCAAAGCATCTGCTTACCACCATTGACCCATTTTGGATTAGCATCGATATAGCCGCTTTTGGTTAGGTTGACTTTTTCGCTCCCGTCCGCCTTCGCCAGTAATACGTCATTATTGCTCAACGTAAGGCTCCAATCAATTAGTAACCACTTGCTATCCGGACTCCATTTGAAATACTGATCTCCATCGGACGTGTGAATGAGTTCTTTTGCATTCAAGATAGTCTTTGTGGCGCGTGTATTAAGATTCATGATACTGATTTCGCGCCGTCCGGTGACATAGGCTATTGAAGTGCCATCTGGTGACATCTCGGGCAAGTAGTTGTCTTTATCCGACTCCACCAGCGTGTTTTCTGTAAGTAGGGTTGAAATAAAAAAGTAGGGTTCCGTATCTCTTTGTTTTTTGGTTTCATAGATAGACCATTTGCTATTGCGCTCGCTACTGTAGATGACAGACTTACCATCGCTAGACCATGTCACAAATCGTTCTTGCTCAGGAGTATTGGTAATGCGTTTGGTAAAGCTATGATCAGTTGAGGTGACAAAAACTTCGCCGCGAGCAATGAACGCAATCTCTTTGCCATTGGGCGATATGGCCATTTCTCGAACTCCGCTTGAGACGCTTATAAATTTGTCGTCATTTGTTGTCTCTTGCGTTCGGATCGTTAAGGGAACTTTAGAAGGCGGGGCTCCTTCTTTCATGGTATAAATATCTCCATCATAACCAAAGCAGAGCGTTCCGCCACCATAACTCAAAAAGCGCACGGGGTGCAAGCCGAATTGTGTGAGCTGTATTCGTTCTGTTGGCTTGGCAAAACTGGTCTTAAATACATTAAAGCTGCCAGGTGACTCGCTAAGAAAGTAGAAACCAGATTCGTCGTCGGTAAATATTGGCTGTCGGTCTTCTCCATTATGCGTGGTGAGTTGGATATGGGTGTTTTCTACCATGTCGAATAACCAAACATCTCTGGTGATTGATGATGTGTGATGTTTTCGCCATTCATCTTCATATCCCTTTTTGTCATGATATAGCATTTTTGTCCCGGCTTTGTTGACTTGCGCATATTCAGCGGGGAGGGTCAATAATTGATCTATACGACTTCCCATCACACCGACGGCATACAATTCTGGCTGTGCCGCTGTGGGATATTGTCGATGTTTGAAATCATCTTGGCGGACAGCACCAAAAATAACTTGACGATCGTCGGCAGAGAAGGTATAGGGTAATTCGTTATTGCTGTGATATGTCAGGCGCTCTGCAGGGCCACCAGTGGCGTCCATGACAAACACATCAAAATTGCCATAGCGATCTGAGGCAAAAGCTATTTTAGAGCCATCTTTACTCCATATGGCATAATAATCATGCGCTACATGAAAAGTAAGTTGCGTAGCTACTCCTCCTGTGACGGGCACTTTAAACAGATCTCCTTTATAGGTAAATACGATCTGCTGACCATCTGGGGATATTGAAACATGCCGTAGCCAGTTTGCTTCTTCTTGGGCAGAAAGACTAAAAGAGCCGAGCAGTAGGAAGAAAACAATGAATTGATTCATATGCGGATGTTGTAAATGAAAAAGTTGTCAAATATAGCCTTAGTTGTATACATTTAAAGGGCCTGGCAAGGCAAAATTGACAATAAGGATAAAGAAGAATTTTATAGCGTCTAAAGAAGCTCTTGGGATGCGGAGATGTTTCAGTTAACTGCACACTTCGAAGGAGAAGATGATCGCTTTTTATATATAATCGTTTAACTGTTAATAGCATTGCCTAACAATAAGAAGCCGAGACAAAATGCTCTGCCTATCTAACGTGGTCAACTCCAAATGTATGGAAGGCTAATCAGCACTGGCATTGCCCCATGTTCATGTTAAAGGCTTTGTTTGGCGCATCTTCTCACAACGCAACAAACCAATTATAGGGTCACATCAACCAGAATCACGTGTTGAATATAGGATGCGGCCCAAAGAAGAGGGCTTAATTGCGAGGCAGCTTGCGGGTTTGCAATAAGTTGACAACGCAGCTTTCTTGGTTGCCTACGGTAAGGGCAAAAGCCTGTTTTACTTTTAGACCATTAGCATACATGGCGGGAGACCAATTGGGCATATTACAAATCGCCTCTAACAAGATTTGGTCTATGGCTGTCTGCTTAGAAGTCTCAAAAATGTGTGCGTCGATAACGCTACCGTTTTCATTGATGGTAAAGGTGATGGCCGCAAGATCTTTAGAGAGCGTGTGGCTCATTGTTATTTTGTCAATAGCTTCTTGTTTGAGGTATTTATACAAGGCTGTTTTTCCCGCTAAAAAAAGGGCATCATTGTCGGGATTCACCGAAAAGTCAAAATGCATAGTCTTCGCCATATTTTTTTGCAAGTTATTTTCTGGCAAGTAGTCTATACTGACCGAAATTGGCTCGGCGGCATCGGCAGTTAACAGATGATCTTTTTGCTCGGCAGTAAGCACATCATTCTTGCTAGCAGCTATGCGTGACTCGCCTTTATGGATGGTGGTTATTTCAACAGAATAATACTCTTTTACCCACGATGGCTTGAACTGTCTGTTTACGTCAGAGAGACGTTGCGCGGAGACGGCTTCTTGACGAGAAATAGATAGCGCAGGAAATATCTTATTCACCTCAAAGGCAAGTTCGTTCTCGTCTGGTTGAGCAAAGTCTAAAGGTGCGAACGATAGGGAGATCAAGGAACTTAGCAAAAGAGCAGATTTCAATCGAAACATGGTGTTGTATGAGTAGTTTATTCAAAAATAGCTATTTAAACGAAAACACAGAAGTTAAGGTGTGTGATGCTTACAATAAATTTATAGCAAAGAAGACCTAGCCTTTTTGACTTGTTGACTAATTTTTTGGAAA
This sequence comes from uncultured Saprospiraceae bacterium, assembly GCA_964616755.1. Taxonomy (GTDB): domain Bacteria; phylum Bacteroidota; class Bacteroidia; order Chitinophagales; family Saprospiraceae; genus CAYNFR01. The sequence continues at coordinate 9,390 of CAZTSI010000020.1, read as the reverse complement.
AAGAATTTGTAAAGGCTTTAAGAAGGAATGACCTTCGTTAAATCTTTAATGCTCAATTGTCTTACGTTTTGAGCATTCTCGTTAATGGTATTGTAGCACTCGTTCAACTTGTTCGCCAGCCAAGTTTGCGAAATATCCTTTTCATTCAGAACGTCATACATTCTTTTCATACAAAGCCTTGTTATGTTTGAAAAGGTCATAGACGGCAAAAATCCAAGATCTATTACTGGGCGTTGGCTTTATACAATGATGCACAAACGTTTTTCAGCAGTATGCAAGCCTGTATTTTATCACTGAACTGCCTACGAATAACAGAACTTAAAACTGACCAGTTTTCGGAGATAAATGGCGCGGAACCCAGCAAGCACAAAGATGGTGCTTTGCGCTTAGCTTACCTTTTTAAATTGGTTACTGTAATTGGATCAATGATCTTGTATTATTCAGGTTTTGGCCCTTTTGATAATATGGTTCTAACCACACCTGGTAACCAGCGCTGTAACCAGACAAAAACTCTGCCATGGGTAGTGAAAACATAATTTCTTTTTCTCTTAATGATAGCCTTCACCATAACTTTCGCTGCTTTATCCGTTGGCCACATTAAATTTGATGGACGTGGATCATGACGTTCAGGATGCCAAACGCCTTCATTATCTATTCTGGCAATTTCAGAGACAACAAATCCTGGGTGTATGGTGGTACAACTCACGCCAGTACCCATTAACTCAACCTGCAAGGTTAGACCAATGGAATGAACAGCAGCTTTTGAAGCACCATAGGCCCCGACATTAGGATTTGGAAGATATGCACCTACACTGCCGACTAAACCAATGCGACCTTGGTTTTGCTTCAAATGTGGTAGGGCATATTTTACAGTCAAGGCTAGTCCTGTGACATTGCCTTGTAATTGTCGGCTCCAATCATTAGCCGTCAACGTATCTATACTTCCAAAAACACCAAAACCGGCATTAGCTATAGCAATATCTAGACGGCCCCAAGCGAATATAATCCTTTGAACGACATCTTCTATTGATTTTTCTTCCATAATATCAACCGGGAAAACCAATGCTTCTCCGCCAGCATTCCGAATATCAAGAGCGATCTCTTCTAATAATTCATTGCGTCTAGCAGATAGTACCACTTTATAGCCTAATCTTGACCACTCAAAGGCCATAGCCTTGCCAATACCAGACGAAGCACCTGTAATCCAAACCACGTTTTCTTTTGTATTTTTCATTATACGTTTTCTTTAGGTAGACTAATAGATATTCTAGATGATGTACGATGGTTTGCACCTAGATGCAGACTGTTTTTTTCAGAACTGAACTTAGACATTGTACTTCACTTTCATAGAAGACCTTAAGCTCTGCTTGCGTATAGGTGCTGTGCGTGTCACGAAAGGCAAATCTTTCGCTAAAATAGCTTTTAAAATTGAAAGAGGAATATTTAGAAATAAGGGCATTTCCGATAGGGGGCCTCTTTATACGAAAGCAGATTAGGATTGTTTTATATGAGGCTCAAAGGATCTTAGCCGTCACTAAATCACGGCTCACATCGAGTATAATGTGCGGTGCACGCACAGCGGTTCTGACAAATACGGGATAAAGCTGAATGGCGCACTAGGGCGCTATTTAAGGGCAAAGCCCTCTACTCGATGGGTCGAGCGGTTTTTTCTAAAAGCAATGGATTCTTACGTGGTGTTATATATTTTTGAGTTTCGATTATCTTATGGTTAATTTTTGGATTCTTTTGTTATAATCTGTCCAAAACGTGCCTTGTTAATTTGCCTTTAGTATCTCCGGTGTTTAAAGTTGTTGCTGGTTCAAAAAGCATAATTGACACCTCCTCGTCAGCAACTGGTCTGTGTTCAACACCGCGAGGAACAATTAAAAATTCGTTTTCGTTTACATCTATAGTTTTATCTCGGTATTCTATTTTAAAACTTCCTTTGATTACGAAAAATAATTCATCTTCGTCGTCGTGTTTATGCCAAACAAATTCGCCTTTTAGCTTTGCAAGTTTAACGTGTTGTCCATTCAATTCTCCAACGATTTTTGGATTCCAATGATCGGTAAATAATTCTAATTTCTGGTTCAGGTTTACTTTTTCCATTTCTGGTTTTCTGTAGCTTAATAAATTATTATTGTTTCCATTTTCGTCTATTTTCAGCGGTCAGCGAAAATAACGCAAAACTAAAGTTTTCAGCAAGGGATATATCTAGCTAATATTGTGTAAACAGAAGAAATCCATCAAGGGAATATTATAAGACGGAAACTCAAAATCAAAATTTGTTCAGTAGAGTAGACAATGTGGTTAGGGGCTCTTGCAGCAACTAAACAACCAAATCCTTCATAAAATTGATCGAACATTTACAATTAATAGGCTTTATCACGGCTAATTATAAGATTTACAAGTATTAAATTCTATAGACTTCCTTTGCTATTCCCAGAGTTTAAATTTCTCTCTTTCCTTCGCTTGGCACCGCTACCGAAGGTTGCGTTCAACAGCATTTTGATCGCAAGGCTTTAAGCTACGACGAAAACTCAGCTGTATCTCATTTATTTCTCTTCATTTCGATGTTGCAATATTTTAGCTATACGTCCATATTGAATAGTTGTTGTTGAAATCACAACCACCAACATTCCTAACATTACTGTCCCTAGAGTATTGTTAGCTTCCCAAGTTCCAATCGCAAGTTTGTATATAAAAAAAATAAGATATAGAACAACTAAAGCGCTCATTATTATAAGAGTACCTCTCAGGATCTTTATTTTAGACCTTAGTTTTTCCGTGGTAAATTCTGCGAGTTCCTTTTTTTTCATATTTCAAAATTATAGTGTGAGGGGGAATCATTCATACCTTCAGAATTCCATTTTTCAACGTGCAATTGAGCGACAACCTCTGTATACGCGCATGACCCATATGGCTCATGTATGCATCTAACTGTGTGCCACAACGGGCAAAACCACACCAAATATAGCCAAAAGAACAGAACATCGTTATCGTTCCGCAGTAGAATAAATTGTCAATTCGTCAAAATTGCCATTCGGAGAGGGCGGGCGCTCGAGGACTGAAAAATCACAATGTACATGTGAGATACACGAGGTTCTACCTTAGAGGACGGCCTGCTAGGTTTTGTTGGCAATCATTGTTCAAACTGAATTATGATGTCTAGAGAAAAAGATTTGTTTGAATTTGGACATTTTATCAACGCTTATTAAGAACACTGATTTTTTGACCAATCCTGCGATCCGCGTTTTTGCTGGCACTTATACTGTTCGCGGATACTATAAACAATGAACCCGTCACCAGAGGGACGCAGGAGCATATAGATTTTTTTACTTCTCAACGCGTCATCCAACATGTTTTCGTGCACTAGAGAAATTTCATACCAGCCATGCGCCAAATCGGTGTTGTTTATTTCTAGTTGTTGTTTTCCTTCGCGCAGATCATCGGGAGAAATATTGTGATACAGCATAATAATCTCGTTAGGAGGCAATGCCGTATTAACAATTTTACGATTGATGTCGTCAGCCGCTACACTTTTATATTCAGCATTGTCTGGCTTAACTACGACCGTTTGTAGAACATCGTAGAGTATCTTGTCATCCTTTGGCAGCGCAGAAGAGTTAACTCTAAGCTCCGACACCGAAGTATCAGAGGCATTGGGCTTACAAGAAATAAGTAGTATTAGGAAGATATAAGATAAAAGGCGAATCATGTGTAAAGTCATTTTGCTACTAAAATAGACAAAAAGACGATCAAAGGGGCAGAAGAAAATACAAATAAAACGCGGCATCTTGATCCTTCAAGATGCCGCGCAAGACAGGATTGAAATATGTGGTTGATGATTATTCTTTACATGTTGGGAAGTACAAAGGCTTATTTAGGGACTTTTTCAGGATTTAAAAGGTCGTAAAACTCATCCAATTGTGGCATGATGATGATACGCGTTCGCCTGTTGGTTGATCTACCATCAGCTGTACTATTATCAGCGAGCGTGTTATATTCTCCTCGACCAGCAGCAATGAGGCGATTTGGGTCGATGCCAAACCTTTTCTGAAGAGTCCTGACAACCGACGTAGAACGTTTGACGCTAAGATCCCAATTGTCTTCGATACAAGAGTTCTTAATTGGAACATTGTCGGTATAACCCTCTACCATAACATCAAAACCCGGGCGAGACTTCACAATTTGGGCGATTTTACCTAACACTTCATCCGCGCGACTAGTGATAGTTGCACTGCCACTGCGAAAGAGCATTTTGTCTGAAAGGTTAATCATCACGACGGTTTTATCCACCGTAACTTCAACGTCGTTGTCGGCGATACCGTCGCTCAACACGCTTTTCAAGTTAAGGGCCAACGCAAGATTAATAGAGTCTGTTTTAGTTTTTGCAGCCTGAAGGATTTTGATATATTGGTCTTTTCCTTGGAGTTGAGATAGCGTTTCACGGATATTCTCATTAGCAGACTGAGATAAAATGGTTAAGTCGCCGACTTGCGTCATTTGACGATCTCTAAGCGATTGAAGATCTGCGATCTGAGCTCTTAAGTCGACGATTTGTTCTTGTCTCAAATTTGTGGTTTGTTCTGATGAACCAAGTTGAGCCTGTAGTGCACTTTTTTCCTTTTCGCATTCATCGACCTTAGCCAGCAACAAACGGAGGTCGGCATTACAAATTTCGGTATCTTTTTTAGCGGCACTTAGCTCATCTTGGAGGGCGATAAATGACTTTTTACTTACGCACGAGCTAAGTGTTAAAAGAACGGCAACGGAAAACAATAAGAATCTACACATATTCTGTCTATTGATTTGGTTTAAAAAAAAGAAATTTCTAACATGCCGAAAAGATACGCAAACTCTTAAATATTTGACCAAGAGATGCCAATAATTGCTATAAGTCAATCAGAAAACGATAATATTTTATCCAAACGGATTAAAAGAACAAGAAGCAGGAAAACAAACAAAAAAACCCCCCACGGATGCATTATCTTTGTGGGCTAAATAATGAGATAATAACAGATGTCAAAAGAGAAAGACGAAAAGCAAAAGGCACTTAAATTGACCCTTGACAAGCTTGAAAAGACCTACGGAAAGGGAACCATCATGAAGTTGGGAGATAAACCTGTGGTTAATGCAGAGGTCATACCTACAGGCTCGCTAAGCTTAGATATAGCTTTGGGTATTGGCGGATTTCCTAAAGGAAGAATTGTTGAGATCTATGGACCAGAGTCTTCTGGAAAAACAACACTCGCTATTCATGCTATTGCAGAGGCACAAAAACAAGGAGGTATAGCCGCGTTTATAGATGCTGAGCACGCGTTTGACAGAACTTATGCCCAAGCCTTGGGGGTAGATACAGAAAACTTGCTTATTTCGCAGCCAGACAATGGCGAGCAAGCCCTTGAAATAACAGAAAACCTAATTCGTTCTGGTGCCATTGACATTATTGTCATTGACTCGGTAGCCGCTCTTACCCCACGCAGTGAAATTGAAGGTGAAATGGGAGACTCAAAAATGGGTCTTCAAGCACGATTGATGTCACAAGCATTACGCAAACTGACTGCCACGATTGGACGAACTGGATGTTGTTGTATTTTTATCAATCAGTTGAGAGAAAAAATTGGGGTGATGTTTGGCAATCCAGAGACAACAACAGGGGGGAATGCGCTTAAGTTTTATGCCTCAATGCGTTTAGATATTAGAAAGTCAGGCACGTCCATCAAGGATCGTGACGGCAATATTACTGGAAATCCGATCAAAGTAAAAGTCGTAAAAAACAAACTAGCGCCACCATTTAGAATCGCCAACTTTGAGATTACTTTTGGCGAGGGCGTTTCGCGTACTGGCGAAATCGTTGACATAGGTACAGATTTAAATATCATACAAAAGAGCGGCTCTTGGTACGCTTACAACGATACTAAAATTGCGCAGGGTCGTGAAGCCGCGAAGCAATTTATGGCCGACAACCCCGAAGTAGCTGCCGAAATAGGAGAAAAAATTAAAGCTCACTATGCGTCGGGCTTCGCGCCAGCTGGAGGAGAAGGCGAAAGTGACGAGTAGATAAATCGCAACAGTTGTTAGAGACGAGCTTGTGTGGACAAAGGTTGGTATTACTAGCCGAGAAGGCAATCTATTGGCTTGATGAAGATATTTTACTTGTCGCAGATGTTCATCTGGGCAAAGTGCAACATTTTAGACAAGCGGGTATTGGCGTCCCTGCGATAGCGGGGCAGCTGAATTTTGATAAAATCCAAATGTTAGTGCACAAGTTTGAAGCCAAGCGGCTTATCTTTTTAGGTGATCTCTTTCACAGTCGATACAATAAAGACTGGGAACAGTTTAGAGCGTTAACTTCGCGCAACAACAAGACGAGCTTTGAACTGGTCGTCGGAAATCATGACATTTTGCCTAAAATGACGTTTGACCAAGTTTTTGATCAAATTCATACAGAAGGGATTGCTTTGGGGCCGTTTTATTTGACGCATATTCCAAAGGTAAAAGATGGATATTATACCCTCGCAGGGCATCTTCATCCTGCCATTCGTCTTTCTGCACCAGCACTTAAAAGCTTACGATTACCTTGTTTTCATTTTCAACAGCAAATCGGCATATTGCCAGCCTTTGGTGAATTTACGGGTATGAGCCTCATCAAAAAGAAGAAAGAAGATAGCGTATATGGTATTTATGAAGACAAGATAATAGAGGTCTAAGCGTCAAAAATCGGTACCCAAGGAAATGTGGAGCTTAGGCTGGTCGACAAAACCTCCATCCACACCCCAACCATAATCAGCACGAACAAAATAGCCGAGCAGATTGATACGCATACCGACGCCATAGCTGTATATAAAATTGCTCCGACCCAAATCTAACAACACCGAGACCCCCGGAGTACTGTTGATAGTGACGGTGTTCAATGGGTTATTTCCTTTGTTGGGCAGCCATCCATGCCACGCAGAGCCACCATCAACAAAGCCCACAAGCTGCACATTGCGCAGAAATTTAGACTTTAACTCGCTACGACTGAAATATTTGAAGATTGGAATTCTCAGTTCAGTACTTCCAAGGAAGAAGGTACGCCCATTGCGTGTATTATTATTAAATCCTCTCAAATTAGGGGCGTTGGTACGAAAGGCAAAGTTATCACCTTGTGGCACGGAGACCTGATCATTAAACTGTGGCGCCAACCAACCGTCTGTTCCACCAACAAAGTATAATACCTTGTCACTTCCTAATGAACTAGCGCCCGCCCCACGAAAAGCCAAAATACTATGGCGCAAAACGGGCAAATAATGACGCGCATCAAAACCGAACACCGCCGTAAAACCCGTATTGGGCATGAAACTAAATCCATCAAATATGCGCAAATCAAATCTATTGATTACTTCGGTATAAAACTTGTATCGTGATCCGACGATTAAATTCAGATCAACCCCGAGGGTATTATCATAGATATATTCCAGTCGAATACTAGCTCGTTGTTCATTGATGCGGGGGGCTTCATACGCAGTGGGATCGCTATTAAGAAAAAAGAGTCGATCTTGCCGGAGCATACCCGTGGCGCGAACGGATCGATACGTATCAAAGGGGTAGCTCAAGCGATATTGGCCTAAGGTTGTAATCGAACGTTCGCGTTGAACGATATTACCAAAGGGAAAATCCATCGATTTCTGTTGTCTATAAATTGATATTCTCCGGTCAATGCGTTTGCGCCTATCGTCATAAATGGCAAAAAGCTCAGAGCCTCTAAAGTCAAACGGCAACCTGATGCCCATTTGGACTCCAAAATCTTCATACATGTCTTTAGCTACAGCTTTTGCCAAAACACCAGGCTCTTGTATTTCTGTTGTGGGATCGCGACCAGTGTAAGATTCTAAGCCTTCAAAAAGAATGGAATTGTCTGCACGCAGGCTTATTTCTTCTAACTTAAATTTCCGACGAGAGGCCACCGCTTGAGAGGGTATAAACTTGTGTAGCTTTTGCTCGAGATTCTTTTTTTTGACCGTAATGAAGTCTTTATTACTAAGTTTAAACCGCGCGTTGGATTCAAGGGGCTCTAGAACATCTGGATCTGGAAACCTTGAAATAAACTTGGAAAAGCTCTTGACCCCTTTCGAAGATGACGGCTCCTGAGCATTTTGTTGTTCAAGAAACTCAACCGCTTGAGAAGCGGTAGTATAATACGCCGAGCGACTTTCATTCCAGTTGGGTCGCTCCATGAACAATCTATACGTGCCGTCTACATAGGATTGATATACGATAAGTTTATCGTCAACAACACCATCATGATTTATGATATTTCTATCTAAATTGGTGTGTTGATATGGGGCTCGTCGCGAGTTGAGATCTAGCACCCAGCGGTTCTTAATTCCGTTAAAGCTGGAGAGATAACTTATAAAGTGACCGTTAATGAGCCTAGGTTGCTCTTCGTGCACATCGGGGGTGTTGGTAAGTTTAAGAGCGAGATCTGCTCCATCAGGCAGAAAAAAGAGATCGAAATTTAAGGTTGTAGGGCTCGTGTCTAACTCAACCGGAAATATATCGGGCGTCGGACGATTAGAAGCAAATAGAATTCCCCATTGACCACCAATGTTCACATAACTGGCGTCCATATCATCATAATAGTCTTTGGTGATTTGTTTAACATTACGACTCCTAGCACGATAGCTAAAAAGTTCAGAATATCCATTAATGGCGCCATTCATCATATATTCATCATCAGAAATATAGTCGATATTATAAATGCGCTGGATATTTTCGGGTATATCCTGCTCGATTGTTTCCATCGTTTCAAGATCAATTTTTATCAACCTAATGACATCTTGAAATTCTATAGCCAGCGTAATTTCGGGACGCGAAGGATGCCAACAGACAATAGGATAATTGTAATCAGGTTGTTGAACAGCATCAAGGCTACCAGCAGTAAAAATTCGTTCCTTGTTTCCAGAGACAATATCCAAGAGATGTGTTATTGCCCGCCCTTCTCGATTTACCGTATAGATCATTTTTGATCCGTCGGGACTAATTCTAAACTGTGATTTAGGAAACCAACGAGAAAAACCTTCTTTATACGAAGGTAGTGTGTCGGACGAGGTAAATACTCCCTCTTCTCTGCCATACTTCGCCCGATAAAACATAGCCCAATCACGCTTTAGCTTTTTGAAATTGAAACCAAAAATGAATTCAACGTTTTCGTCTAATTCATTGCGTAAACGCATCAAATAAAGCAGTGTTGTAATAGAAGTTTGACCATATTCTTCCGCGAGAAAATGCCAAAGCGTATGACCCGCTACGCGAGGATAATCACTGGCTAAGCGATCAAACGATTGATACGCTTTATTGCGATACCACAAATCGCGCATCTCATCTTCCATCAGGTAATCCCAACCC